>NZ_JBOHGC010000170.1:0-1351 GCF_050699995.1 Actinokineospora sp. | reverse complement strand
GTGAGCGCTGGAAGCATCGGCGAATCTCCCGACAACGGGCGGTTATAAGGAACGCCGATGCTTCCGCCATGTCCGGCCAGTGTCGCCGTCATCGCCCCGTGTCACGTGAAGATCAACCAACCGTGTCATCACGAAAAGTGCGAAACCTCAGTTATCAACAGCCCGTAGGTTATCCACAGGCCGCCGTCTTTCGCCCGTTTCTGTCGCCCCCTCCCGATAGACTGGCCAAGGGCTGTCCCCCCTGGGAAGCGCGGGGGCGGGTTTTGGGGTTGTGGAGGTTGTCGGCATCAGGCCGTGCTCTCTGGGGAGGGTGGGGGTGCCGGTCTTGTGGGCATCAGGGGGTGCCCTCCCGCGCGGGGGTCGTCGGGTGGGGTGGGCTGCGCGGTGCGTTTCGGGACGCAGTGGAGGTGGCGTTCCCATGCCGGTGTGCGGTCGGGTGGTCGCTCAGCGGTGTCGTCGCTCATGGGTGCCCTCCTAGTCGCTCGACCGGATGCGGCGGGTCAGGACGAAGTTCACGGCCGCGATGACCACGGTGATCACGAACAGCGTCCACGCGATCGCCGCGCCATAGCCGTAGCGGCCGTTGGTCCAGAACTGTTGGTACAGGTACAGAACGATCGTCTGGAACTGCCGTTCCGAGCCGCCGTTGTTGTTGCGGGTGGTGTCGAACAGGAATGGTTCGGCGAACAGCTGCAATGCTCCGATGGTGGAGACGATGACGGTGAAGATGATCGTCGGCCGCAGGCTCGGGACGGTGATGTGCCAGAACTGCTGCCACTTGCCCGCCCCGTCGATCGACGCCGACTCGTACAGGTCGTACGGGATCGTCTGCATCGCCGCCAGGTAGATCAGGGCGTTGTAGCCCGTCCAATGCCACATGACCATCACCGACACCGCGATCCACGACGACCAGCTGTCCGCCCGCCAGTCGACCGGACTGTCCACAAAGGGCTGCAGCAGCCAGTTCAGCAGGCCGAAGTCGCGGGCGAACATCTGGTTGAAGATCAGCGCGACGGCCGCCACCGACGTCACGTACGGGACCAGGACACCCATCCGCAAGACCAGCCGTCCGCGCAGGCGGTAGTTCAGCAGGTGCGCGATTCCCAGCGCCAGCAGTAGCTGCGGAACCGTCGACACCAACCCGATGCCCAAGGTGTTGATCAGCGCGTTGTGGAAGTTCTCGTCGGTGAGCAGGGTTCGGTAGTTGTCCAGGCCCACCGACACGTCCGCGCTGCCCGGTCTGCGCGGGCTCCACGCCGTGGTCGAGATGATCGCCGTGTACGCCAGCGGGAACAGGCCGAACACGGCGAACAGCAGGAAGAACGGCGAGATGTAGAGGTACGGCGAGACC
>NZ_JBOHGC010000169.1:0-7427 GCF_050699995.1 Actinokineospora sp. | reverse complement strand
CTTCCCGCTGATGCGTTTACCGACGATCGAGGGCACGTTTAGGTAATACACCCTGGATGCTGGATTCTCCAGTGCCAGCAAGGACGACACGCCAAACGATCAAGAAAGCCAGGAAGGTCCGGCTAGCGCCGACGGGTAATGGCGATCACGGGGAGAATGGCCGTATGACGCTCGAAGACGAACAGCGCGCCCGATGGAACGGGGTCGCGGGCAACGCCTGGGTCGAGGCGCAGGGGTTGCTGGACGGCCTGTTCCGGCCGTTGGAGGACCTGCTGGCCAAGGAGGTCGCGGGCAGGCGGCGGGTGCTCGACGTCGGCTGCGGGACCGGCGGCACGACCGTCGCCATCGCCCGCGGCGGGGCCGAGTGCGTCGGGGTCGACGTCTCCGCGACGATGATCGCCGCCGCGCAGGCGCGGGCTGAACGCGCGGGCGTCGACGCACGGTTCCTCATCGCCGACGCCGGATCGCACGAGTTCGCGCCCGCCACGTTCGACGCCGTGGCGTCGCGCTTCGGCGTCATGTTTTTCGCCGACCCGACCGCGGCGTTCACCACCCTGCGCCGGGCCGCGGCCGACGGCGCCGCCCTGCGGATGATCGTGTGGCGCGACATCACGGAGAACCCGTTCATGACCACCGCCGAGACCGCGGCGGCGCCGCTGCTGCCAGACCTGCCCGCCCGCGACCCGGATGGGCCGGGCCAGTTCGCCTTCGCCGACGCGGGCAAGGTCGAACGCATCCTGTCCGACGCGGGCTGGCGCGACCCGGACCTACGGCCGGTGGACGTCGAGTGCGTGTTCCCGGAATCCGAACTCGTCGGCTACTTCACCCGGCTCGGCCCGGTGGGGATCGCACTGAGCACCGAGGACACCCAGACCCGCGAGGCGGTGGTCGCCGCCGTCCGTCCCGCCTTCGCCCCGTACGTACACGGCGACGAGGTCCGGTTCACCGCGGCCTGCTGGCTGGTGAGCGCGACCGCCTGATCGGCCCCTGCCTCGCCGCGGGGCGGCGGACCGACATGGTTCAGAGGCGTAGCTCAGCGGCCTGGTAGGGGTACAGCAGACAGCCGCGACGGCGCTTGGCGTCCAGCGTCCCGTAACCATAGGACAGCTGCGTGATTCCCTTGGCAGGCGCGAGTTCCGCCGGTTGGTAGAACATGCACGAGAAGTAGCCGTAGTCGGCGTTCGGCTCACCGTATGCCGTTCCGGTGAGCATCACCGTCCACTCGCGACCGTCCTGGATGAACAGACTGAAGCTCACCAGCCGATCGCCGTCGCTGACGGTGAACACCGTGATGTCCTCGGGGTCGACGTACTGCCGGATCATGTCGAAGATCGCCGCTTGGTCGGCCCGGTTGACCCCGCCATCGTACTTGGCGATCAGCCTGCAGCGCAGGTCCAGCAGTTCCGGTTCATCGTCGGCCAGCGCGCGGATCCCGGTCACCAGACCGCGTTCCCGCATGCGGTTGAGCTCACGCTTGACCTCGTCGCGATACTTCTTCGGCAGCGACTTCAGGTATCCGGGGAAATCCGACCAGGTGACCGGCATGTCGCACCGCTGTCCCATCAGGGAGGTGGCGAAACCGGCGTCGGCCAGCGCGGCAACCAACGGGTCCGCGCGCGGGGTCAGGTAGAGCACCGCGATCGACGCGATGCCAGTGGACTTGGCCCACCCCACCAGCCCGTCGACGAACTCGCGCAGCCCACTCGGGTCCGCCGTCTGCGTCCCGACCGGGAACGTGCCGTAGTACGGATACATCAACATCAGACACGGGTACACGGTGTCCGGATCGAGGTCGCGTGGCCACGGATGGTCCTCGGCGGTGAACAGGCCGAGGTCCGCGGTCCGCCCCGTCAGGATGTGCCACGGGTCCCGACGCGGGACCGCGGCGGGTGCGGGCAGCACCGCTCCGCCCATCGCCACCTCGCACGTCCCGTCGGCGCCGCGCAGCGCGAAGGTGTGATAGGGCCCGGGAAACCAGGACTGGCCGAAGTTGATCCACCGCGCTCGGCCCAGCGCCGAGCAATCGCCCGCCGCGCCGTCCCAGTCGTCCGGCAGGCCTGGTGTGACGGAGAACCCGCCCATCACACGTCCACCACGTACGCGCTCAGTTCCTGTGGCACCAAGCCGTAGCGCATCTTGAACTCGCCGTTGCGCCTGCCCGCCTCCAA
This sequence comes from Actinokineospora sp., assembly GCF_050699995.1. Lineage (GTDB taxonomy): Bacteria > Actinomycetota > Actinomycetes > Mycobacteriales > Pseudonocardiaceae > Actinokineospora. The sequence goes on along the minus strand of NZ_JBOHGC010000169.1, from coordinate 5,259 downwards.
CCGAGGCAGCCCAAGCTCATAGCCCAAGCGCATGAACGACCCCCACATCAGGTAATACGGACTGAATGTCAGCTTGGTCTCGCGGTCATACCCCAACGCCCACGCGTGCATGCGGGTTTCGTCGGTGAAGACGATGGCGAAGCCGAGCAGTTTGTCGTCCAGGGTGATCTCGATGATCCGCGCGTTCGGCGTCTCGGCCAGGAACGCCGCGAGCTTCTCGGCGTCGTAATAGCCCGCCGAGCCGACCCGTACCATGGTGACCTCGAGCAGGTTGAGCTTTTCGACGTCCTCGTCCGGCATCGCCATTCGGGACACGATCTTCACGCCCGCTTCGGTGGCCCGCCGCCAGTGCCGGTTGTACTCGCGGCGATCGGCCGACTTGATCGACGCGAGCAGCCCCTCCTCACTGCCGTACTTGGCCAGGTCAAGCCAGTAGCGGGTGTCCAGATGGATGCCGTCGACGCCCGCGGCAGCCAGCGCGTCGGCGCTCGGCGAACCGTCGGCGACGTTGATCAAACCGGTCCGGCTCAGACCGAGCGACCGCGCGACGTCCTTCATCGCCGCCAGCAGCTCCGTCGCGATCTCCGGTGTCGCCTGCGCGGCGACGAGCCTGGTATCCGAGCAGTGCCAGACATTGCTGAGCAGCGCGTGCTCCCCGGCAGCCATGCCGAATGCGCCAAGCGGGTCGCCCTGTACGAAACACGGGGCGAACGCCACGACGGTGTCGTCCTCGTCGAGCAGCTCGATGTAGTAGCACCCGTGCACCGGCTGGATCGGGAACCGTTCGTAGGCGCGCATGAACTCCATCGAGTAGTTCATGTTGGCACCCGACGCCTGGACCACGGCCGCGGTCCCCGTGCTGAGATCGTCGACGCTGCGAACCACCCGCCTGCGGTAGCCGTCAGAAGGTGCTGAAGTATTCACGGTGCTCCCATTCGGTAACCAGGTCATCCTGGGCGGGTTCCACTTTAGCGAGCCACTGCACGTAGCGTGTCCACTCGCTTGCCTTCAGTGCCAACAAGCACTGATGCAGCTCGGGCCCCAGGGCCTGGCGATAAAGGGTGCTCCCACCGAAGGCCGCCATGGCCTCCTCCAGGTCCTTCGGCAACGCCTCGGCCGTGGCCGCGTGCGGGTCGTCCGCCCGAGGACCGGGGTCAAGCGATCGGCCCACGCCGTCCATGCCCCCGCTGATCTGACCGATGAGGTAGAGGTACGGGTTGGCGGTCGGCTCGCCGATGCGGTTCTCCACATGGCAGGCGGGATCACCATAGGCGCCCAGGACACGCAGGAACGCACCACGGTTCTCGGTGCACCAGGCGATGCGGTCCGGCGAGAGCGAGAAGCCCTCTTGCATCCGGCGGTAGCCGTTGACCGTGGGAACGGACAGCAGGCTGGAGGCGGGCGCGTGCTCGATCAGGCCGCCGAGGTAGGCCATGCCGGTCGGTGACAACGCCGCCCCGCCAGGCTCGGCGACGAACAGGTTGCGTCCGGTCGAACGCTCGGCGAGGGACTGGTGCAGGTGCCAGCCGCTGGGGTCGAACCCGGCCAGCGCGGGCAGCGCCATGAACGAGGCGTGGTGGCCGTCGCGGGCCAGGATCTGCTTGGTGATCGTGCGCACCAACAGCATCGCGTCGGCCGCGGCCAGGCCGGGCATCGGGTTGAAAGTGAACTCGATCTGCCCTGGTCCCGACTCGTGCTCTATGCCGCGCAGCGGCAGACCGAGGGCGACAAGCGCGTCGAGCACCGGATCCAGCGTCGGCATCAGCGCGTCGAGCAGGCTGTCGGAGTTGAACTGGTAGCCGCCATTGACCGCTGCCACCGCGGGCGGGTCGCCCTGAACCCCGAAGCCACCGATCTGGGCCGGTCGACCCCCGTCGGTGTAGCGGGTCAGGTACCACTCGACTTCCAGTCCGACAACGAACTCCAGGTCGCGAACGGCGAGCGCGTCGACCTGGCGGCGCAGCGCGGCGCGGGCGGAGAGCGGGTGTGGAGTGCCGTCGCGCAGGTACTCGTCGCCGATCACCCAGCCGGTCGGGCGCCCGGTGTGCGGAAGGACCCGAAACGTCGTCGGGTCCGGGACCACGATGAAGTCGCCCGCCCCGGTGAGTTCGTCGACGCCGATACCACCGCCCGCGGCGAAGAAGTCGATGGCGACCGCATGGCCGGTGTCGAAGACGAACGGGCCGGGGCTGAAGTCCATTCCGTTGCGCAGCACCGTGGCGAAGACAGCGGCGCTGATCACCTTGGAGCGCGCGATGCCATGTGGGTCGGCGTAAACCACACGCACGAACTCCAGCGACTCAAGCGCCGTGCTCACCTCGTCAGCGGCAGCGCGTTGGGCCTCGGTCCAGAGTCCATGTCGGGCAACGAAATCGACGCTGCCGGTCGCGGACGTCAGGTAGGTCTGACTCACGGTCGCACTCGGTCCTTCCTGGGGTCGCGGCCGCGCCACGGCCGGTGTTGTTCGAACTGTTCGGCAAGCCGCACGAGGTTCTCGTCCGCGCCGTGGCGAGCCACCAGTTGCATGCCGACCGGGTATCCCGCCGCGGTGAACCCCGCGGGCACGGAGATCGCGGGATGTCCGGTCAAATTGAACGGATAGGCGGCTCGGCACCAGGCCAGCCAACCGAGGCCATCGCGGTCCTCCCCGTCGTCCGGGCGCCACGCGTCCACGGCGAACGGCTCGATCCACACTGTCGGCATGGCCAGGACGTCGAACTCCACCAGCAGCCGATCGACGGACTGACGCAGCGCGGCGCGGCGGGTCGTCGCCCGAGCCAGGTCGGCGGCGGTCAACGTCCGGCCGTGCCGCACCACCCGCATCCGGTGCGGATCCGACGCTGCGTCGTCGGCTTCGTCCTGGCAGGCGTCGAAGGCGGCGAGAATGGTTACCAGGTCGGCGTAGGGGTCGGCGAACGGAATGTCCACCTCGGACACCTCCGCCGCGAGCGTTGCCGCGGCCGCGCGGGCCACCCGCTCCGGCTCGGTGGGCTCGACCGGCCAGCGCAGCCACGCCACCCGCGGCCGGTCGGTGAACTCCGGGGCTGGGGGCGGCGGCGTGGAGAACGGATCGTGAGGGTGCGGGCCGCTGATCACAGTCGCGACCACATCGGCGGTGGCCACGTCGCGGGCGATAGGGCCGATGTGCGAGAGGCCCTCCGGACTCACGGGTACGTACGGCGCCCGGCCGAAGGTCGGCTTGAACCCGACCACGCCGCACAACGCCGCGGGCACCCGGATCGACCCGGCCCCGTCAGTGCCCAACGCCGCGACACCGATGCCCGCGGCAGTGGCCGCGGCGGCTCCGCCACTGGACCCCCCCGCGCTGCGTCGCGGGTCCCATGGATTGGCCGCGGGTGGCCCGATGGGGTTGACCGTGCCCGCACTCCACCCGCCTTCGGAGGTGGTGGTCTTGCCGATGATCACCGCGCCTGCCTGCTTGATCCGCGCCACGGCGGGCGCGTCGCGGTCGGGAATCCACCGCACCGTGTTCGCGGAGCCCCGCGTGGTGCGCACCCCCGCAGTCGGGGTGAGATCCTTGATCGACAGCGGGATGCCCAACAGCGGGTGGCCGTCCCACGCCGCGCGGCCGAGCTCCCGGATGCGGCGCTCGGCGTGGCGGGCCTGGTTCATGGCCATCTCGGTGGTGACGGTGACGAAGGCGTGCAGCGTGGGCTCGAGATCGACCAACAAGGCCAGTGTCGCACCGGCGAGTTCCGTAGGGGAGAGCTCGCCGGTGGCGTACCACGCCTTGATCTCCGCCGCTGTGGCGTTCCGCAGTGCCTCATCCATGGACGCGCCGGTACCAGTCTTTCCCGAAGTCGGTCACGACCGGCGCGTACGCGGACATCGCCTGATACAGACCACGCAGCACATCGGCCGCGGCGATCGCGTGGCGCAGGTCCTCCACGGTGAACGCGGGCGCACCGGTGCGCATCAGCCGCAAGTCGTAGAGGCCGGGCAGCGCTCGCCCGTCGTAGGTGATGCCGAACGGGACGCGGATCGCGTAGCGGACACCGAAGACGACGTGACCCGTGTGGTGCTGATCGGACCACTCGGTCACATCGGGCATCGTGGGAGCGAAGAACCAGTCGTCACGGCCCGGTTCGCGTTCCACGATCCCCAGCGTGTGCGGCAGGTAGTGCCAGGTGTTGAACCGCATCCGCGCGCTGTAGGCGGCCACCGCCTTGGCCAAGCCGGCGCGGTCGTCGCCGAAGCGGTCCACGAACGCCGCGCGTGGGGTGACACAGCAGTAGAAGTCTCCGGTTCCCAGCGCCAATGGGTCGGCGTCACCGTGGTCGACCCGTAGCGGGTCGAACCGCTCCGGACCGCGGCTCATCGACACGTCGGCGTCGAACGACTCCGCGGTCACGGACAGCAGCGCGTGCAGCACGCTCTCGAACATGGTGGTGAATGGGTCAGCCGCGGGCGCGTCGATGATCCGGGCCGCGAACTCGCTCCATAGTGGACCGAGCTCGGCGATACGTTCCGGCAGCGTCACACCCAGCGTCGTCGAGAGATGCTCGCGCAGGCTCATGGGCAGATCGCTCAGCAGGACCGGCGCGCCCATCAGGTGCTCGACCTTGTGCAGATTGAGACCGTTGATGACGCGGTACGGCTTTTTGCCCGCGTCGACAGCGCACTGCCGCAGTCGCGCGCACTCAAGCGCCCGGGACTCCAACTCGGCCAGGTCCGCGGCGGGCGCGGCGGGCATGGCTCCCCCATATGAGCTGATCCGCTCGGTGACGAACCGGTCCACAATGGACGGAACAAGCTGCGCCCCGTTGAACTCCTCGGCGCGCACGGGCGGCCCGGACAGCAGCACGGCGTTGAGGCAAGCCACAAAGCAGGCGTCCTCCGGCGTCCAGCCCGACACCGGCACATCGCGCAGCTGGTTGAACAGCGACCGCCGGTCCCCCACGCCCATGGACTTCCCAGGCAGCGTGCCGAGCTTGCCGAGATTGGAGTACAGCCGGTCGTTGACGTGGATCAGCACCGGCGCCATGTGCACGAGGGTGAACTCGATGCGGTCCAGCCGCTCGAGCACCTCCTCGCGGGGCAACGACGCAAGCTGTGCGTGTACGGCGGCCAGGCTCTGCGCCGTGGCCGCCGACTCAGCCCGTACCCTGGCCTTGATGTCGGCATCGCTCAACGCACCCCATTGCAGGGCGCCGAGTGGGTAAAGGTCCGCCGGATCGGTTGCGCCGTCGAGGCGAACCAGGAGTCTTCCCGCGCCGGTGAGTACCAGGCGGTCGTCGC
>NZ_JBOHGC010000168.1:0-6154 GCF_050699995.1 Actinokineospora sp. | reverse complement strand
GGCCAGCTCGGCGCCGAGCTGGCGCAGGATCTCCTTGGCCTGCTCCTCGTTGTCCGCGCCGAGCACCGTGGTGGCGATCGACTCGACGAGCGGCAGCAGCGCCGCGGCGGTCTGCTGCGCGGTCGGGGAGTGCCGCGCGACCGACGTGTCGATCATCTGCGCGACCGCGTCGGCGGTGATGTCGGGCGACTTGGTGATGTCGCCGACCAGGGTGGTCAGCGCGACGATCCCGGTCGCCGCGTTGCTCGCGTAGAAGTTGCCCCACACGAGGTATTCCCACGCGCTGAACGCTTTGCCGTTGGGCGCGGTGAACTTCTGGTCCCAGCTCAATTCGTCGTCCTCCTTGCTGGTGGTGCCGCCGAAGAGTGCGGCTAGTGCGGCGGGAGTGCCGCGGAATGCGTTGGTGTCGATGCGGCCGGTGGTGAAGTTGGCGACGGCGCCCGAGCTGCTGAACTGGAGCACCGCTACATCGAGGCCGCCGTAGCCGGTCCAGTAGGACGCGGGGACGTCGGCGTACTCGTCGGCGATGGAGCCGACGATGTTGTCCGGGTAGCGGCTCGACCACAGTGGCGGCAAACCGGCCAGCGATGGAGAGCCGAGCTGCTGCCAGTACCAGCGGGGGAAGTAGGTCAGGATCACCCGGTAGCCCTCGGCGCGAAGACCGGCGACGAGGCCGCGGGTGATGTCCGGGCCGCCTGAGTTGCGTTCGACGTCGATGGCCAGCGGCACATCGCGCGGGACGTGACGCTTGATGTTGGCGACCTGCGCAGCGACGGTCGAGTCTGCCCGCTGGTAGTGGTACGCGCCGGTGAGCAGCCCGGCCGCGTGCGCGGCCGCCAGGTTGGTGGAGAACGTCGGGTCGACGTATGTGGCGCCCTCGGTCGCTTTGAGCAGAGTGAACAGGACACCCTCGCGTCGAGCTCGAGCGAAGTCGAAGCCGCGGTTGTGGTGGCTGATGTCGGTTCCGAATAGGACAGACAAGGTCATCCTCCGATCAGTTTGGTGATGGCTGCGCCGATGCCGCCGCTGATCGGGCCGACGACCCCGGCCAGGCCCCAGCGCCAGCGTTCGAGCGTCCGGATTCGCTCCTCGTGGTCTGGCACGTCCTTGTCGACGTCGGCCTGTGCCTTTTCCAAGACGCGGAGCCGTTCCTCGTGGTCGGGTAGCACCGTCGCGAGTCGCTTGACGTCGCCGCCGATCTCCTCGACGCCCTTATGTACTGCGCGGATTTCGGCCAACATTTCGTTGGGCGTGGTGATCGCGCTGCCCGGTGGAACTTCCACGAGGCGTCCTCCAATTGGGTGATGTGGGCTAACGAAATTGACCTTGGCCGCGATATATAGGCGTGACGGCGTCGGATGCGTGACGCCGAGGACTGGGGGCCAGAAGTCGTTATGGATCAGATCGAGGCCAAGGGATACCTCGGCGGCTCAGTCAGCTTCGACGGGCAGTTCGTCACCATCAGCCGCAAGGGGCTCAACCGGTTCACAATCGGCAAGGGCCAGAAGCGGATCCACGTGAGCAAGATCAGCGCCGTGCAGCTCAAGCCGGCAGGCCCGATGGTCAACGGGTTCATCGAGTTCTCGATGTCTGGTGGCGACGAGCGTCGGTCGCGATTTGGTCGGCAGACCATGGATGCCACGAGCGACGAGAACTCGGTCGTCTTCACAAAGTCGCAGCAGGCGCAGTTCGAGCGGCTACGGTCAGCGGTGGAAGACGCTATGGCGCGGGGTTTTTCGCCTGCGCCAGCACCGCCGCAGGCAGATATTGCGGGCCAGCTTCAGCGGTTGTCCGAGTTGCATCAGTCCGGAGCGCTGTCCGACGCCGAGTTCAGCGCAGCCAAGTCGCGCTTGATCGGCTGATCAGGGGGATTCAGTGGATCTGCAGAACAGATGGGCTATCGGCGGCGTCTTCGCCGTCGCAGCAGGGGCGCTGGTTGGTCTCGCTATCTGGCTCAGTCCAGGACAGGCCATGCCTGCCGGGCCGGAGTTTGGACCCGCAGGCGCCGAGGCATCCGCGCCAGCCGCGGTCACGTCGGCGCCCGCGACGACGACGGCGGCGGCCGTGGACGCGCCGGTTGGCACATCCGGACAGGCGGCGCCCGGCGCTGGGCAGCCGACCGCTGGCAAGCCTGCCCAGAAGGCGCCAGGCGCGGTGGTGCAAGCAGAACCGACCTCCGAGCAGCCTGTGACGACCGGCCCGATGGTGACCGCAACGACAGCGCCCGCGACGAATCCAACATCTGTGGCCACACGTCCGTCGACATGCGCGACATTCGCGCCTGACGGCAGTTGCCTCTCCTGGGGCTAAGGCGTTTGCCGTAGGCCGACTCCCTGCACCTCACAAGCAACAGCGCCTGCTCCGGTAGCGACTGCTGTCACTTCGACCTTGACATTCGACTGGTCCAGGAAACTGCTGATCAGCCACGGTCCACGCAAGTCCTCGATGGCGTTGCCCGTGACCGCCCATGATCCGACTTGGGTGCCGTTCAGCCGAACCCTGTACGTCGTGTCCGGGGTCCCCGAGGCACGGCCCCATACTCCAGTAATGTTCAGGTACGAGTGCGCCACCAAGGGGATCCGCCCGACCCACAAGACGGTTTCGCTGGCGAGGGCTGCTGCGTCGAGGTTCATATAGCCCCACACGCTGCTTGCCGCCATCGAGAACCTCGGCACCATCGGCACGCTGAGCCAAGGACGGGCGATGCCGCCGTTCTCTGTGTCGTCCGAGAACAACTCGCGGTTCCCGAACCGATCGGTCAGCCGCCAGAACTGGTTCCCGTTGCCGGTGAATCCCGTCCACAGGACGTCGCTACCGCCATCGCGGCGGATGCGGATGATCTGCCTGCCGCTTTCGTCCGGGCCGAAGTAGAGCACCTGCACGCCAGAGCCGTTGATCATCTTGAGGAAGGCGTCGTTCAGCAGAGAGAGTCCGCCGCGGTTGATCGTGGCCGATGACAGGCCGACGGTGCGGCGCAGCTCGTCGAGTTGGCGGCGTAGGTCCTGAACCTGCGATAAGAGGTCAGCTGGCTGGTTGATCGGTGCCATGGTCTACACCCCCAGTCCCTCGAGGAGCGGATTGCACACCAGCTCCGCACTTGGCACCTGGCGCGCGTCCGGGGTGAACGCGATCTGGGCGACTCGGACCGGACCGTCGTAGCCCGTGCGGAGGAACTCGTGCCCGGCTGGGATGACCAAGCGCCCGTCGTCGCCCGGAGAGATTGCACCGAGGCTCGGCGCCTGGTCGGTGCGCACGATCAGCGTGGGCAGGACCACGGGCGAGCGGGTGCGGGAGAGGTCGCCGTCGGAGTGTCCCTGCAGGGTGGCGAACCCGGCGTAGGGCGTGGTTGGGGCGACCTCGATGTCGTAGCCCGCGGTCGATTCCAGCAGCGGCCACCGGCTGTTGGTGTACTGGGCGGGGTCTTCGGTGATGGCGACCGGCATTCCGAGTTCGATCCCTTTGCCGGTCGCGAATCGGCGCGTGGTCATGCCCGCGGCCGACCGGGACCACTTGAGCCCGATGATGTTGCCGCCGTCCTGCCACACGTGCGCGGAGCCGGCCTGCCCGAGTTGGGGCGTGCCAAGCTTGAGAACTCTGGTGGGTCGCCCGTTCGCGTCGACAGGACCGGCGTCGAAGAGGACGTCTGGGCCGTCGATCACGCCCGCGAGGTCGGCGAGCGCGGAGCCGACGGACTTGAGTGCCGACCCGAGGTAGGTGCGGGTGCGGAAGATCCCCGACGACGAGCCGTCCGCCGTGATCCCGATGTTCCCGCCGGTGTGCGACTGGGCGAGCGCGATCAGGTTGCGAGCGAGCTGGTTCTGCTCGACTCCGGTGTACGTCGTCGAGAGGCCGCTGACGTAGTACGGGTTGCCCTGTACGCGCGTGCCGTCCGTCCTGGTCGTCCACCCGCCCAGGACCGGCAAGATCAACCGGTGGTCGAAGTAGGACCACCAGTCCGCGGCACCGATGGTCACCGTGTGCGTCGAGGAGTCGTAGCCGGAGGTCCAGATGATCCCGCCCCACCGCGGAGCGCCGTCCTCAAGGAGGTAGACCACGCGGCGGGCCGGGGTGGTCAGGTCGTAAGGGTCGCGCCTGGTCGTGGAGGCGTGCCGTGAGAGCACCCAGCTCGCCTGGAGCGTGCCGCACATGTTGACGCCCTTGGTGGCGCGAACCTGCGAGAGGGGGACGTCGGCGATCGTTCTGTTCGTCGCGAGGTCGCTGATCAGGTAAGTCCACTGCGTGGCCATCAGTTCGGCCCCATGTACTCGACGAGCAGGTAGGACTGCTGATCGGTCCCGTTCGCGAACGTCGGCGTGGTTGCGCCGAACTGGTGGTTCGTCCACAACTCGATGTAGTCGGTCGTCCCGTTGCACGAGACGGTCGCCTCGGGCGCGTTGCAGGTGTTCGCCAGGAAGGCCTGGTTGATCGCCTGCTTGCTCTCGTACGGGGTCGCGCCGAGCAGCGCGGCCCCGTTCTTGCGGATTTGCGCGTTGAACATGCCCGCGCAGGCGCCGGTGTACGCGACCATGCCGCGGGCCCGGTACCGGCCGGGGATCGACGGGGTAACCCGCGAGGTGTTGGTCGAAGTGCTGTGGAAGCCGTGCGTGTCGATGACCTCGGCAGTGAAGGTGAGCGCGGTCGGGGTCAAATTGACGACGTTCTGCGTGGCGCCGGTGAGTTGGTAGACGTGGCAGTAAATCGGGGCGATCGTGATCAGCACCCACGACGACGTGCTGCCGTCGTACTGGTAGAGCGGGTCGCCGCTGTTGATGAGCTGGGCGAGCTGGCCGGAGTAGGGGTTGGTGATCGCCGAGTCGCGGTCGGCGGTCGAGCTGCACACCGCGACGCCCTGCACTCGCCACGCCGTGCCGTCGAAGATTTCGACCCAGTCCCGGTCGGTGCGGTAGATCGCCATGCCCTCGTAGGGCGCGACGATCGCGGCGCGCTCGGCGACGGATCCGATTGGGAGGATGCCTCCGGTGGCGACGGTGTAGAGGACGCTGTCGGAGTTGCGCAGGTCGGTGATGTCGCCGGGGTTGATCACGGTCGCGCTCGGCGGCACGATGACCCGCGCCAGGGTGCGGTATTCCGGGTACGCGGCGAGGGAGGGATCCGATCCGGAGCCCGGCGTTCCGGTGACGTAGCGGACCCGCATCTGGCTGTCGGCCTCGGCGAAACCAATGTCCTGCTGATGGATGATCACCAAGTCCCTGCGCGAGTTCGTGGCGTCGGGCGGGTAGGTGTCGATGACGTTGATGTCGATCGTGGCGTCGTTGGTCTGCACGTAGACGCCGCCGCCGCGAAGCGACTGCTGAATGCGCTGGAACGGGGCGACGTGGATGAACTTGTTCGGCGTGCCCGTCGCGGTGACCAGGCCGGGCGCGGACGCCGACGGCCGAAACCCACTGCGCGCACTGACCAGCCCGGAGCCCTGGAAGCCCGCAGCCATGCCGTAGCGGCCGTCGAGGGCGGTGATGGGGCCGGGAACCCCGGCGGCATTGGACACGAAGAGGCTGGCGCGCTCGGCCACGGATCCCCCTTTAGTTGCTGGTGTGGTGGTAGAGCACGTGAAGGTCCGCGGCTGGGTCGTAGGCGCCCGCCGAGGACCACTGGATGCGGGTCGAGCCGGGCGCGAGCGGGAACCACTGCCGCGTGAACAGCCGGTCGTCACGGGACACGTCGGTCCCGACGATCGTGACCGTGCGGGCGTCGGTGTCGACCTCGATCATCTGTCCTGCCGGGACGGTCCAGGCCGGGTCAAAGACGAGCGAGCCGCCGAGGTCCGGCGCGGTGATCCGCGGGCCTGTAACCGGCCCGGAGAAGCGGAACAGCGGCCAGGCGTCGGTGTTGCCGTTGTTGGTGACGACGGCCTCGCCGCCGGTCTGGCCCGGCCCCATGTCGAGCGCAAATGTGAGCGGCAGGATGAGGCCGTCCGAGACCGTGGCGGGCAAGCCGATCGGGACATCCTCCTGCGGCAGCTGCACGACGTCCGACCCGGTCGTCTTCCACTGGATCGCGCCCTTGGCCTTGCCCAGCGCGTAATGCGCGTCCAACGGCGCGGTACGGCGCACGCAGCGGGCCATGACCTGATACAGAACGCCGTGCAGCCGCACAACGAGCGGTTCCTCGTCGGCTTGATCCCGAATCGCCGTGG
>NZ_JBOHGC010000167.1:0-12297 GCF_050699995.1 Actinokineospora sp. | reverse complement strand
CGCGCCAACTCGCTACTCAAAACCACTTTCAAGGCCCTGCGTCGCCACCGCGGCTGCCCCTGGCGCATCGGCGATATCGTCGCCGCCGCCCTGGTCCTGCTCCACCACGAACACCACCACACCACATGATCACCAACAGTTGATCACACAACGTCACCCGAAGTTACTCGGAAGGGCTCAGTCCGGATGGCGACATCCATTACACCCAGCACTCAAATTCGATGCGGGACGGCAGCCTCGATGGCAGGCTTCCCCAGACTGAGCAATCGGGCGGTCTCCAAGACATGGCCTACATCAGGCCCAACCCGGACTGGTGACAGATGCAGAAAGCGAAGCGCCGGTCAGCCTGGTGGTATTGGGCAGGCATCGTTCCGGCACTGCTGTGGATTGGCGCGTGGTGGATCGGTTGGGTGGGCGCCGTCTCGTTGGCGGGGCCGCAGCGAAGCGCCGTGTGCGATGGGACGTTGTTTCCACCGAACAGTGAAATCCAGATCGCGTTGCTCTGGGTCACCCCCGCGATGTTCGGGCTCGCGACGACGTCGCTTGTCCTGCTCATCCGGGCGGAGCGCTCACTGCGCTCGCCGAACGCGGTTGGTGCACTGATCGCCTTGCCGGTGGCCATAGTTACGCAGCTCATCGTGAGTCAGCGAATCGTGGGGGACCTCGTCGGACTGTTCCCACACGTTCAGATATGTGGGGGTTGATGATGACAGGGATCGACATGACCTTCGCGCCGCTCAAGGCTGCCTCGGTCGATCTTGAAGCAATCGCGCTGGACGCCAAGGCCAACATCGAGGCGGAATTGGGGAAGAGCGACCCCGCTATCGATGGGCTATCTGGATTCGCGTCCGCCGCCCAGTCGCTCCGTTCGTGCACGGATGCGTGGAGCGGGCATCTGATCACGCTGGTGCGTGACACACTCGACGCGGCGCTCAAGCTTGCCGCGAGCGTGCAGGATTACGAGGACTTGGAACGCCGACTCGCGGGCGCACTCGACGCGATGGATACGGGGCGATGAGCCGGGTTTGGCGGTGGAGTCCATGGGGTGCGCTGGCTCTGTCCGTGGGCGCATTGGCGGCTTCGGCCATCCTCCTCACAGCAGCCATTCACCAGCACGCGGACGTGATTCGGCGAGTCCGGTCGCTTGGATCATCCGCCGTGGTGTTTCCCACCGAAGCCGATCGGATGGTCAGTGCCGCCCTGTGGGTGCTCTTGCTCAGCGCGGGTTTCGCTGTCGTCGGTGTTGCCCTCGCGTGGTTCCTGCGTCAGCGGCGAGTGGTCGTGACGGCCGTCGTGGCCGCCATGGTGCTGCCGCTGGCCGCGGTGACCTACTCCGTAGGCACCGAACTTCGGCGGGAACTCGACGAGTATTCGGGGCAAGGCGTCCACCGCCACCACCCCGCACCCAAGTGACCGGTCAGCTCGGGTCGACCGGCGCCAGCCACACCACACCCGACGGCGGCAGCGACAACTCCACCGAGAAAGGCCTGCCGTGGCACCCCGAGGCCTCCGCGACGATCTCACCGTTGACCACACCTGACCCGCCGTACGCCGAGTCGTCGGTGTTCAGTACCTCGCGCCAGGTTCCGCCTCTGGGTAGGCCGATGCGGTAGTCGTGGTGCGGAATGCCCGCGAAGTTGGCCACACACACCAAGACCGAGCCGTCCGTGCCGATGCGGGCGAACGACAGCACGTTGCCCGCGTAGTCGTCGGCGGCGATCCACGAGAAGCCCTCCGGCGTCCCGTCCACGCTGTAAAGCGCTTGCGTGTCCCGGTAAGTCGTATTCAGGTCCGTGACGAGCCGGGACAAACCCGCGTGGTGGGGCGAGTCGAGGAGCGGCCAGTCCAGGGACGCCTCCGCCGTCCACTCGCCGGTCTGGCCGAATTCCCCGCCCATGAACAGCAGTTGCTTGCCGGGGTGTGCCCACATGAAGCCGTACAGCGCCCGCAGGCCTGCCGCCTTGTTCCAGTCATCGCCCGGCATTCGGCTCCACAGCGAGCCCTTGCCGTGGACGACCTCGTCGTGCGACAGCGGGAGCATGAAGTTCTCGCTGAACGCGTACAGCAGCGAGAAAGTCATCTCGTCGTGGTGGTGGGAGCGGTACATGGGGTCGTGCGCGAGATAGCGCAGCGTGTCGTGCATCCAGCCCATGTTCCACTTGAACCCGAACCCGAGGCCGCCCAGGTGGGTCGGCCTGGTGACGCCCGGCCACGAGGTCGACTCCTCGGCCACCATCATGACGCCGGGGTGGTTCTTGTACACCGTCGCGTTGAGTTCCTGCAGGAAGCTGACCGCGTCGAGGTTTTCCCGGCCGCCGTGCTCGTTCGGGTACCACTGGCCGTCTTCGCGGGAGTAGTCCAAGTACAGCATCGACGCCACCGCGTCGACCCGGAGTCCGTCCACATGGAACTCTTCGAGCCAGAAAAGAGCGTTGGCGACCAGGAAGTTGTGGACCTCGGGCCTGCCGAAGTCGAAGATCAGCGTCCCCCAGTCCGGGTGTTCGCCGCGTCGGGGATCCGCGTGTTCGTAGAGGGTGCCGCCGTCGAACCGGGCCAGCGCCCATTCGTCGCGCGGGAAGTGGGCGGGGACCCAGTCGACCAGGACGCCGATGCCCAGGGCGTGCAGGTGGTCGACGAAGTGGCGGAAGTCGTCCGGTGAACCGAAGCGTGGCGTGGGCGCGTAGTACGACGTCACCTGGTAGCCCCACGACCCGATGAACGGGTGCCCGGCCACCGGCATCAGCTGCACATGGGTGAACCCGTGCCGTACAACGTAGTCCCCGAGTTCCGTTGCCAGTTCACGGTACGACAGCCCGGGCCGCCACGATCCCAAGTGGACCTCGTACACGCTGACCGGCTCGGCGGACCACTCCGTCGCCGCCCGCCGGGCCATCCACTCGTCGTCGTGCCACTGGTGGACGGACTGGAAGACCACCGACGCCGTCGCACGCGGAACCTCCGTGGCGAACGCCATCGGGTCGGCCTTCTCGTGCCACTGCCCATCGGCGCCGAGGATGCGGAACTTGTAGCGGGTTCCCGGGCCCACGCCGGGCACGAACAGCTCCCACACGCCCGAGGAACCCAGCGACCGCAGGGGTGTCGCCTGTCCGTCCCAGTGGTCGAAATCCCCGGTGACCCGCGCGCCGCGCGCCGTGGGCGCCCACACCGCGAACGACGTTCCCTCGACCGGCCCCGCCTCGGTGTCGAACCGCCGGGGATGCGCGCCGAGCACCTCCCACAGCCGCTCGTGCCTGCCCTCGCCGATGAGGTGCAGGTCGAACTCGCCCACCGTCGGCAGCCACCGGTACGGGTCGTCTACCTCCACCGTCCCTTGCGGGTACACCACGGCCAGCCGGTAGTCCTCCAACACCAGCGGGACCACCCCGGCGAACACACCACCCAGATCACGAAGCCGATAACTCGACCCTTCGGCGAGCACCCGCACCTCGCTCGCGCCGGGACGCAGCACCCGGACAGCCGTGCCGTCGGCGACCGGGTGCGGACCGAGCACGGAATGCGGGTCGTGGTGCGCGCCTGCCAGGAGCCTGCTCAGGTCGTCGGCGGACAGCGGCGCGGCCGCCGTGTCGATCGTGAGGTGGACGTTGGCCAGGGCTTTGGTCATCGCGTGGTTCCTTGTCCAAGGAGTCGATCGACGGCGGCGAGCGGAATCCCGACCCACGTTGGCCGGTGGGTGCGCTCATAGGCCACCTCGTACACGGCCTTATCCAACTCGAACGCGGCGAGCAGCACGGAGTCGGCCCGTGGATCTTCGGCCAAATCGGCGTAACCATCGCAGAACGCGGTGCGGTTGCGCTCGGTCCAGAGCCGGGCCTGCTCGTGCAGGCCGCCCGCCGGGGCACAGCCGACCAGGAGGTGATTCGCCGCGTAGTCGAACGACCGCAGCATCCCGGCCACATCCCGCAGCGGCGAGGACGGCGTCTCCCGGTCCTGCCTCGACGCGGCGGGCTCACCCTCGAAGTCGATCACCACCCAGCGCGCCGGTGTGCGCAGAGCCTGCCCCAGGTGCAGATCCGCGTGGATCCGCTGCACCCGCATCGGACCCGGCGCGCTGCCGACCCGGTCGTACGCCGCCCGGATGTCCGCCTCGTACCGCCGCAGCTCGGGCGCGCGGGTCAGCGCGCTGTCGAGCCTGCGGTGCATGGTCGCGGCGAGTTCGACGGCGTGCCCGGACTCGGTGACCGTCTCCCCGAGCGCGGTCCGTAGATCCGCGTGCAGGGCCGCCACCGTCTGTCCCAACCGGAACGACTCGGCCGCGAAGTCCCCGCCGACCCGGGCCGCGTCACCGCCCGTGCCCGCGAGCAGGTCGCGCACGCTCGCCGTGGCCATCGGCCAGCCGTCGGCCGCCGCGGGCAGGAACTCCTGCAGGAACGCCAGATCCGTGTCGACCCCGAGCAGCGGCGCGCGGAGGCTGCCCAGCGGGGTGGCGATGTGCTCGGAGTCCACCGAGTGCAGCGCCCGGTGCAGGCTGACGTCCGGGTTGTCGCCGGGGGAGACCCGGCGGAACAACTTCAGGATGTACTGCTGCCCGTAGACGACCGACGTGTTGCTCTGCTCGGCCAACACCGGCCGGGGCCGCAAGTCGGGGTCGAGCCGCACGCCCAATTCGGCGGCGAACCGCAGCTCACCGACCCGGCGCTGCGCCGCGATCAAGCCCAGCAGCAGGCTGAGCATCTCCGCGTCCTGCACCGCGTCGTAGACGGCCATGCCGTCGTGCCCGCCGATCGCGGCGTGCGCGAGGTGATCGGGCAGGCTCGGTCGCAGCCCCAGCAACAGCTGGTAGTGCTGGGTTTCTCCCGCCAACTCCACCGCCACCACCGCATGCAGCAGCACCGGATCGGCGTCGCGCAGCACATGTTCCCGCACCGCGCTGACCCGCTGGATCACGCTGTCCTTCGCGGCGAACCACCGCTGCGAGGGCAGCCAGTCGCGGAGGATGTCCTCCAAGGCGTCCACCGTCACGAGCCGTCCCCGCGTTCGATCTTGGCCAGCTGGAACCAGTAGAACCCGTGCCCCGGCAGCGTGAGTAGGTACGGCAGCTCACCGATCGGCGGGAACTGCACGCACCCGGTCAGCTCGACCGGGGTGTGCCCGGCGAACTCCGAGAGGTCGAGCTCCACCGGCTGCGGGAACCGCGACAGGTTGTTCACGCACATGACCAGGTCCTCGCCGCCGTCGTCGCGTCGGTGCCTGCGCAGGTACGCCAGGATCGTGGGATTCGACGCGCCCAGCTCGATGAACTCGCCGAGGCCGAACGCCGTGTGCCGGGTGCGGACCTGCAGCATCCGCCGCGTCCAGTGCAACAGCGAGGACGTGTTGCCCATCTGCGACTCGATGTTGACGCCCTGGTAGCCGTACACCGGGTCGGCGATCGTCGGCAGGTAGAGCCGCGCCGGGTCGCAGCGCGAGAAGCCCGCGTTGCGGTCCGGCGACCACTGCATCGGGGTGCGGACGGCGTCGCGGTCACCCAGCCAGATGTTGTCGCCCATGCCGATCTCGTCGCCGTAGTACAGGACCGGCGAGCCCGGCAGCGACAGCAGCAGCGCGGTGAACAGCTCCTGCTGGTCACGGTCGTTGTCCAGCAGCGGCGCGAGCCTGCGTCGGATCCCGATGTTCGCCTTCATCCGCGGGTCGGTCGCGTACTCGGCGTACATGTAGTCGCGTTCCTCGTCGGTGACCATCTCCAGGGTCAACTCGTCGTGGTTGCGCAGGAAGATGCCCCACTGGGCGCCCGCCGGAATGGCGGGCGTCTGGGCGAGGATCTCCGAGATCGGGAACCGCGACTCCCGCCGCACGGCCATGAAGATCCGCGGCATCAGCGGAAAGTGGAACGCCATGTGGCACTCGTCGCCGCCGACGGTCTGGTCGCCGAAGTACTCGACCACGTCCGCGGGCCACTGGTTCGCCTCGGCCAGCAGCACCGTGCCGGGGTACTCGTCGTCGACAACCTTGCGGCACGTCTTGAGGAAGTCGTGTGTGGGCTTGAGGTTCTCGCAGTTGGTGCCCTCCTGCTCGAACAGGTAGGGGACCGCGTCGAGCCGGAAGCCGTCGATGCCCAGGTCCAGCCAGAACCGAAGGACGTCGATCATCGCCTCGGCGACGGCCGGGTTCTCGTAGTTCAGGTCGGGCTGGTGGGCGAAGAACCGGTGCCAGTAGAACTGCCCGCGCACCGGGTCGAACGTCCAGTTCGACGTCTCCGTGTCGACGAAGATGATCCGCGCGTCCGAGTAGCCCTCGTCGGTGTCCGCCCACACGTAGAAGTCGCCGTACGGGCCCGTGGGGTCGCGGCGCGACTCCTGGAACCAGTGGTGGGCGTCGGAGGTGTGGTTCAGCACCAGGTCGGTGATCACCCGCATGCCGCGCGAGTGCGCCTGGTCGAGCAGGTACACGAAGTCCTCGACGGTCCCGAACTCCGGCAGCACCCGGCGGAAGTCGCTGATGTCGTACCCGCCGTCGCGCAGCGGCGAGTCGTAGAACGGCGGCAACCACAGGCAGTCGACGCCGAGCCAGGACAGGTAGTCGAGCTTGTCGGCGAGGCCGCGCAGGTCGCCGGTGCCGTCGCCGTTGGAGTCGCTGAACGCGCGGACCAGCACCTCGTAGAAGACGGCGCTCTTGAACCACTCGGGTTCTGGTGGCACGGACCGTGCGCGCCGGGGGTGGGCATCAGTGCCCATGGGTCCTCCTGGGGATCGAGACGATGTGCGCGACCGCCCGCCGAGGGTCGAGCCGCACGTAGTTGGTGTCCGACCACTGCCAGCGCTGCCCGGAGACCACGTCCACGACAGCGAAGCTGTCGGGGAGCCCGAGCTCGGCCAAGGGGAGGCGCAGCGTGCCCTCGTGGGGCTGGTGGGGGTCGAGGGTGACGATCATGACCACGGTGTCGCCGGTGGCCGGGTCGACCTTGCTGTAGGCCAGCAGGGCGTCGTCGTCGAGATCGTGGAAACGAAGGGTGCGCAGCTGCTGCAGCGCCGGGTGCGCGCGGCGGATCGCGTTGAGCGCGCCCAGCCACGGCTCCAGCGAGCGGTGCCGGCGGAGCGCGCCCTCGAAGTCGTGTGGCCGCAGCTCGTACTTCTCCGAGTCGAGGTACTCCTCGCTGCCCTCGCGCACGGCCTTGTGCTCGTAGAGCTCGAATCCCGAGTAGACACCCCACGTCGGCGCCAGCGTCGCGGCGAGCGTCGCCCGGATCGCGAACATCGCGGGCCCGCCGTGCTGCAGCGACTCATGGAGGATGTCGGGGGTGTTGACGAACAGGTTCGGCCGGGTCTCGTCGGCGTGCGCGACCAAGTCCTCGCCGAACTCGATCAGCTCGCGCTTCCCGGTCCGCCAGGTGAAGTAGGTGTAGGACTGGGTGAAGCCGAGCCGGGCCAGGCCGTGCAGGCGGGCGGGCCGGGTGAACGCCTCGGCCAGGAACAGCACGTCCGGGTAGGTGCGCTTGACCCGCGCGATCAGCCAGTGCCAGAAGTCCGGCGGCTTGGTGTGCGGGTTGTCGACTCGGAAGATCCGCACGCCGCGCTCGATCCAGGCGGTCACCACCTCGAGGATCTCCGCGTAGAGCGTGCCCGGGGCGGTGTCGAAGTCGAGCGGGTAGATGTCCTGGTACTTCTTCGGCGGGTTCTCGGCGTAGGCGATCGTGCCGTCGGGCAGCGTGGTGAACCACTCGGGGTGCTCGGCCACCCAGGGGTGGTCCGGCGCGCACTGCAGCGCCAGGTCGAGGGCGACCTCCATGCCCAGCTCGTCGGCCCGGGACACGAGGGACTTGAAGTCCACGAGCGTGCCCAGGTCCGGGTGGACCGCGTCGTGGCCGCCCGCGGCCGAACCGATCGCCCACGGTGAGCCGACGTCGCTCGGCTCGGCGTGCGTGGAGTTGTTGCGGCCCTTGCGGTTGACCGCTCCGATCGGGTGGATCGGCGGCAGGTACACCACGTCGAAGCCCATCGCCGCGATCCGGTCGAGCGCGCGTTCCGCCGTGGCGAACGTCCCGTGCACCGGGGTGCCGGTCTCGTCGACGCCGCCGGTCGAACGCGGGAAGAATTCGTACCAGGAGCCGAACGCGGCTCGGCTTCGGTCGACCCAGATGTGGTGCGGGGCCCCGGCGGTCAGCAGGTCGCGGATCGGGTTGTCGTGCAGCGCCGAGCCGACCGGCTCGCCGAGCGCGGGCCGGATCCGCTCGGCCAGGGGGAGCCCGGTGTCGCGCAGGGCGGCGGCGGCCTCGGTCAGCATCGGCTTGTTCGCCACCGCGGGACGGCGGGCGACCCGGTCGAGCAGCCGCGCGCCGATCTCCAGGTCGTTGGCCAGGTCGTCCGCGTCCTGGCCGTCGGCGACCTTCGCGGTGACCGCCGAGCGCCACGTGGTCCACGGGTCGCTCCACGCCTCGATCCTGAACGACCACAGGCCGACCTGGTCGGGCACGATGGTGGCGACCACCTGGTCCTGGCCCGGCGCGCCCGCGCTCATCCGGGTCCGCCGCCAGCCCCGGTCCTTCGGACCGCGCCACGCGGCCGTCGCACCCACCGCGTCGTGGCCTTCGCGCCACACCGTCGCGCTGAGCGGCACGTGCTCGCCCACCACGGCCTTCGACGGGGCCTTGCCGCGGCTGACCGCCGGGAGCACGTCGTCGATCACGATGCGGTCGGACTTGGGAAGTGTGGATCGGGGGTGAGTCCGACGACTCTCGGTGCGCACAGTCAGCTCTATTCTCTTCCGATCCGAATTCTGAGCGCACCAGGTCACGCGATGGTCGGACGAACGTCGCCCACTCGGGTACCGAATGCTGGGTTTCCGAACCACGACGAAGGCCCGCGCTGCTCCCGATCGCCTCGGCCGCGCGCGTCCACTGTGGCCAAATGATCTCGGCCGCGAAAGCCGGGTCACCCCTTCGCGAGAGAGGATCACCGAAACGGGTTAGTCGGATCCGAAGGTCACTGGGTGGCACACGAAGTGCAGAGCACGCCGGTGGTCGGCATGCCGCACGTCGGGCAGTCGTGGTCCGGCGCCTCATACGGTTCCAGGACCGACGCGCCGTCGCGTCCCTGCGTCGACGGGTCGTCCTTGGGTTGCGGTGCCGCGCGCCTCATCGCAGTCTCCCGGGAAAAGACAAGCGCGTCGCTCCTTCGGCAGAGCCACCTATGTGGGCGACGCTTCCTCGATAAGTAACCATGCCCAATGTGGACCCCGCCGCGCCCGACACTGGGCACAGACCACCCGACCCGGTGACCACAGACCATCCGATCGGGCAGCAGCCGCGGTCCCGCGTGCGGGTATTTCCTGGCTCGCGGTATGGCGATCACTGTCGGAATAGGACACAGTTATTGACCGGTGATGCCGAGCCTCGTTGACGACGTGAGGAATTCGATGCCAGACACCCTGCACTACGCGCGTCCATCCGTCCTCGTACCGGAACAGAGCAGGCCGCGGCAGTCGGCGGGGGAGGCGATGCCGGGATCCGGGGTGGTGGTCGGCACCGACGGCTCGTACCTCGGCGACCGGGCCGTGGCCTGGGCGGCACGGCACGCCTGCCTGCTCGGCGACGTGCTGCACGTCTACCAGTCGACCGGCGCCCGCGCGGGCGCCATCGCCCACGGTGTCAACCAATTGGTCCACGAGTACCCGGCCATGCCGGTGGAACGCCACTTCATCGACGCCGCCGACCCGCTGGAGGACCTGGTCGAAGCCGGTGCCACGGCCCGGCTGGTCGTCGTCGGCGCGCGCGGACGCAACCACCCCGGCCTCGGCCTGGGCCACCTGGTGCGTCCCCTGGCCGCGCGGGCGCTGTGCCCGGTCGCCGTGGTGAAGGGCCATCCGGACGCGATCCGCGGCAGGCACGCGACGGTGAGCGTCGCCATCGGACGCGTCACCGATGAGGCGCCGCTCGCGCTCGCGGTCGAGATGGCCGCCCGCGAGAACGCCGCCCTGCGCGTCATCCACGCCGTGACCACCTCGACCCACGACGACGTCGTGTCCTGGGCGCTGGACCGGGCCACGAGTCTGCACCCGGACCTGCGCGTCGACGCCGATGCCCGGCGATGCCTGCCGCACGAGTTCGTCGCGGCCATCCACGACGCCGACCTGCTGGTCGTCGGCCGGGGCGGCACCCGCGGCCAGGGCGGAACCGGCCGCGTCACCAACGAAGCCCTCTTCCACGCACCGTGCCCGGTGGTGGTCGCCCCGGTTTAGGAAACCGCCCGAGTGGTACCCAAGGCAGGACGAAGGTCGGGTCGGACACGACCGCGGCGACTTTGTCGCCAGCGCGAAAGCCGGGTGTGACCATGCGATCTCCCGCTCCATGTCCCTCCGTGGGGGTGGAGGAGGAGTTCTTTCTCGTTGACCCCGCAACCGGGACGTTGCTCCCATGCAACGTCGCCGTCGTCGAATCCGCGCGCCTGCAGGGTGTTGAGTTGGACCTCGAACTCCTAGGCGCCCAAGTCGAGACGAAGACGACGGTCTGCTGGACGATCCGTGAGGTCCGAGCCCAACTGCTGGCCACAAGAGCCGCCGTCGCGGCCGCCGCCGCCCGCTCGTCAGCCCGACTCGTCGCCACCGGCGTCAGCCTCGGCGACGACCGGGACCAGCCGCTCACCGACAAGCAGCGCTACGAACGCATGGCTGACGTGTTCGGGCCCATGGCCCGAGAACACGCGGTGTGCGGCTGCCACATCCACGTCGGTGTCCCCGACCGGGAGACGGCCGTCCAGGTGAGCAACCACTTGCGCCCCTGGCTGCCCATCCTGCTCGCCTTGACCGCGAACTCAGCTGTCCACCGCGGCCGCGACACCGGCTACGCGAGTTGGCGCTCGGTCATGTGGTCCCGCTGGCCCTGCGGCGGCCCACCTCCGTACTTCACCTCGGCCGAGCACTACGACTCCCTCGTCGCGATGATGATGGAATCGGGCATGGTGCTGGACAAAGGCATGGTGTACTGGGATATCCGGCCGTCACACCACCTGCCGACGATCGAGATCAGAGTCAGCGACGTCCCGGCGACGGTCGACGAAACCACGTTGCTGGCCGCGCTGGTCCGAGCTTTGGTCGCCACCGCGATCCGCGCCACCCAGGCAGGCGCCATGGCACTGCCGGTTCCCCCGGAAGTCCTCCGCGCCGCCTATTGGCGCGCCGCCCGCGACGGCATGGAGGGCACAGCCGTGGACGTGGCCACCGAACGCGGAGTGCCGCCCAACCAAGTCGTCGTCACGCTGATGCGGCACATCCGGGACGAACTCGAGGAGTCGGGCGAACGCCAACAGGTGGAGAAACTCCTGCGAAAGGTCCTGTCCGAAGGCAACGGCGCCACCTGGCAACGCCGAACCCTCACCGAACACGGCAACCTCAGCGACGTGGTGGCCGAAGCCGCCCGCAGAACCCTGCAGGGCACCTCACCCCGAACCCCCTTGCGCTCGATATCCTGACAAACCCGGTCACAACCGAACCCCAGGATGATTGGCCCGAACATTCACCGCGGCCAACTCCACCACCCGCTCGATCCGCCGCACCCGAGTCTCCGCCTTCTTGGCCCCACCAACCCATTCAAAGATCAACCGCTTCGAAGAAGGCGGAAACCGCTCGAAATTCTCCCGAGCCACAGCATTGCGTTCGAGCGCGTCAAGCAACCCCGGATCCACGACAACCTCCCAAGTCCCCGCGGCCTTGGCCGTGTCGATCACCGCCTGTCCCCGAGGCGTCATCTGCCCGGAAGCGATCATCGCCGCCGCTCGCTCCCGGTTCACCTGGCTCCACGTGCTCCGCACCTTGCGTGGCGTGAACCGAAGCTGCGAGCTGGTCGCGTCGCGCTTGCGGTGCAGGCCGTCGATCCAGCCGAAGCACAGCGCCTGTTCGATCGCCTCGTGGTAGCGCGGGCTCGGGGTGGCGCTGTCCTTGTGGTGGATGGCCAGCCAGACCTCGGTTTCGGACTCGCCGTGCTCGGCCAGCCACGCCCGCCACTCGGCGACGCCGCGCGCGATGAAGGTGCTCATCTCAGGCCTCGGTCCGCGAGTCGAGGATGTCCAGGTAGTGCTGGTTGAACATGACACCGAGGATGTTGCCGAACGGGTCGACGACGGAGGCGGTGACGAAGCCGGGGCCGCGCTCGATCGGCTTCTCATGCACCGACGCGCCGAGGGTCAGCAGCCGCTCGAAGCTGCCCTCGACATCGTCCACGTGCCAGTAGGTGACCGGACCAGCGAAAGCGGCGCTGCGCAAACTCGTCCGGGCCCTGCCGGCGACGTTCCGCGCCGAAGCCGAGGCCGCCGCGGGCGCCACCATGATCGACCCGGCCAGGTGGGGTGA
>NZ_JBOHGC010000166.1:0-12707 GCF_050699995.1 Actinokineospora sp. | reverse complement strand
GCGCCGCTGAAGGACATGGAGTTCGTCCAGTACCACCCGACCGGCCTGCCATTCACCGGCATCCTGATCACCGAGGCGGCCCGGGCCGAAGGCGGCTGGCTGTTGAACAAGGACGGCTACCGCTACCTGCAGGACTACGACCTGGGCACACCCACTCCGGAGCCGGTCATGCGCAGCATGGAGCTGGGACCCCGCGACCGGTTGTCGCAGGCGTTCGTGCACGAGGTCGAGAAGGGCCGCACCATCGACACGCCGACGGGCCCGGTGGTGCACCTGGACCTACGGCACCTCGGCAAGAAGGTGATCGACGAGCGACTGCCGTTCGTGCGGGAGCTCTGCACCGAATTCCAGAACATCGACCCGGTGTCCGAGCTCGTGCCCGTGCGGCCGGTGGTGCATTACATGATGGGCGGCATCCACACCGACATCCGCGGTGCGACGCCGCTCGTCGGCCTGTACGCGGCGGGTGAGGTGGCGTGCGTCAGTATCAACGGCGCCAACCGGCTCGGCTCGAACTCGTTGCCGGAGCTGCTGGTCTTCGGCAAGCGCGCCGGAGAGGCCGCGGCCGAGTTCGTGTCGACCGCGCCACCGGCGCCGCTCGCGTCGGTGCTGGCCCAGGGGCGTGACGAGGTACGCCGGGTGGAGCGCGAGGTGGCCCGCGAGCACACCGCGAACGGCGAGCGCATCGCCGGTATCCGCACCGAGATGCAGGAGACATTGGAAAGCGGCGCGGGCATCTACCGCGACGAAGCGTCCCTCACCAAGGCGATCGACAAGCTGCGCGAGCTGAAGCAGCGGTTCGCGCGTGCGGCCATCGACGACCGGAGCCGCACGTTCAACACGGAGCTGATCGCGAAGATGGAGCTGTCCTGCATGTTGGACGTCGCGGAGTGCATCGTCATCAGCGCGCTGCACCGCGAGGAGTCGCGCGGCGCGCACCAGCGCACCGACTTCCCCAACCGGGACGACGAGCGGTACCTGGCGCACTCGCTGATCCACCGCGAGCCAGCCGGCGACGGGCGCGTCTCCTACGCGCCCGTGACGATCACGCGCTGGCCGCCGGGCGAACGCGTGTACGGGAGGTGAGGTTGTGTCCGACAAGGCAGGCAAGACCGACACCATCACCATGCGGGTAGCCCGGTACCGGCCGGAGCGGGAGTCCGCGCCGACCTGGGAGTCTTACCAGGTGCCGCTGCGTGAGGAGTGGGCGGTACTGGACGGGCTGAACTACATCAAGGACCACCTGGACGGCACCGTGACCTACCGCTGGTCCTGCCGGATGGGCATCTGCGGCAGCTGCGGGATGACCGTCAACGGCGAGCCCAAACTGGGCTGCTCGACGTTCCTCACCGAGTACTCGCCAGGCCCGGTGCGGGTCGGCCCGCTGGCGAACTTTCCCGTCATCCGCGACCTGGTGGTGGACATCGGCGACTTCATGGCGAAGCTGCCGACCGTGCGACCGTGGCTGATCACCTCCGACGGAGCGCCGGACGACGCCGAATTCCGCCAGACGCCGCGGGAACTCGAGGACTACAAGCAGTACAGCATGTGCATCAACTGCATGCTGTGCTACTCCGCCTGCCCGGTGTACGCACTGGATCCCGACTTCCTTGGCCCGGCAGCGATCGCCTTGGCCCAGCGGTACAACCTGGACTCCCGGGACGAGGGAGCCGAGGACCGCCGCGATGTGCTGGCCTCCGCCGAGGGCGTCTGGGCGTGCACGTTCGTCGGCGAGTGCAGTGTCGCCTGCCCCAAGGGGGTGGACCCGGCGGGCGCCATCCAGCGGTACAAGCTCACCGCGGCCAATGCCGCACTCAAGCACCTGCTGCTGCCCAGGGGCGCCCGATGACCAGCGTGCCCCGCCCGTACCGGCCCCCGGTGTCCCTGTTCTGGTGGCTGCACAAGCGCTCGTACCTGCTGTTCGCGCTGCGTGAGCTGTCCGCGGTGTTCATCGCCTGGTCGGTTGTTTACCTGCTGATGCTGGTGTCCGCTGTCAGCTCGGGTCATGCGGCCTATCAGGAGTTCCTGGACCGCAGCGCCGGCCCCTGGCTGCTCGTGCTCAACATCGTCGCGGTGGCATTTGTGATCCTGCACGCGGTGACCTGGTTCAACCTGGCGCCGAAGGCCATGGTGATCCGGATCGGCCGGTGGCGGGTGCCCGTGGCCGTGATCCTGGCCGCGCACTACGGCGCGTGGCTGGGCGTGTCGGCCGTCATCGCCTGGCTGGTCCTTCGATGAGCCCGCGCCGCTCGCCCGAGCCGCTGGTGTGGCTGTTGTTCAGCGCAGGCGGGATGGCCGCCGCGCTGGTCATCCCGGTGCTGCTGGTGCTGTTCGGTGTGGCGTTTCCCCTGGGCTGGCTCGACCCGCCGGACTACGCAGGCCTGGCCGCGGTGGTGCGGCATCCGATCACGCTGCTGGTGCTGCTCGGCGTGTGTGTCCTCGCACTGTTCCACTGGGCCCACCGGTTCCGGTACACCCTTTATGACGGCCTCCAGCTGAAACGGGCGCGGACGCTGATCGCGTTGCTGTGCTACGGCGGGGCCGTCGCCGGTTCTATCGTCGCCTTGGTTGTGCTCGTTCGCGCCCTCTGAGTCGCGCCGAAAGGCGGCAGCCCGGCAAGGTCACGATGCCCCGATCGGTGGAGGTGCATACCGTGGCCGTCGATCGGGTCGCGCGGGCGGATTACCCGGTCACGCGGCACGCCGGAAGTGGTAGGCGGTTCCACGGACGCGCGGCCCGAGTGGCAGCGGCACGCGCATGTCTTCTGAATAGGACTCGACGAGCTCCAGCTCGGGGGCGAAGAACGTGGCGAGCCCGGCCCGTCGACGGGGGCCGAGGGGCCGCCAGTCGAGGGGGTGCCGCTTGGTCCAGTGTTCGAGCACGTAAGCGGCGCCGGGGTGCAGCCAGGACTCGATCAGCCGGGTGCGGTAGGCGCGCATGCCTGCCCGGTTCATGTTGTGCAGGCAGCCGGAATCGAGTATCAGGTCGAACGGTTCGTTCGGGGCGTAGTCCAGCACGTCTTCGTGGAGCACGGTGAACGGCGTTTGCGACGCCGCGGATCTGGCCCGCGCCATGGCGACCGCGTCGGGATGCAGGTCGATCGCGATGACGTCGAATCCGCGGGCGGCGAGATAGTCGGCGAAGGCGCCCGACCCGCATCCGATGTCGAGTGCTCGGCCGGGCGGCTGAGCTGTCTTGGTCAGCGCGACGAGGAGACGGTTCGGCTCGTCCCGGTGCCAGGGCAGCTTGTCGGGCCGTCCCTCGGCGGTGCGGTAGAGCAGGTCGAGCAGCTTGCGCTCGACGATGCTCATGCCCCCGCGAGTCATGGCAGTGCCGTCCAGAACTGCCAACGGTGGCCTTCCGGGTCGGCGGCCAGGTAACGGCGGTGCCCGTGTGCGTTCTCCGGCTCGGTGAGGATCTTCGCGCCAAGGCGGCGAGCCCGCGCGTGGTGCTCGTCGACGTCGTCGACCATCACGTAGAGACTCTGCGTGGTCGTGCCGCCCAGGGCCACCGGGGTCGCCGCCGCGTCCGATTCGGACGCAGCGGAAGCCATGATCAGCCCGGCGCCGATGACGAGTTCGGCATGCTCGATCCGGCCGTCTGGTGCGACATGCCGCATCCGCACGGCAAGGCCGAACACCTCGACGAGCCAGTCCAGGCTGGTGGCGTCGGCGAAGTACAGCATCGGCGTGATCTGCGGGTAGCCCTGGTCGGCTGCGGTGAGCGTGTCGACCGGCACCAGCAGCGCGGTCGCCAGCGCCGCAACCGTTTCGGCCGACATCACCCCGTCCTCGGCGCGCTGCACGGTTCGAACGGAGACACCGGCCGTCTCGGCCAGCTGCTCCTGGGTGAGCGCGCGCCGCTCCCGCAGTCGGCGAACCCGTGCGCCAGCGGCTTTGCGCTGCACGATGACCTCCCCGTCCGCGGGCTCCCAGAGCTCGCTCATTGTATGGTCTACCAGGGGCGATGGCGGGCGCCACGGCCGTGGAACGACAGTTCCCCGCCACCTGGTGGTGTGGAAGTCGATGAGGCCCGGTGGTGGCGGCGCGTCGGGCTGGTCGGCTAGGTCGATCAGCTCGAAGGGGTGATCCGGCCGTGAGGGGTTGATCTCACTCATCGCTCGCCGGTTCATAGCGCAGCAACATCGCTGCCGCAGGTCCGAGGCACGGGCGGTGAGCCGCGATCGCGTTGTCGTAGGAATCTCCTTTGCTGCCAACGGATGCGACCGCGCTGGCCTCGGCCAGGCGCTGGGTGTAGCGGACCGCCCGGTATTGGACGCCACTGATGCTGTGGTGCGCGAGCCCGGTCAGATCGGCGCCGGTGGCCTGGCGGCGCCAGATCGCCATCCGCAGCGCGTCCAGCGCCAGATCCGTGTAGAGGCTGGTGGCGACCTGCCAGCCGACGATCAAGCGGGAGAACACGTCCAGCACGAACGCCGCGCAGACCCAGCCGGCTGTGGTGCGCACGTAAGTGGTGTCCGCGACCCACAGCTCGTTCGGCGGCGTGGCCGCGAAGTCACGTTTCACCAGGTCAGTGGGCCTTCCGGTCTCCGGCACCGGGCGTGTCGTGCGCGGGGGACTTGTCCCGCGGCAGGCCACGCGGCCCGTTCTCGCGCATGAGCCGCTCGACCGTGCGCCGGGCCACCTCGATGCCGTCGCGGATGAGTTCCGCCCAGACCTTCCGCGCCCCGTACGCCGTAGTTGTCCTCGTGCACCCGCTCGATCTTCTCGCCCAGCACCCGGTCGGATACGGCACGGGCGGACTCGGGACGCGCCCTGGCCGCGTAGTAGGTCGACGGTGCGATCTCGGCAGGCGTGCCCTCAAGCCGGCTGGACACCGTGCTCCTCCCGTTGGGAGTTGACGAACTCGACCTTCATCGCGATGGACGGTCCAACTCCGCCGCGAAGAAAGACGCCGCTGACTTCAGGATCTGGTTCGCCCGGCTCGGACCGTGGCCTGGGTGGGACTGGTTCGACCTGACTACCGACTGGTAACCCCTTGACCCCAACGAAACAAAGACGTACAAAGATGAAACCACAGTGAAATGAAGGGAATCCCACTTCATGTATGCCGCCGAACGCCAGCAGCTCATCGCCGAACGTGCTCGTGCGGCGGGGCGGGTGGAGGTCGCCGGGTTGGCTGAGGACCTCGGTGTCACCACCGAGACCGTTCGGCGCGACCTCGACGCCTTGGAGAAGCGCGGTGTTCTCCGGCGCGTCCATGGCGGTGCGATTCCCGTGGAGCGGCTGCGGTTCGAGCCGGAGCTGGCCGCTCGGGACACCGAGTCGACCGTGGAGAAGCAACGCATCGCCAAGGCGGCGCTGGCCGAGTTGCCCGCCGAGGGTGTGATCCTGCTGGACGCGGGCAGCACGACCGCCCGGCTCGCCGACCTGGTGCCCGCCGACCGGGATCTCACCGTGGTGACCAACGCGCTGCCTATCGCGCTGGCGTTGGCGAACCGGGGGGTCAACGTGCTCTGCCTCGGTGGCCGGGTCCGGCCGAAGACGCTGGCCGGGGTCGACACCTGGGCGCTCAACGCGTTGCGTGACCTCTACGTCGACGTCGCTTTCGTCGGCACCAACGGGCTCAGCGTGGCCCGCGGGCTGAGTACCCCCGACCAGGCCGAGGCGGCGGTGAAGTCCGCCATGGTCACGGCCGCCCGCCGGGTCGTCGTGCTGACCGACTCGTCCAAGGTGGGGACGGATTGCTTCGCGCGCTTCGCCACGCTGGACCAGATCGACACGATCGTCACCGACGACCGGCTCAGCGACGCCGAGGCCGCCGAGTTCGAGGCGGCCGGGCCGACGGTGGTGCGCGCATGATCGTCACCGTCACCGCCAACCCGAGCGTCGACCGCACCATCGAGATCGACAGCTTCCAGCGCGGCGCCGTCCTGCGAACCAGGTCCGCGCTGCTCGACGCGGGCGGCAAAGGGGTCAACGTGGCCCGCGCGCTCGCCGCGAACGGGCTCGCCGCCACCGCCGTCCTCCCGACCGGGGGAGCCGAAGGCGTCCAACTGACCGCCTTGCTCGCCACCGCGGGCATCAAGGTCGTCGAGGTGCCCATCGCGGGCGCGGTGCGGTCCAACATCACGATCGCCGAGGCCGACGGCACCACGACCAAGCTCAACGAGCCCGGACCGCGATTCGACGCCGCCGAGCGCACCCGGCTCGTCGCCGCGACGCTGGACGCGGCGACCGGCGCGGACTGGGTCGTGCTCTGCGGCAGCCTCCCGCCGGGTGTCCCCGCGGACTTCTACGCCGACCTGACCCGGCGCCTGCGTGAACGGGGAGCCCGGGTCGCGGTCGACACCAGCGGCGACGCCTTGCGCGCGGCCGTCGCGGGACGGCCGGACCTGGTCAAACCCAACCGGGAGGAACTCGCCGACCTGGTCGGGCACGAAGTCCGCACCCTCGGCGACGCGCTGAGCGCCGCCCGCCAGGTGCTCGGCCAAGGCGTCGCCACCGTGGTCGCCAGCGTCGGCGCCGAAGGGGCGCTGCTGGTCACCGCCGACGGCGCCTGGCACGCGCGGAGCACCTTCGTCGAACCGCGCAGCACGGTCGGCGCGGGTGACGCGCTGCTCGCGGGATTCCTTGCCGCGGGCCACATCGGGCCCGACGCCCTGGCCGACGCGGTCGCGTGGGGCGCCGCGGCCGCCGGTCTGCCCGGCAGCCGGATGCCCACACCCGCCGAGCTCGACCGGGCCGCCGTGCGCTGCTCACCCGCCTTCGATCCCGCCGCCACCCTCACCGAGAACTGAGACGCCGATGCCCCTGATCACCGAAGACCTCGTCCTGCTCGACCTCGACACCACCGACCGGGCCTCGACCACCCGTGCGCTCGCCGAGCGGCTCCACGCCGCGGGCCGGGTCACCGACGTGGAGGCGTTCCTGGCCGACGTCGCCGCCCGGGAAGCGCAGATGCCGACCGGACTCGAAGGCGGGATCGGCATCCCGCACGCCCGTTCCGCCGCGGTCGCTGAACCGTCGCTCGCCTTCGCGCGAAGCGAGGACGGCGTGGACTGGGGCGCCCCCGACGGTCCCGCGCGACTCATCTTCCTGATCGCCGCACCGGACGGGGCGGGCGGCGAGCACATGAAGATCCTCGCCTCGCTCGCCCGCAGGCTCGTGCACCAGTCCTTCAAGGACGCCCTCGCCACCGCCGCCGACTCCGCCGCGGTCGTCAAGCTCATCACCGAGGAAGTGATCGACCGATGAAACTCGTAGCCGTCACCTCATGTCCCACCGGCATCGCCCACACCTACATGGCCGCCGAGGCGCTGGAACAGGCCGCGAAGGACGCGGGACACGAACTGCTGGTGGAGACCCAGGGCTCGGCGGGCATGGATCCGCTGTCCCCGCAGGACATCGCCGACGCGCGGGCGGTCATCTTCGCCGCCGACGTCGAGGTCCGCGAGCGCGACCGGTTCGCGGGCAAGCCGCTCGTGCGGGCGGGCGTCAAGCAGGCCATCAACAATCCGGGCGAGCTGATCGCCCAGGCCGTCGGGCGCGCCGCCGATGGTCCGTCGGCCGTTCTGGTGTCCAAAGTGGACGACACGGGCGGGGTGGGGACCCGGTTGCGGCAGTGGCTGATGACCGGGGTCAGCTACATGATCCCGTTCGTCGCCGCGGGCGGGCTGCTGATCGCGCTGGCGTTCCTGTTCGGCGGCGCGGAAGTCGCCAACAAGGTCAACGGCGGCACCTTCGGCGGGGTCGACTACGAAGGCGTCACCGACCTGTCGCAGCTGTTCGCGACGGCGGGCGTGCCGGGGGTGCTGTTCAAGATCGGCGTGACCGCGTTCGCCATGCTGGTCCCGATTCTGGCCGGGTTCATCGCCTTTGCGATCGCCGACCGGCCGGGGCTCGTGCCCGGTGTCGTCGGCGGCCTGCTGGCCACGGCGACCGGCGCCGGGTTCCTCGGCGGCCTGCTCGCTGGTCTGCTGGCCGGTGGCGTCGCCTATGCGCTGACCCGGATCTCGCTGCCGCGTGCGCTTCAGGCGGTGATGCCGGTCGTGATCGTGCCGTTGATCTCGACGGCCGTGGTCGGCACGGTGATGCTGCTGGTCATCGGGTCCCCGGTCGCGGCGGTGCAGACCGGTCTGACCGACTGGCTCGCCGGGATGACCGGCACCGGCGCGGTCGCCCTGGGGCTGCTGCTGGGCGCGATGATGGCCTTCGACATGGGCGGGCCGGTCAACAAGGTCGCCTACACCTTCGCCGTCGGCACCCTCGCCTCCGGTACCCCGTCGGCGACCATGGCCGCGGTGATGGCGGCGGGCATGGTGCCGCCGCTGGGTCTCGCGCTGGCGACGGTCATCCGGCGCAAGCTGTTCAGCGACGCCGAGCGCAAGGCCGGTGAGGCCGGGTGGCTGCTGGGCGCGTCGTTCATCACCGAGGGCGCGATCCCGTTCGCCGCGGCCGATCCGCTGCGGGTCATCCCGTCGATCGTGCTCGGCTCCGCGGCGACCGGTGGGCTCACGATGCTCGTCGGCGCGACCTCGCTGGCCCCGCACGGCGGGATCTGGGTGGTCGGGCTGATCGGCAAGCCGTTGTTCGTCGTGCTCGCGATCGCCGTGGGCGCCGTCATCACCGCGGTGTGCGTCCTGGCCGCGAAGTCGTTGCGCGGCAACGAGAAGACTGTCGCCGCTGTGTCCGCTGAGCCCGTCGCGATCTGAGAGGACCGTCATGACCGAGTGTCGAGTGACCATCGCTTCCGCTGTGGGCCTGCACGCCCGCCCGGCGAGCCTGTTCGTGCAGGCCGCCGCGGCGCAGCCGGTGCCGGTGACCATCGCCAAGGACGGCGGCGTTCCCGTGGACGCCCGCAGCATCCTGTCCGTGCTCGGACTCGATGTCCGCGGCGGCGAGGAGGTCGTGCTGTCCGCCGACGGTGCCGAGGCGTTTCAGGCGCTGGCCGCCCTCGCGGCCGTCCTGGAAGTCGACCACGACGCATGACCAGCCACAGCGGTATCGGCGTGAGCCCGGGCGTGGCGACCGGTCCGGTCGCCCGCCTCGGGGAGCCGCCCCGGCTGCCCGCCGCGCAGCCCGCTGTCGGCGCCGACGACGAAAACCGCGCGGCCACGGCGTTGGAGGAGACCGCGAACGAACTTGAGCGGCGGGCGAAGCCGGCGAGCCCGGAAGCGGCCGAGGTGCTCACCGCGGCGTCGATGATGGCCCGCGACCCGGCGCTGGCGTCGAACGTGCGAGACCTTGTCGGACAAGGGATTCCGGCCGCGTGGGCGGTCGACCGGGCCATCGGTGGATACCGTGACCTGCTTGCCGCGGCCGGACCGTACATGGCCGAGCGGGTGGCCGATCTCCACGACATCCGCGACCGCGCGGTCGCGCGGCTGCTCGGCCTGCCGATGCCTGGCCTGCCCGAGCCGGGTTACCCGTATGTGCTGGTGGCAAGGGATCTGGCGCCCGCGGACACCGCGTTGCTGGACCCGGCGATGGTGTTGGCCGTGGTCACCGAACGCGGTGGGCCGACGAGCCACACCGCGATCCTGGCCAAGTCGCTGGGCATCCCGGCGGTGGTGGCCTGCCCGGCCGCGGTGTCCTTTGTGGATGGAATGCCGGTGGTCGTGGACGGCGCGTCGGGTCGGGTCGTGGTCGATCCGACGGAGGCCGAGGTCGCCGAGGTCGCCGCCATGCGCGCGGCCCGGGTCGCGCGGGCCACGGTGCGTGGACCCGGTCGGACGGCCGACGGGCACCCGATCGCGCTGCTGGCCAACGTCGGCGGTCCGGCGGACGCGGTGTCCGCCGCTGCCCTCGATCTTGAGGGTGTGGGCCTGTTCCGGACCGAGTTCCTGTTCCTCGACCGCGCCGAGGCGCCCTCGATGGAGGAGCAGCGCCGGGTGTACCGACGTGTCCTGGAACCGTTGGCGGGCCGGAAGGTTGTCGTGCGGACCCTCGACGCGGGCGCGGACAAGCCGGTTCCGTATGCCTGTCCCGATCCTGAGGACAACCCGGCGCTCGGTGTGCGCGGTCTGCGGACCTCGTGGCGGCGGCCTGAGCTGCTCCACGACCAACTGGAGGCGTTGGCGCTGGCCGCGGGCGACACCGGGACGTCGCCTTGGGTGATGGCGCCGATGGTCGCCACGGCGGCGGAGGCCGCGGGTTTCGCCGCCGTGGCGCGGTCGCACGGGATCTCGAAGGTCGGCGTGATGATCGAAGTGCCCGCCGCGGCCTTGCGCGCGGCGTCGGTGCTGGCCGCGGTGGACTTCGTCAGCCTCGGCACCAACGACCTGGCGCAGTACACCTTCGCCGCCGACCGTCAGCTCGGTGAGTTGGCCGCACTGCTCGATCCCTGGCAGCCCGCATTGCTCGACCTGATCGCCGCGACTGCTCGGGCCGGGCAGGAGGCCGGGAAACCGGTCGGTGTGTGCGGTGAGGCGGCGAGCGATCCGCTGCTCGCGCTGGTGCTGGCCGGTTTGGGCATCGAGTCGCTGTCGATGGCGGCGGTCAGCGTGCCGGATGTGCGGGCGGCGCTGGCGGAACGCACGATCGAGGAGTGCCGGGAGATCGCCGAGGCGGCGCTGGCGGCGGAGTCGGCGGTCGACGCGCGCGAGGCGGCGGCCCGGTTCTGAGCCGGTTACGGTGGATCGCATGCGGGTAGCGACGTGGAACGTCAACTCCGTCAAGCAGCGCGAGCCCCGGCTGTTGCCCTGGCTCGACCAGCGCGCGCCCGATGTCGTGTGCCTGCAGGAAACCAAGCTCACCGACGAGGCCTTCACCGACCTGCTCGGCGCCAAGCTCGCCGACCGCGGGTACGAGGTGGCGCTCAGCGGTGAGGGCCGGTGGAACGGGGTGGCGATCCTGTCGAAGGTCGGGCTCGACGATGTCTCCGTCGGGTTGGCGAACGCACCCGGGTTTCCGCACCAAGAGGCGAGGGCGGTTGCGGCCACCTGCGGCGGGGTGCGGGTGCACTCGCTGTACGTGCCGAACGGGCGGGTGCCGGGGTCAGACCACTACGAGTACAAACTCGAATGGCTGGCGGCGCTGCGGGCCGTCGTCGTCGCCGGTCCGCCCGAGGTGATCGTCTGCGGGGACATGAACATCGCGCCCACCGACGCCGATGTGTTCGACCCCGCCGCCTACGTCGGGCAGACCCATGTCACGGCCCCGGAGCGGGCCGCGCTCGCCGAACTGCGGGCGCTGGGGCTCAGCGATGTCGTGCGCGACCGGTGGCCGACCGAGACCGTCTTCACCTACTGGGACTACCGGGCCGGGATGTTCCACCAGAACCTCGGCATGCGCATCGACCTGGTGCTCGCCGGGGCCCCGGTCGCCTCGCGTGTCGAGGCGGCCTGGGTCGACCGGCACGCGCGCAAGGGGACCGGGCCCAGCGACCACGCTCCGGTGATCGTGGACCTGGACGAGGCCCCGGACGGCGACATCGGGCCGGTCGTGCCGCCGCCGTCCGCGGGCCGTCCGCGCCGGTCGGTGCGGTTGCCGCAGGCTCGCTAGAAGATGCGGAACGTGCGGATGGAGCCCCAGGTGCCGCCGTCGCCGGGGGAGGGACCGGTGAAGGTGCCGCCGAGGACCTGGCCGCCGAGCACCGAGTCCGGGACGCCCACGACGGCGCCGTAGCCGACCATGTGCATCAGGACGATGTGGCCGTCGGTGTCGCCGATGACGGTGTAGATGCCGCCGGTGGACAGGAAGTTGCCGCCGACGTAGGTGCCGATCTGGTTGATGTGGAAGTCGCCGACGGGGAGCGCGCCCTTGTGCGGGCCGGTGAGGACGGCGGCGAGGAACGGGTACTCCGCGGCGGTAGTCTGCGCGGGCTCGGCCATCTTCGCGTCGGTGACCGCGGCGATGGGGCCGCTGTGGCCGTCGGTGGTGGTGAAGGTGCCGGAGAAGCCCTTCGCGCCCGCGTGCCACGACGTGCCGGTGAGCCAGCCGTCGAACGCCGAATAGCGGACCTCGGGGGCCATGAAGGGGCGCTGCACGACGGTGAGCTGCACGGAGCCGGTGCGTTCGGTCTCGGGCATGTTGACCCGCGCGGCGCTGGCCTGGCCGGACAGGACCGTCGTGGTGGTCTTCCACCAGAGCGGGCCGGACGTGCTCTGGGAGACCACGGTCGTCGGGGACAGCTCGCCGCGCCAGAACGGGTTGGTGTCGTGGGCGTCGTCGCCGAAGACGAAGCCGATCGTCAGGTGCTCGGCGTACCGGGCCGCGGTGGGGGCGGCCGCGGCGCTGGGCGCGGTGACGCTCACGGCCAGCACGACGGAGATGACTGCCGCGCGGAGGAATGCCCGCATGGTGACTCCTCGGGGACGGGGCTGCAAGGAGGTCCAGTCTCGTGGGCGTCGTGGGGCGGAGGCTATGCGCTGGGGGACAAAGGGTGTTGTCGCTCGGGACAATTACATGGCGCACCCTTCGGGAGCGACCGAGCCGATGAGCAGCGACGACCGTGGGTTTCGAGGAGCTTGACGCGTTCTTCTCGGGCGGCAAGCGGCTGGAACTGGAGGACCGCAAGTCCCAGTCCCTGATGCGTGACGACGAGGAGTCGGGTGCGCCGCCGCATCCGCGCGTCGACTTGGACGGCGGCCCGGTGCGGATGGTCAGGCGGGACTAGCTCCAAGGCCGTGTAGTTAAGGATTGGGTGGGGTTGTCAACGGGTTGAAATGGGCAACGGAGTTCCTGCTACAACAGTGTCGACCAAGATCACTGAAGCACAGGAACTCCGTTGGACACCCAGTCTTT
>NZ_JBOHGC010000165.1:0-1046 GCF_050699995.1 Actinokineospora sp. | reverse complement strand
CGGTCGTCCAGTCCGCCGCCGTATGTCAGATCAGTGCGCCGCGGGGTTGACCACCGAGATGGTCAGATCATCCCCGGCGTCGCCGGTCACGGTCACCTTCACACCGTGGCCTGCCACCTTGACGCTGCCCTGCGGGTTGGCCGCGCTGTAGTAGGCGTCCGGGTTGGTGTCGTCGAAGACGGGGATGCCCGGGCCTGCCGGGGCGCACGCCTCCTGGGTCACCACGGTCTGCGTCTTGCCCTTGCCCGACAGGGTTTCCTTGTGCAGGCAGGTCGCATCCGTCGCCTCCAGGCCGAAGGTCGCGTCGAACGGCTGGCGGCGGTTGCTCGGGCGGCTGCCGTCGGCGTAGCTGAACTGGGCCGGGCGGGCGTCGACGACCATGGCCTTGCCGCTGCCCGGGGTGGACACCGACGTTGTTGTCCTCGACCGAGTCGTCGACGTACCAGACGAGCATTCCGTTCTGGTACTTGAAGAAAATGTAGTACCGCTCGAAGGTGCCGGACTCGGTGCCGGTCGAGATCTTCCACGCGCCGTTCGCGGTCCAGCCGTTGGCGCCCTGTTCCACGGTGTCGGAGAACAGGGTGGTGCCGCCGGACTTGATCGTGATGTCGTCGAGGAACGCGCCGGCGAAGTGGATTCCGCCGTCGGTCTGGTAGCGGAAGCGGAACAGCGACTCCTTGCCGTCGGCGGCGTAGGAGTAATGCAGGTCGGTCCACCGGCCCGACGAGTCGCCGTCGACCGCGGCGCCCGCGCGGATCCAGTTGGCCCCGCCGTCGAGGGAGTACCCGGCGAACAGGTAGTCGAAGTCGGCTTCGATTTCGTACCAGGCCTCCGCGGTCACGGTGATCCGCGACGCGGCCGGGACCGACCGGGTGATCGACTGGTTCAGCGCCCCGAACAGGGTGAAGGCGGTCGCGCGTAAGGGATCGAGGACCGGGTCCAGGGACACGGGGGCTCCGTTCGTCGGCTCAGATGCTGCCTAGTACGGCAGCCGCAATGTGTGATCACGGTCGGCGTGTCGTGATCACGGTCGTGGAGATGACGTG
>NZ_JBOHGC010000164.1:0-1572 GCF_050699995.1 Actinokineospora sp. | reverse complement strand
CTCTTGAGCGCCACACCCGGACCCGACGTGGAGGTCACGCCCAGAGCGCCGCCATAACTCGCGCCCAGCGCCGCCCCGATCCCGGCGATCTCGTCCTCCGCCTGCAGCGTGGTCACGCCGAAGTTCTTGTGCTTCGAGAGTTCGTGCAGGATGTCCGACGCGGGCGTGATCGGGTACGTCCCGAGCAGCACCGGCAGGTCGGCCCGCTGTCCGGCCGCGACGATGCCGTAGGCCAGCGCCTGGTTGCCGGTGATCTGCCGATAGGTGCCCTTGGGCAGCCGTGCGGGGGCGACCTTGAAGGTGGACGCGAAGCTCTCGGTGGTCTCGCCGTAGTTCCAGCCGGCCCGGAACGCGAGGATGTTGGCCTCGGCGATGTCGGGCTTCTTGGCGAACTTCTCCCGCAGGAACCGCTCGGTGCCCTCGGTCGGCCGGTGATACATCCACGACAGCAGACCGAGCGCGAACATGTTCTTCGCCCGCTCGGCGTCCTTCTTGCTCAGTCCGGTCTCGGACAGTGCGCCACGCGTCAGCGTGGACATCGCCACCTCGTGCACCTGGAACGGCTCCAACGACCCGTCCGCCAACGGATTCGCCGCGTAGCCGACCTTCGTGAGGTTGCGTGTGCTGAACTCGTCGGTGTTCACGATGACCGTGCCGCCGTGCGGAACTTCGGCGATGTTGGACTTCAGCGCCGCCGGGTTCATCACCACCAGCACGTCCGGACGATCACCCGGGGTCAGGATGTCGTAGTCGGCGAAGTGCACCTGGAAGCTCGAAACCCCCAGGACCGTGCCCTGTGGCGCCCGGATCTCCGCCGGGAAGTTCGGCAGGGTTGCCAGGTCGTTGCCGAACGCGGCCGCCTCGGAGGTGAACCGATCCCCGGTCAACTGCATCCCGTCACCGGAGTCGCCGGCGAACCGAATCACCACCCGATCTAGCTGGACCGTGGTGCGGTGCGTGACTGCGGATCCGTTGGTCGTCATCGGCGACTGGAGTCCTCTCTTCCTGCAGCGGTGCGCCCGCGCAGTTCGATGGTGAGGGCGGTGACGGCGTACGCGCACCGGTAGGCGGTACTCCGACTCAGCGCAGCGGTGTACTCGGCACGGAGCCGAGGTAGCGCTCGCCTACCCGGATGTCCGTGATGGCGGAGGTGAAGAGCGTCAGCGCCCGCAGGTCCTCGTGCCGATGGCGTTCCATGACCATCGTGAGGAGTTCGGTCGCTTGAGCCAGCTGCTCATGGTCTTCCTGACTCGTCATGTCTCTCGCCTCCACGTGCCGTGGTGTAAGACCCATGTCACATCACCGAAGGCGTCGCGGTCACGAGTAGCTGCTACCTCACTTCGCCTTGGTGACTACACCGCACGAGGCAAATCGGAATGGCCCGGTGAGCGATAAGGTCGAGCCCCACCATCACCGTGAGTGACGGGCGACTGTGCGGACCAAGTCGGCGGTCCAGCGGTCGAGGATCGTGACACCGGCCTCGGCGGTGGCGGTGGTGGGGTCGCCGAGAACGCCGGTGGGGCTGACCGCGCGGACGCCGCCCGTGCGGAGGCGGTTCATGATCGTGGGAAG
>NZ_JBOHGC010000163.1:0-1382 GCF_050699995.1 Actinokineospora sp. | reverse complement strand
GAATTTGTTGAACAGCACGTCGCCGTCGTTCATCGCGGCCTGCCAGTCAGACGGGAATAGATCGACCAGCTCACGTGTGAGGAGTGCGTCGACGACGGTATGCACCCGTGTCGCCGGTCCGGTGTTGCTGACGAAGTGCTCCCGGGAGAAGTCCCCGTACCAGAACTGCCCCACCTGCCAGCGGTGCTCCACACCGTCGATGACGAGGACCGCGCCGGGATGGGTGGCCAAGGGGATGTGCAGGCGCACGAGGCCGCGGTCAAGGGCGTACTTCGGGTCGCGGTGTGGCTGGCATGTCGCGCCTGGGCCGAGCGCCATCAGGCGCACGGCATTGAGCGGGGCCGGGATCGCACCGAGGATCTCGCGCAGGTACGGCAGCCGATCCAGCCAGGCGGTGGGTGCGAAGTCCACCGGGCCGGGCCCGCCGGGATCGGTGCGCTCCGGGTCGCAGCCCGGGCTGCGCAGAGGCAGGACTCGCCAGTCGATGGCAGTGGCGGCGCCGATGCCCCCGCCGGGCGCCTGGATGCGCTGCGGCTGCCAGCGGTGCCCCGTAACCTCGGCGAGCTCGCGGGCGAGCTGCTCGGCGTCGAAGGTCGGGGCGAGTAGGCCCGCCTCGGGCAAGGCCGGGCGGTCGGGTCCGTTCATCGGGATCCTCTCCCAGATCCGGGTGTCAGGAGGCGTGCCGGTTCGGCACGCCGATGTGGTCGCTGGCGCTGAACGCATCGGCGGGGACGGCGGCGAACCAGGCGTCGAGCCGGTCCCACACGGCCTGGCGGTCGGCGTCGGTGGCGTAGGCGATGCAGAACACGAACTGGGCGCGGTTGACCTCCAGCGGGATGACCGGCATCGAGACGATCACGCCGGTGCGGGTGGCGGGGTCGTAGCCACAGCCGAGCTCATCGACGGCCGAGAGGAAGGCGTCGAAGTCGGGAACGGCCCAGGTCGGGGGGACGTGGTACTCCACCACCGACCGCTCCGGGGTGGCCGCGGTGTCAACGATGCGGTGCGCGATCACCTGGTAGATGTGCAGCGACCCCGACACCTGCGCGTTGACCTCGGTAAACACCACCTGCCCGCTGGTGGTGACGACCGCGTCCGCACTCAGGTAGCCCCGGTACCCGAACGCCCGGTAGGTCTCAGCCAGCCGCGTCCCGCCCGCCAGGAGCTGGGCGCGGACGTTGTCGTCCACGCCGCGCAAGGGCACGACCTGATGGCTCAGGCGCCGCCCGACATACAGCAGCGTCCCCGTCTCCGTCGGCCACGCCCCGTCGTCGGCGGCGTAGTGCTCGGAGTACACCGATACCGCGTCCGGGGCGAACTCCTCGATGACGACAGGGAAACGGTTCTGCGCCGAGGCCCAGTCCCAGCGGTCGTTCCAGTAC
>NZ_JBOHGC010000162.1:0-22073 GCF_050699995.1 Actinokineospora sp. | reverse complement strand
ACGTGCTCAGCGTCGTGAGTGTGGAGGCCTCGACTCTCGCCCGTGCCCAGGCCGCCATCGCCCGGCTGGCCCCGGCGGCTGCCGCGAAACTGACCAGCTTGAGCGACTGATCGTCGGTATGCGCCCCGTCCCGCCGTTCTGTCGCCGGTCTCAGCGATCGAGTTCGCGGCGGAAGAACTCCGCTATCGCGATCCGGCCGTCCGGCACGAACGGCCACGTCGGGTCCGCCAGCCGCACCCGCA
This sequence comes from Actinokineospora sp., assembly GCF_050699995.1. Classification (GTDB taxonomy): domain Bacteria; phylum Actinomycetota; class Actinomycetes; order Mycobacteriales; family Pseudonocardiaceae; genus Actinokineospora. The sequence continues at coordinate 21,831 of NZ_JBOHGC010000162.1, read as the reverse complement.
GCTCGTCGAGGCCCATCCAGCCGCCGGAGGCGATCTCCGACTCCTGGGTGACGATCTCGCCGTCCCACCACGCCTCGTAGGCGTACAGGTGGATGCGGGTCCCCTCGACGTCGGCGCTCGCGGTGAACAGCGGCACCAGGGGTGCACCCGTGATGCCCAGTTCCTCCGCCAGTTCCCGCTCCGCGCAGTCCCACGGCGTCTCGCCCGCGGCGACCACGCCGCCCGCCCAGCAGTCGTGCATGCCGGGGAAGACGTCCTTGTCGTCCGTGCGGCGGTGGACGTACACACGGTCGCCGGAGCGCACCAGGATCGCGCTCGCGGCGTGCCAGAGGTCCTCCGCGCGCATCCGGCGGCGGGTCGCCGAGCCCACCACGTCGCCGTCCGCCGAGTACACCGCCACCAGTTCGTCGCCGCCCATGATGTGGATCGTCCCACCGATGCCCGGCGCGGCTCACCTCCGTCTCGTCGGTGCGGACCCGTAGGGTGGAAGACATGCGGCGGATCATGGGAACCGAGGTCGAGTACGGCATCTCCGTGCCGGGCGACCCGACGGCCAACCCGGTGTTGACATCGACTCAGGTCGTCTTGGCGTACGCGGCCGCGGCGGACATCCCGCGGGCCCGCCGGGCGCGGTGGGACTACGAGGTGGAATCGCCGCTGCGCGACGCCCGCGGGTTCGACCTGGGGGCGCCCGGAATGGCCCCCTCGGACCCCGACGTGGAGGACCTGGGCGCGGCCAACGTCATCCTCACCAACGGCGCCCGCCTCTACGTCGACCACGCGCACCCGGAGTACTCCGCGCCCGAGGTCACCAACGCGCGCGACGCCGTCATCTGGGACAAGGCGGGCGAACGGGTGATGGAGGAGGCCGCGATGCGCGCGGCCACCGTCCCCGGCCAGCCGCGGCTGCAGCTCTACAAGAACAACGTCGACGGCAAGGGCGCCAGCTACGGCACCCACGAGAACTACCTGATGGCCCGCAACACCCCCTTCACGTCGATCATCGCCGGGCTGACCCCGTTCTTCGCCTCGCGCCAGGTCGTCTGCGGCTCCGGCCGGGTCGGCCTCGGCGTCGCGGGGGAGGAGGCGGGCTTTCAGCTCTCGCAGCGCTCGGACTACATCGAGGTCGAGGTCGGCCTGGAGACCACGCTCAAGCGCGGCATCATCAACACCCGCGACGAGCCGCATGCCGACGCCGACAAGTACCGCCGCCTGCACGTGATCATCGGCGACGCGAACCTGGCCGAGACCTCCACGTACCTCAAGGTGGGCACGACCGCCCTGGTCCTCGACATGATCGAGTCCGGCATCCGGTTCGACCACCTCAAGCTCGCCGACCCGGTCCGCGCGGTCCACGTGCTCAGCCACGACCCGACGCTCAAGGCGACGGTCGAGCTGACCAACGGCCGCAAGTTCACCGGCCTCGACCTGCAGAACGCCTACCACGAGATGATCTCCGAGCACGTCGACCGGATCGAGGCCGACCGCGTCGGCCGCGACGTGCTGAGCACCTGGGGCGAGATCCTCGACGCCCTCGCGCGCGACCCGATGGAGTGCGCCGACCGGCTCGACTGGCCCGCGAAGCTGCGGCTGCTGGAGGGCTTCCGGGCCCGCGACGGCCTCACCTGGAACTCTCCGCGGCTGCACCTGGTCGACCTGCAGTACTCCGACGTGCGCCTCGACAAGGGTCTCTACAACCGCCTTGTCGCCCGCGGCTCGATGAAGCGGCTGGTGACCGAGGACGAGGTCCGCGCGGCGGTCTACACCCCGCCGTCGGATACCCGCGCCTACTTCCGCGGCCGCTGCCTGGAGCGCTACCCGAACTCCATCGCGGCCGCATCGTGGGATTCGGTCATCTTCGACCTGGGCCGGGAGTCGCTGGTGCGCATCCCGACCCTTGAGCCGCTGCGCGGCACCAAAGCCCATGTCGGGGACCTGCTGGACGCCGCGGACACGGCCGAACAGCTGGTGGACAAGCTCACCGGCACGAAACGCTGATCTTGTCACCGGTGCGGACGGCGACGAAAGTCGGTCCGGCTGGGTAATGTTCCAAGTAGGCCAGACAACCGGGAGGGTCACATGTCCCAGGAGCAGAAGCAGAAGCAGGGCGGCGGTGACGGCGACGAGGGCGCCGAGGACACCACCGCGGCGGGTCAGGAACGACGCGAGAAGCTCGGCGACGACACCGACGCGATCCTTGACGAGATCGACGACGTGCTCGAGGAGAACGCCGAGGACTTCGTCCGCGCGTACGTGCAAAAGGGCGGCGAGTAAGCCCTCCCGCGCGGTCACCAGCCCAACCCACGGCGACGCCGAAAACAGGAATTGAAAGAAGGCATGGAACACACCTCGTCCCGAGGGCCGCGAGGAGCCTCGCTCTCGCCTGCCCACCTGTCAGCCGGTTCGTCGTCGTTCACCGACTTCCTGCGCTCCCAGGCGCCTGAACTCCTCCCTGGGCGCCGTGTCGCCGACGCGCCCGCCGTGAGCCGCGCGGACATCCCGCACGGCACGACCATCGTCGCGGTCACGTTCTCCGGCGGCGTGCTCATCGCGGGCGACCGCCGGGCCACCGCGGGCAACCTGATCGCCCAGCGCGACATCGAGAAGGTCTACGTCACCGACGAGTACTCGTCGGTGGGTATCGCGGGCACCGCCGGTCTCGCGGTGGAGCTGGTCCGGCTCTACACCGTCGAACTGCGCCACTACGAGAAGATCGAGGGCATCGGCCTCTCGCTCGACGGCAAGACCAACAAGCTGGCCAGCATGGTCCGCGGCAACCTGGACGTGGCCATGGCGGGCCTGGCCGTGCTGCCGCTGTTCGTCGGCTACGACATCGACGCCGACGACCCGGCCACCGCGGGCCGCATCGTGTCCTTCGATGTCACCGGCGGCCGGTATGAGGAACGGGCGGGTTTCCACGCCATCGGCTCGGGCTCGATGTTCGCCAAGTCCGCCCTCAAGAAGCTCTACGACCCCGACGGCGACAAGGCGTCCGCCGTCCGCGCCGCTGTGGAAGCCCTCTTCGACGCCGCCGACGACGACTCCGCCACCGGCGGCCCGGACCTGGCCCGCCGGATCTACCCCAGCATCGTCACCATCACCGCCGACGAGGGCGCCCAGCGCCTGTCCGAGGAGGAGACGGCCGCCGTGGCCGGAGCCGTGGTGAACGACCGGTCCGAACGCCCCCGCGGCTGACCCGCACCCCGCCGAGTTAAGGAGCCTGCCCCGTGACGATGCCGTTGTACGCCTCGCCCGAGCAGCTGATGCGCGACCGCTCGGAGTACGCCCGCAAGGGCATCGCCCGGGGCCGCAGCGTCGTCGCGCTGAAGTACGCCGACGGCGTCCTGTTCGTCGCCGAGAACCCGTCGGCCACTTTGCACAAGGTCTCGGAGATCTACGACCGTATCGGCTTCGCCGCCGCGGGCCGCTACAGCGAATACGAAAGCCTCCGCCGCGGCGGCATCCGCCACGTGGATCTGTGGGGCTACTCCTATGACCGCCGCGACGTCTCGGCCCGACAGCTGGCGAACGTCTACGCCCAGACCCTCGGCACCATCTTCACCGAGCAGGTGAAGCCCATGGAGGTCGAAATCTGCGTCGCCGAAGTGGGCGCCACGACGAGGCAGGACCAGCTCTACCGCCTGACCTACGACGGCTCCATCGTCGACGAACCGCAGTTCCTGGTGATGGGCGGCCAAACCGACCCGATCACCGCCCTGCTCAAGGAAACGTTCGAGGACGGCATCCCGCTGAGCGACGCCGTCCGCCTGGCCCTCAAGGCCCTGGGCGCGGGAGCGGCGAACAGCGCGGCGAAGACGGCGGGGGAGACGACCCTCGACAAGCTCGAGGTGGCGGTCCTCGACCGAGGCAGGCCCACCCGGGCGTTCCGCCGCATCACCGGAGCCGCCCTCACGGCGCTGCTCCCGGCCGACGAGCGACCGGCGGAGACCAGCCCGGAGTCGCCCGCCAAGCCGATCGAGGACATCGAACTGCCGCCCACCGAGGACGAGTAGCCAGGCGGCAGAACCAGCCAGAACGCGCAGCCCGGTGGAGACCGAAACGGTCACCACCGGGCTGCACCTTTCGGCGCCCACGGTTGCCACCGGCAAAGAACCAATCGCGGGCCATCCGCACGTAAACACGGCGCTACCAGGCCGACACCACCCGGTTGCCCGCGGTTGCAACTGCGTCAACCCACCGCGATATCCGCTGTTCACGCGCATGTTATGCCCGTCCGGGATAGGCCGAACCGGTAATACGCGAGTCATAGTCCACTAACGACCAATTGGCTGGCGGTAGGTGAGGACCGTGGGCGCCTTGTGAGGGCTAGGCGTCCGACAGGCCGGAGGGTCGCGTCCCAACTCCTGCATTCGTGAGGACAACCCATGTTCGGTGCCACACGGAGACGACGGGCCATCACGCTCGCTGTCTCGACAGTGCTGGTCGGTGCCGCTATCGCAGTCCCCGGACTCGCCAACGCCGCATCACCCGCAGAAGCTCCCATCCGTCTGGTGACCGGCGAGTTCCTGCCGAGTTCGCTCGCCGCCGTCCCGCACGGCCTCGAGGCCCGCGCGCTCGGCGCCAGTGAGCGTGGCAGCTACCTGGTCCAGTTCCAGGGCCCCGTCCGCGAGGACTGGAAGGCCGGTCTGACCGCCTTGGGCGCCACGATCGTCGAGTACATCCCCGACAACGCGTTCAAGGTCCGGATGAACCCGGGTCAGGCCCAGCGCGCGAGCAAGCTGACCGGTGTGCACTACGTGGGTCGCTTCCAGTCCGCATGGAAGGTCACGCAGGACGCCAAGGCGAAGATCGACGAGGGCAAGGCGGGCATCTACAAGGTCCGCGCCGAGAACGGTGTCGACTTGGCCGCTGTCCGCCGCGCCGCCGAGGGCACCGGCGCCGTGGTCACCAAGTCGGCTGACGGCACGCTACTGATCGCCGCCGAGGCGGGTCAGGCCAGCCAGATCGCCGGTATCGAGGACGTGTCGTTCGTCGACAAGTTCCGCATCCCGGAGAAGCACAACGAGCACGCCGCGGGCACGATCATGCGCGCGACGCAGGCCAACGCCCGCGGCTACGACGGCTCCACCCAGACTGTCGCGGTCGCCGACACCGGCCTCGGCGGCGGCACTGCCGCCACCGCGCACCCCGACATCCCGGCGGACCGCATCCAGGCCGTCCGCGCGTGGGCGGGTGCGGACGCGGCCAACTGCTACGACGTGCAGCCCGACGGCGCGCAGGACGTCGACAGCGGCCACGGCACGCACGTCGCGGTCTCCGTCGTCGGCGACGGCATGGCCGACGGCACCGGAAAGGCGGCGGCGTACGGCGCCCGCTTGGTCTTCCAGGCCGTCGAGGACTACGTCGACATGCTCGGCAACTGTGCCGCGCAGTACACCGACGGGTACTACCTGCTCGGCCTCCCCGACGACCTGGCCACGCTGTTCCAGCAGGCCTATGACGACGGCGCGCGCATCCACGCCAACTCCTGGGGCTCGGACGCGAACGGCAGCTACACCGACACCTCGCAGCACGCGGACAAGTTCATCAACACTCACCGCGACATGCTGATCACCTTCAGCGCGGGCAACTCGGGCACCGACGCCAACAGCGACGGTGTCATCGACAACGACTCCATCGGCGCCCCGGCCACCGCCAAGAACGTGCTGACGGTCGGCGCCTCGGAGAACGGCAAGGCGCAGTCCCCGTGTGACGTGTCGCTGACCTACCTGCCGCAGACCGCGAAGGAGCAGGCGACCTTCAACAACCGATCCTGTAAGGACGTCAACGGCGTCAACGTCATCCCCAGCTGGGGTGACTGGTGGCCGAACGACTACCCGGCCGAGCCGATCAAGTCCGACCCGCAGACCGGCAACCCGCAGCAGGTGACCGCGTTCTCCAGCCGCGGCCCGACGGACGACGGCCGGATCAAGCCCGACATCGTGGCCCCCGGATCCTGGATCCTGTCCGGCTATTCGGACAAGTACCAGCAGCAGTACGACGGCGCTGCCGCCAACAACCCGAAGAAGAACGCGCCGCAGAACGACGGCTACGGCTTCCCGCTGAACGACGACTACAAGTACTTCAGCGGCACGTCGATGTCGAACCCGCTGGCCGCCGGTGGCGCCACCGTGGTCCGCGACTTCTACAACAAGAAGCACTCGGTCAACGCCACCGCGGCGCTGGTCAAGGGCACCCTGGTCAACTCCGCGACCGACCTCCTCGACGAGAACGAGGACGGCGCGAACGACAACGACCTCCCCGTGCCGAACATGCACGAGGGTTGGGGCCTGGTGAACCTGGACAAGGCCACGGCGGGCACCGCGAAGTTCCTCGACGAGGCGGTCGCCGGCCTGGCCACCGGTGGGGTCTCCGAGACCAAGTACACCGTCGAGGCCGGTCAGCCGCTGAAGATCACGATGGCGTACTCCGACAAGGAAGCCGCCGTCAGCGCCGCCGTGACCCTGGTCAACGACCTTGACCTCGAGGTTGTCTCGCCCACCGGCACCGTGTACCGGGGCAACGTCTTCGGGGGTGGCTGGTCGAACACCGGCGGCACCGCGGACCGTCGCAACAACCTGGAGAACGTCTTCATCCAGAATGCCGCCGCGGGTGAGTGGACCGTGCGGGTACGCGGCCACAACGTCCCGTCCGGGCCGCAGAAGTTCGCCCTGGTCATCGACGGCAAGTTCGGCACCGGCGGCACGGTCAACGCCAACCCGGTCGTGACCAACCCCGGCAACAAGACCACGCAGATCAGCACCGCGGTGAACCTGCAGATCCAGGCCACCGACGCGAACAACGACCCGCTGACCTACGCGGCGTCGGGTCTGCCGACCGGCCTGAGCATCGGTGCGAGCAACGGCCTCATCTCGGGCACGCCGACCGTGGCGGGCACGTCCAACGTGACCGTCACCGTGACCGACGGCAAGGGTGGCAGCGGCAACACCGCCTTCACCTGGGCCGTCACCGCGACCACGCAGCCCAACCAGCTGCTGGCCAACCCCGGCTTCGAGTCCGGCAACACCGGCTGGACCGGAACCACCGGCATCGTCTCGAACTCGACCGCGCGCCCGACGCATGGCGGGTCGTGGTGGGCGTACTTCGGCGGCAACGGCCGGACCACTTCGGAGAACCTGTACCAGCAGGTGACCATCCCGGCCTCCGCCACGAGCGCGAGCGTCTCCTACTGGGTCCGGATCGACACCGCTGAGACGACCACGTCGATCCAGTACGACAAGTTGCAGCTGCAGGTCCTCAACAGCTCGGGCACGGTGCTGGGCACCCTCGGCACCGTCTCGAACCTGAACAAGAGCACGTCCTACGTCCAGAAGACGTACGACCTGTCGGCCTACAAGGGGCAGACGATTCGGCTCAGGTGGCTGATGAACGAGGACTCGTCCCTGCAGACCACGTTCGCGGTGGATGACACGGCAGTGACCGTGTCGTAGCGAGAAAGCGACCGTGGCGCGGTCAGCACTACCTGGCCGCGCCACGGTGTCCAATAGTTGAGTCATAAACAGGTTCGGCGACGTTTGGGATAGACGTCGCCGGACCTGTTTTTACACGCCGCTCCAAGGAAATGTGTGGTCTCTCCCACCAGGCGAGCTGGGATTTGCATAATGTCGCGCCAGAGGGCATAACTTTGGTGTGCACGAGCTGGAACTTCGTCATCTTCGAGTCATCATCGCTGTCGCGGACGCGGGCAGCCTGTCCAAGGCCGCCGTTCAACTCGGGGTTTCGCAACCCGCGCTGACCGCCCAGCTGCAACGACTCGAGCGCCGCGTCGGCGGCCTGCTGTTCGCCCGCTCGGGCACCGGCGTCGTGCCGACGGACCTGGGCAGCTACGTCCTTTCCGCCGCCCGCCTCGTCCTCACCGACGTCGACGAGCTGATGGCCGGGATCAAGCAGCGCACCCAGGCGGTGACGGTCGCGGGCATGATCCGCGTCGGCGGCCCGCCCGGCCTCATCGTCCCGCTGTTCGCCACCGCGATCGCCGAGCGCCTCGGCAACGCGGAGACGTCCATCGACATCGACTCGAACCCGGTGGAACTGGCTCGCAAGGTCCTCGACGGCAAGCTCGACTTCGCCGTGCTGGAGGAGAACCCCGGCTTCCGCACCCCGCTGCCCCCGCAGCTGCACAGTCGGGTGATGCTCAGCGCCCCCATGTTCGTGGCGCTGTCCGAGACCCACCGCCTGGCAGGCGTCGGCGACATCGAACTGCGCGAGCTCGCCGAGGAGAACTGGGTGCTGCCGCCGGTCGGCGAGGTCCCTGAACAGCTCGCGCTGCTTCGCGTGTGCGCGGGAAGCGGGTTCACCCCGAAGATCAAGCACCAGGTCTCCGACTCGACCACCACCCGTGCCCTGGTCCAGGCGGGCGCGGTGACCCTCGCCAAGCCGGTCGCGCGCGAGGGCAACGGTCTGGTGATCCGCAACATCGCGGGCACCCCGCTGCGCCACGAGATCGTGCTGATCTGGCACGAGGAGAGCACCCTCGCGGGCGCCGCCGAGCAGGCGCCGACGTCGCTGCTGGACGCCTACTCCAAGCTCGTCGACACCAACCCGCTGTTCGCGGCCTGGTGGGCGGAGCACAAGGACGCCCCCGCCGACGGAGCCACCCGAGCCGTCCGACGCTGACCCTCAGAACTCCGATTCGCCCCAGGTGTCGACGCTCAGCGCGTCGCCGACGGAGAGCTTGCCCGCGCGCAGGACGGCGAACTTCGCCCCGAACGCGACCCCGCCCGCAGCCGCGCGGCGGTAGCGGGCGAGGGTCCGCAGGGGTTCCAGGCCAGTCTTGGTCCCGGCCTCCTGATCCACCGTGGTGACCACGCAGCGGATCGCGAGCTTGGTGTACCCGAGGTCGCAGTCGCCGATCCGCACCCGGCGCACGCGGTCCTCGGTGGACGGCTCGGCCCAGCCGTCGACGACGATGTTCGCCCGGAACCGGTCGATGGGCACCGGGGCGGCGCCCGCGGCGATCAGGCGGGCGTTCAGCTCGGCCAGCGTGGAGCGGCTGAGCAGGTGCACGGCGGAGCTGTCGGCGTACCCCGAGGTGCCGGGGACCTGGCCGTCGGTCACCCGGTCGTGCTCGGGCGGCACCCGCACCAGGCGTACCCGCTCGCCGAGCACCGCACTGAGCCAGGCCGCGGCGTCGCCGCCCAGGTCGATCCCCAGGTCCGGGGCGCCGAACATGGTCACGTCCCGCCGCGCCAAGGTCAGGTCGACCTCGACGTCGAGCGCCATGAATCCCTTGGCCCGCAGCGTGATCCGGTCGCCCGCCGGAGTCACCGATGGCTGGATCACGGCCAGCCTGGGAGAGCGGCGCTGGCTGCGGAACCCGCCGTCCTCGCCGACGAACATGAACGCCCGGTCATGCGCCAGACCCGCGGGCGTCATCAGCGCGTCCGCGAGTGGGACACCCGCGCATCCTTTGATGGGGAAGCACTTCAGGTCGGTCACGATCGCCACGGGGGCGACGCTACCGGTAGACGCACAGGGCCCGTGGCCGTGATTCGAACTCGAAGCGATTCGCCAGCGGACCCACCTCGCCGTCGGTCGCGACCCGGCGGTGGCCGTCGAGCAGGTCGACGCGCAGCCGCGGCGCGTCGAGTTCGCGGTAGACGTGGCTGGTGTGCAGGGTCCGGGTCAGCGTCGCGAGCACGAACCGGGCGCGGGAGAACGGCACGTCGGCCCGCAGGTATCGGACGTCAGCAGCCCGGTGTCCAGCGCGGGCCGCCGGGTCGGCGCGAAACCCTTCGGCGCGTACGTCCCGTTGCCCACGAACAGCCACCACACCAGGTGCGGCCGCCCGTCGAGCGCCATCCGGATCGGCTGCGCGTTCCGCAGCGTGCGCACCATGGCGACCGCGCCCGCGGGCCACTTCGGCCAGCCCTTGCCTTCGAGCTTCTCCCGGATCCGCACCATCTCCGGGTAGCCGCCGACACTCGCGGTGTTGACGAACCACCGGTGCCGCTCTTCGCCGCCGCGTTCGATGATCTTCACCCCGGCGAGATCGATCTCCACCCCGCGGCCCTCGCGCACGGCGTCCCCGGCGTCGTCCGCGGTCTCCACTCCGATGTCGCGGGCGAAGTGGTTGAGCGTGCCCGAGGGAATCAGCACCAGCGGCAGACCGAACTCCGCGGCCACCGCGGCGACCGCGGCGACGGTCCCGTCACCGCCCGCCACACCCAGCGCGCGGACCTCGTCGGTGGACTTCTTGACTTGGTGGGAGAGGTCTTCGATGAGGTCGTCGCCCGGGATCGGGTTGACCACGGTCGCCTTCGGCCAGCGCAGCCGCAGCTCGTCGGTCGGGTCCTCGCCGAGCCCCGAGTGCGCGTTGACCAGCACCAGCAGCCCCTCGCCGTCCACCAGCGGCCCGACCTCGGCCTCGTGGGCGGTGTGCGCGGGCCCCTGTTCGGCGACCGGCCACCAGTGCCGCACCGCGTGCGCCGCGCCCACGCCGATCGCGGCGCCCGCCGCGATGTCGCTGGGCCAGTGGACCCCGGTGTGCACCCGCGAGTACGCGACCGCGCCCGCCAGCGGAGCCAGCGCGATGGCCGTCCGAGGACTCTCCATCGCCACGGCGGTGGTGAAGGCGACCGCGGAGGCCGCGTGCCCGGACGGGAAGGACGAACTGGTCGGCCGCTTCTCGAACCGCCGGTGGAGCGGCAGGAGCTCCGCGGCCGGTCGCCTGCGCGGGAAGAGGTTCTTCGCGACCAGATTCGCCGACAGACTGGCGAACGCGATGGACCCGACACCACGCACCGCGGCCCGCCGGGTCGGGCCCTTGCCCGAGGCCAGGATCGCCGCGACCACGAACCAGAGCTTCCCGTGGTCGGCCGCGGTGGACAGGCGCTTGAGGCCGACGTCCACCCGCGTGTGCGGCAGCTCCGCGACCTGCCTGACCAGCGCCTGGTCGACGTGATTGACTTGGCGCACCGAGTGGCGGCGGATTCGTCCCAACATGATCCACCATTCAACAGGACGGCGCAGCGCACCGCTTGACGGTCCGTCTCAGATGAACACTGGGTTACCGAAGCCCGACGACACAATTTGTGGACCTTCCCCGAACGGCGCTCGGTCCTTGTCGGTCTTTGCGCCTAGGCTTAGGGAATGCAGCGGCGGATCTTCGGAATCGAGACCGAATTCGGCGTGACCTGTACGTTCCACGGACAGCGCAGGCTGTCTCCGGACGAGGTCGCGCGGTACTTGTTTCGGCGCGTGGTGTCGTGGGGCCGTTCCTCGAACGTCTTCCTGCGCAATGGATCACGCCTCTACCTGGATGTCGGTTCGCACCCCGAGTACGCCACGGCGGAGTGCGACGACCTGGTCCAACTGGTCACCCACGACAAGGCGGGTGAGCGGATCCTCGAGGACCTGCTCGTCGACGCCGAACGCCGCCTCGCCGACGAGGGCATCGGCGGCGACATCTTCCTGTTCAAGAACAACACCGACTCCGCGGGCAACTCCTACGGCTGCCACGAGAACTTCCTGGTCACCAGGGCGGGCGAGTTCTCCCGGATCGCGGACGTCCTGCTGCCGTTCCTCGTCACCCGCCAGCTGATCTGCGGCGCGGGCAAGGTCCTGCAGACCCCACGCGGGGCCGTGTACTGCCTCTCGCAGCGCGCCGAGCACATCTGGGAGGGCGTCTCCAGCGCCACGACCAGGTCCCGCCCGATCATCAACACCCGCGACGAGCCGCACGCCGACGCCGAGCGATACCGGCGCCTGCACGTCATCGTCGGCGACTCGAACATGTCCGAGTCGACCACGCTGCTCAAGGTCGGCACCGCCAACCTGGTGCTGGAGATGATCGAGGACGGCGTCCAGTTCCGGGACTTCAGCCTCGACAACCCGATCCGCGCGATCCGCGAGATCAGCCACGACCTCACGGGCCGCAGGCTGGTCCGGCTCGCGGGCGGGCGCGAGGCGTCCGCGCTCGACATCCAGCGCGAGTACTACTCCAAGGCCGTCGAGCACGTCGCCCGCCGCTCGCCGGACCCGCTGGCGCAGCGCGTTGTCGACATGTGGGGCAAGGTGCTCGACGCGGTCGAGGCCCAGGACCTCACCCTGATCGACCGCGAGATCGACTGGGCGATCAAGCACCGGCTCATCGAGCGCTACCAGGCCAAGCACAACCTCGACCTGTCCAGCGCCCGCATCGCCCAGCTCGACTTGGCCTACCACGACATCCGCCGCGGCCGGGGCATCTTCGACCTGCTGCAGCGCAAGGACCTGGTGGCCAGGGTGACCGACGACGGCGAGATCGAGGCCGCCAAGGACACCCCGCCGCAGACCACGCGCGCCAAGCTGCGCGGGGACTTCATCGCCGCCGCCCAGCAGGCCGGGCGTGACTTCACCGTCGACTGGGTGCACCTCAAGCTCAACGACCAGGCGCAGCGCACCGTGCTGTGCAAAGACCCGTTCCGCGCGGTCGACGAGCGCGTGGAACGTCTGATCGCCTCGCTGTAAGTCGGTTGGCCGAAAGGGCGGGTCGTGCCGGACGATTCCGGCATGATCCGCCCTTCGGCAACACTCACCGGTGACGTCGTCGTCCTGCGCCGGTTGCGGCCCGACGAGGTCGAGGACCTCGTGCGCGTGGTGAAGGAGGCGACTCCGCACCTGCGGCCGTGGATGGCTTGGGCGGCGGGCGAGTTCGACCCGGACGCCGTGCGCGCCCATGTCGCCGAGACCGACGCGAACTGGGAAGCAGGCACCGAGTTCGCCTACGCCATCACCGTCGGCGGCAAGCTCGCGGGCCGGATCGGTTTGATGTCGCGGGTGGGCGAGGGCGGCCTGGAGATCGGCTACTGGCTGCACCCGGCCTATAGGGGTCTCGGCGCGGCGACCGAGTCGACCTATCTGCTGGTCAAAGCCGCCTTCGACCTGCCGGGAATCGAGTTCGTCGACATCGTGCACGACACCGCCAACACCCGCAGCGGGGCGATCCCGCGCAGGCTCGGGTTCACCGAGATCGCGCGCGTCTCACCGCCGCAGGAGCCGATGACGTCGGCGGAGGACGGGGTGGACGTCCGCTGGCGGATCACCCGGGCCGAATTTTCCGAAAAGCGGCCATCCACCAGCCATTGAATCCGTAGCGTTGATCGTATGGCGACAGTCGGTGAGCCCACACGACCACGCAGGCGGGCCAAGCCGCCGGTGCCGCCGGTGCCGCCCGCGCCCGACCTGGCCGCGCAGCGGGACCAGGCCCGGCTGGTCTTCATGCAGCACGAGTACAACTCCATCCGCGCCGAGCTGGTCGCCGCCGTGACCACCCAGCAGGCGGTGATGAGCTACGGGCTGGCCGCGATCGCGGTGATCTACACGGGCCTGCTGGCCAGCTGGCAGAACCTGGCGCTGCGCACCGGGATCCTCAGCCTCGCGCCGGTGCTGCTGGTCTTCATCTGGTTCGTGTGGTGGGGCGAAGTGCAGCGGCTGGGTCGGGCCAGGTGGTTTCTGTGGGACCTGGAGAAGAAGATCAACGCCCAGCTGGGCGCGCCGGACGCCGTGTCGGGAGAATCGGACCTGCCACCGGCCGACGTGCTGCACTGGGAGAGCTGGGTCCGCGGCCGCAACCGCTGGAAGATGAACCTGCACTCCCGGCCCGCCTACCACTTGGCCACCGGACTGCTGTGCGGCACCGGCCTGGGCGCCACGGTGCTGTCGGTCGCGCTCACCGCGGTGACGTCGCCGATGTCGGGCGGGCTGCGCCTGCTGGCGTTCGGCGGGGCGGCGGGGTTCTTCCTGCTGTGCGGCTACGCGTTGTTCTCGTTTCGCCGCAACCCGCTGTTCCGCAACAACGGGCGCGTCATCAGCTGAGCGCGCGCCGGAGCTTGTCCGGATTGCTCACCATCTGCACGCCGGTGATCAAGCCGTCCGAGGTCTCGAGGGAGATGATCTAGCGGTACTCGCCGAGGATCATGACCATCGCCGCCAGGCCGTTGACCTCGATGACCGTCAGGTCGACCTCGCCGTACTTGCCCAGCACGCCCCCGAGGAAGCGGGTGACCCGGTCGGCGTCGCGCACCGGGCGCAGGGCGGCGCGGATCTTGCCCCCGCCGTCGGTCCACAGCGGGACGTCCTGGGCGAAGAGCTTCTGCAATGCGTCCCGGTCGCCGGTGCGGGCCGCGAGGACGAACAGGTCGACCAGGTCGCGGTGGATCACCGGATCCGCGGCGAACCGCTCACGGTCGGCGGCGAGCCGCGCACCCGCGCGCTTGTGCAGCTGGCGGGCATACGCGGCGGTGAGGTTCAGGACCTCGGCGATCTCCTCGTAGGGCAGCTCGAAAGCCTCCCGCAGCACGAACACCGCGCGCTCCGGCGCCGAGAGGCGCTCCATGAGCCGCAGGGTCGCGACCGACAGCGTGTCGCGCTGCTGGGCGGTGTCCGCGGGCCCCAGTTCCTCGCGGTCGGTGCGGACCGGCTCGGGCAGCCAGGGGCCGATGTAGGTCTCCCGTCTGCGGTGCGCCAGGCGCATCCGGTCGATCGCGAGCCGGGACACGATCGTCACCAGGAAGCTCCGGGGTTCCTCGACCGTCGCGTGGTCCACGCCCGCCCACCGGATCCAGGCGTCCTGCACGACGTCCTCGGCGTCGGCGAAGGAGCCGAGCATGCGGTACCCGATGCCGAGCAGCACCGAACGGTGCCGCTCGAACTCGGTGTCGAGCGAGGTGGTCACGCGCGTTCCTGTCAGTCCGTGAGCACCGGGGTCTTGCGGGTGCTCGCCGCGATCCGGTTGAACGCGTTGATCATGACGATCGCCATCACGAGATCCGCCACCCCCTTCTCCGACCAGACGGCCCGCGCGTCGTCCCACACGCCGTCGGGAACGCCATCCTGCCCGATGAGCGTCACCGCGTCCGTCAACGCCAGCGCCGCCCGCTCCTCCTTCCCGAAGAACGGCGACTCCCGCCACACCGACACCGCGAACAACCGCTGCGACGACTCACCGGCCTTGAGCGCGTCCCGCGTGTGCATGTCGACGCAGTACGCGCAGCCGTTGACGGCCGACGCCCGCAGCATGATCAGGTTGAGCAGCGGGGTCTCGATGTTCGCCTGGCTGTAGAGGAACAGGTCGACCACCTTGCGGTGGGCCTCGGGGGCAAGCTTGTCCAACTCGATGCGCTGCATGGGTAGTCCTTTCTCGACGTGCCCGCCGCAAAGACGGCCCACCCCACCCGCGGCGTGACGATCCGCGCCCGCTTGTGACCCAGTTCACTGAGGCTGCTGGGGGAGTAGAGGACGGTGTGGCGCGGGGGGAGTGGTAGCAGAGCCGATCGCACGGATGTTCGGTGTGTTGGGTGAACCCGCTGGCCGTGGGCGCGTTATGGTGCGCGGGTGTCTGTTGCACGCGCCGAACGACTGGTCAACCTGGTGCTGTGCCTGCTCTCGACCCGCCAGTACCTCAGCGCCGAGCGGATCCGGGGGATCGTCCCCGGCTACGCCGACGCACCTTCCGACGACGCGTTCTTCCGCACTTTCGAGCGGGACAAGACGGAGTTGCGAGAACTGGGGATCCCGCTGGAGGTGGGCCGGAACTCGGTGTTCGACACCGTGGACGGCTACCGGATCGCGCGGCGGGACTACGAGCTGGGCGAGATCGACCTTGAGCCCGACGAGGCCGCCGCGGTGGCGCTCGCCGTGCGGCTCTGGGATTCCCCCGAGCTGACCGGCGCCGCCCACGGCGCCCTGCTCAAGCTGCGCGCCGCCGGGGTCGACGTCGACCAGGCCGCGCCCGCGATCGTCGAGTCGAAAGTGCGCACCTCCGAGCCCGCGTTCACGCCGCTGCTGGCGGCGGTCCAGGCCGGGCAGGTCGTGTCCTTCGACTATCGCAGGCCCTCGCCCGCCGAGCTGCGCGAACGGACGCTGGAGCCGTGGGGCGTGGTCTCGTGGCGCGGGCGCTGGTACGTGGTCGGCCATGACCGCGACCGCGACGCCCCCCGCTGCTTCCGGCTCTCCCGGATCGTCGGCGAGGTGCGCAAGATCGGCAAGCCCGGGCAGGTGCGCAGGCCCGAGAACGTCGACCTGATGCAGTTCGTCGCCACCACCGGCGGTGAGGTCTCCTCGGTGTCGACCGTGCGGGTCTGGGCGGCCTCCGGTCGCGCCGCCGGGGTGCGCCGCCGCGCGAAGGTCGTGGGGGAGCGGGACATCCGGGGAATCGCCGGGGACATCCTCGAACTCGAGCTGCGCTGGCCGGACACGGCCGCGGGCTGGCTCGCCGGGTACGGCGCCGACGTCCTCGTGCTCGAACCCGAGGTCCTGGCCAAGTCGGTGCGGGAGCGCCTGGTCGCTGTCGCCGAGGGGGACGTGCTGTGACGGCTTCGCAAGACCGGCTGCCGCGACTGCTGGCGCTGGTGCCGTATCTGATCGCGCGCCCGGGCATCCCGATCGACGAGGCCGCTGCCGACTTCGACGTGACCCCGAAGCAGCTGCGCAAAGACCTGGAACTGCTCTGGATGTGCGGGCTGCCCGGCTACGGCCCCGGCGACCTGATCGACATCTCGTTCGACGAGGACACCGTCACCGTCACCTTCGACGCGGGCATGAGCAGGCCGCTGCGGCTGACCGGCGCCGAGGCGACGGCGCTGCTGGTTGCCCTGCGCGCGCTGGCCGACACGCCTGGGGTGGCCGACGCGGACGCGATCCGGCGGACCGTCGCGAAGATCGAGATGGCCGCCGGCCAGGCGCAGCCCGCCGGCGTCGCGGTCGGTCTCGGCGTGCGCGAGGCCGCGGAGACGGTCAAGGTCCGCGAGACCGTGCAGTCGGCGCTCAAAGCCGGTCGCGCGCTGCGGATGACGTACTACACGGCCTCCAAGGACGAGATCTCCGAGCGGACGGTCGACCCGATGCGGGTGCTGATCGTCGAGGGCCGCGGCTACCTGGAGGCCTGGTGCAGGCGCGCCGAGGCGGTCCGGCTGTTCCGGCTCGACCGCATCGACGACGTCGAGGTCCTCGACGAGCCCGCCGCGCCGCCGCCCTACGCGGAGCCGACGGACGTCTCGACGGGCCTGTTCCGCCCGGCCCCCGACCAGTCGGTCGCCCGGTTGGTGCTGGAGCCGGACGCGCGCTGGGTGTCGGAGTACTACCCGGTGGAGGACGTCGAGGAACTCGACGGCGGCAGGTTGCGGGTCACGATGCGCTACGCCGACACGTCCTGGATGGTGCGGCTGCTTCTCGGCCTCGGTGGCGAGGTCCGGGTGGAGCGCCCGGCCGAGCTGGCCCAGGAGCTTCGTTCGCAGGCCGGGGCGGCCCTGCGGCTGATGGATCATCACCTGGCCGACACCTGATGGCCGGCTGTTGTGCGCTGTCGCCGATCGGCGACCCGGTAGGGTTGCCCCGTGCCGTACTTGCCTAGTGCGGCGCTGGCCCTGCTCGGGCTGGCGCTGTTGGGATTCTTTCTGGTCCGCGTTGTCCGTGGGCTGGGTCGGGTGCGGACTGTTATCGGAACCGCCAAGGCGACGTTCGACGACGAATCGGGCCTGCTGAGGGCCCGTTCGGCCGCGCTGCGCGTCGCTTTGGCCGATCGGAAGCGGTCCGCCGAGCGCGTAGCATCTACAGGGCGAAGTCAGACAGGAGGACGGCCGTGAATCTGGGACCGTGGGAGATCCTTATCATCGCGGTGGTGATCATTCTGCTGTTCGGTGCGAAGAAGATGCCTGCCATGGCACGCTCGCTCGGACAGTCGATGCGCATCATCAAGGCGGAGACCAAGGGCATGCGCAACGACGACCAGGACGCGGAGCCGAAGGCCGCTGCCGCCCCGGAGCCGCAGCAGCTCCCCGCCGCGGCGCCTGGCCAGTCCCCTGAGCAGCTGCAGAAGCAGATCGATGACCTGCAGAGCAAGCTCGACAAGAGCCAGCCGCACAAGAACGCGAGCTGAGAGGATCGGTTCGCACGGTGGTGCGTGATACGCCCCGCCGGGAGGGAAGCCGTCGCGAGAAGCGGAAGATCCGCAGTCGTCGGCACAACCCCGACGGCACCATGTCCCTGAAGGACCACCTCTACGACCTTCGCAACAGGCTTGGGCTCGCGCTCGTCTTCATCCTGCTTGGCGGTGTCTTCGGCTTCATCTGGTTCGCGGTGCCGCTCGGGCCCATCCCGTCCCTCGGCGACATCCTGCTCAAGCCGTACTGCGCGCTGCCGGTCGAGGTGCGGTTCTCCCCGAACGACAAGTGCCAGCTGTTCCAGCGGCAGCCCTTCGAGGGCTTCATGGTGCAGTTCAAGGTCGGTATCGCGGCGGGCATGGTCGTGACCGCGCCACTGTGGCTGCACCAGCTGTGGTCGTTCATCACGCCCGGGCTCTACGCGCGGGAGCGCAAGTTCGCATCGATCTTCGTGTTCTTCGCGTCGATCCTGTTCGCCGCGGGCGCGGTGCTCGCGTTCTTCGTCATCCCGCAGGGTCTGGATGTGCTGGTCGGCTTCGGCGGCGGTGTGTTCATCACCGCGCTGGACGCGGGCGCGTACATCTCGTTCGTGCTGGTCATGCTGCTGATCTTCGGCGTGAGCTTCGAGCTCCCGCTGCTGGTGATCATGCTGAACCAGGTCGGGATGCTGCCGTACGCGAACTTAA
This sequence comes from Actinokineospora sp., assembly GCF_050699995.1. Classification (GTDB taxonomy): domain Bacteria; phylum Actinomycetota; class Actinomycetes; order Mycobacteriales; family Pseudonocardiaceae; genus Actinokineospora. The sequence goes on along the minus strand of NZ_JBOHGC010000162.1, from coordinate 3,263 downwards.
AGCGGTGGCGGCGCGGGATCGTGTTCGGGCTGTTCGTCTTCGCCGCGTTCGCGACCCCGGGCACCGATCCGGTGTCGATGATCGTGTTGGCCGCGGCGATGTGGCTGCTGTTCGAGTTGGCCGTGCAGTTCACCCGGATCCACGACAGGCGCAAGGCCAAGCGTGAGGCCGCCGACCTCGCGGCGGGGCTGAGCGACGACGAGGCCACGCCGATGAACTACGCTCCCGAGCCGGTCGAACCCAGCAAGCCGGTGGCGAACCTGGGCAAGGACTTCGACGACGTGACCTGACCACCCGGGCCAGGTCCTAGGGTGCGGGAGACTGCGGGAGACTCAGTGGACATTCGGGCGGCACTGGCGGTTCATCCGGCTTCCGGACATGGTGCTGCGGGCCGGGCTTCCGCCGCGGTCGCGGAGAAGCTCCGCTCGGCGGTCGACCACCTGACGATGGTCGAGGCGAACTCGGTGGAGGAGTCGCGCGCGCTCATGGTCCGGGCCCGTGACGCGGGGCTGGACCTGCTGGTCGTCCTCGGCGGCGACGGGTCCGCGCACCAGGGTGTCCAGTTCTGCGCCGACCACGATGTCCCGCTCGCCGTGGTGCCCGCGGGCACGGGCAACGACCTCGTGCGGGCCCTGGGGTTCCCGATGGAGTCTCTTTCCGCGGCCGACGCGCTGGTCGAGGCGATCGGCGCGGGCAGGCGTAGGCGGATCGACCTGGGGCGGGTCGGCGACGAGTGGTTCGCCAGCGTGCTGTGCGCCGGGTTCGACTCCGCGGTCAACGAGCGGGTCAACCGGATGCGGTGGCCGCACGGGCCGCGCCGCTACGACCTGGCGATCGTGGCCGAGCTGGCAGCGCTGCGGCCCAAGCCGCTGGTGCTCGACACCGAGGACGGCCGGGTCGAGCTGGACGCGACGCTGGTGGCCGTGGGCAACACGGCCTACTACGGCGGCGGGATCCCCGTCTGCCCGGACGCCGATCCCGCGGACGGGCTGCTGGACGTGACGATCGTGGGGAAGGCCTCGCGTCTCGACCTCGTTCGGATCCTGCCGAGCCTGCGCACCGGCAAGCACGTGAACCACCCGGCAGTGCGCACCATGCGCGCGCGCCGCGTTTCCGTGGGCGGAGACAACGGCTGGGTCGCGTATGCCGACGGTGAGCGGGTCGGTCCGCTGCCCCAGGCGGTCGAATGCGTGCCCGCGGCGCTGGAGATCGTCGGCTGAGCACCCGCGGCGTGGCCTGTGGATAACGGGCGACGTCTGTCGGACGGATGTGAAAGCCTTGCGTTGTGTCCGCAAGCTCATCCCGCACCCCAGCCGAGGCGTATGCCGCCTCCCGGCGACGCGCGCGCAGCCCGAAACTGGCTGAGTTCGCCGCCGAGCTGTCCTTCGAACTCGACCCGTTCCAGACCGACGCGTGTGCCGCGTTGGAGGAGGGCCACGGTGTCCTGCTGTGCGCCCCCACGGGCGCGGGCAAGACGGTGGTCGGAGAGTTCGCGGTCCACCTGGCCTTGTCCGAGGGCCGCAAATGCTTCTACACCACGCCGATCAAGGCGCTGTCGAACCAGAAGTTCGCCGACCTGACGACCCGCTACGGGCCGAAGTCGGTCGGGCTGCTGACCGGCGACACGTCGGTGAACGGCAACGCCCCGGTGGTCGTGATGACCACCGAGGTCCTGCGCAACATGCTCTACGCGCGGTCCGGGGCGTTGGAGGGGCTCGGCTATGTGGTGATGGACGAGGTCCACTACCTGGCCGACCGGTTCCGCGGGGCGGTGTGGGAGGAAGTGATCCTGCACCTGCCCGAATGGGTCAACCTGGTGTCGCTGTCGGCCACGGTGTCCAACGCCGAGGAGTTCGGCGAGTGGCTCGTCGCGGTGCGCGGCGACACGGCCGTCGTGGTCGACGAACACCGGCCGGTGCCGCTGTGGCAGCACATGCTGGTCGGCAACCGGATGCTCGACCTGTTCGCCGGGTCCGAGCCCAGCGGGGTCGAGCTGCGGATCAACCCGGAGCTGGTGCGCCGGGCCGACGAGATCGGCCGCTTCCACACGCCGTGGCACGGTCCGCGCTCGCGCGGCGGCCGGGGCTCGGGCAACGGCGGCCCACGGTTCAAGCCGCCATCGCGGGTGGAGGTCGTCGAGCGGCTCGACTCGCAGGGGCTGCTGCCCGCGATCGTGTTCGTGTTCAGCCGCGCGGGCTGTGAGGCAGCCGTGTCGCAGTGCGTGCGGTCGGGGCTGCGGCTCAACTCGGAGGACGAGATCGCCGAGGTGCGGCGGATCGTCGACTCGAAGACCCGTGACCTGCCCGACGCCGACCTGACGGTGCTCGGGTTCTGGGAGTGGAAAGAGGCGTTGGAGCGCGGGTTCGCCGGGCACCACGCCGGGCTGCTGCCCGCGTTCAAGGAGACCGTCGAGGAGCTGTTCCTGCGCGGTCTGGTGAAGGCGGTGTTCGCCACCGAGACGCTGGCGCTGGGCATCAACATGCCCGCGCGCACGGTCGTGCTGGAGAAGCTCGTCAAGTACAACGGCGAGGCGCATGTCGAGCTGACCCCGGGCGAGTACACGCAGCTCACCGGCCGCGCGGGCCGCCGGGGGATCGACGTCGAGGGCCACGCGGTCGTGGTCTGGCAGCCGGGGCTCGACCCGAAGCAGGTGGCCGGGCTGGCCTCGACCCGGACGTACCCGCTGAAGTCGTCGTTTCGGCCGGGCTACAACATGGCGGTCAACCTCGTCGACCGGATGGGCGCCGTGCAGGCGCGCGAGATCCTGGAGCAGTCGTTCGCCCAGTTCCAGGCCGACCGGTCGGTCGTGGGGCTCTCGCGGCGGGTCGAGCGCAACCGCGAGGCCCTGGCCGGGTACGCGGAGTCGATGACGTGCCACCTGGGCGACTTCACCCAGTACGCGGCGCTGCGCAAGCAGATCACCGACCGGGAGAAGGCGCTCTCGCGCCAGAACAGCGCGGCCCGGCGGGCGGATGCGGCGCACTCGCTGGAGCAGCTGCGCAAGGGTGACGTGATCGCGGTGCCCGCGGGTCGCCGGTCCGGGCTGGCGATCGTGATCGATCCGGGTCTCGACTCGATGGGCGAGCCGCGGCCACTGGTCGTGACCGAGGACCGGTGGGCGGGTCGGCTGTCCGTGTCGGACTTCCCGAACCCGGTGACGGTGCTGGGACGGGTCCGGCTCCCCAAGCAGGTCGACGTGCGGTCGCCGCGGTCCCGCCGCGACCTGGCGTCAACCCTGCGCGCGGCCGGGATCGAGCTGCCCC
>NZ_JBOHGC010000161.1:0-11203 GCF_050699995.1 Actinokineospora sp. | reverse complement strand
TGCCGAGGCCGGGCGAGTTGTCCGGCCTCGGCACTCTCCGGCCCGGACCATCGCCGATACGATGCCGCGTGGCGTGCCGCGACCGGCGGCACCGCGACGAGAAGGCGGCCGGGTGGACGACGAACTGCTGGCGTGGGCACCGAGAACGCCCCCGCGGCCGGAGCTCGGGCTGCCCGGCTACAGCGACTTCCGGCTGGTCGCCCAAGGCGGCGAAGGCACGGTCTACCGGGCTCGACAGGACGGGCTTGGCCGCGATGTCGCGGTGAAGGTCCTGCAGGTGCAAGACCCGGCGACACTGGCCCGCTTTCGGCGGGAACTGGAGATCACCGTCCGGCTGGGGCGCCAGCATCCGCACATCGTGACGGTGCTCGACACCGGCACGGTCGCGGATGGGCAGCCCTGCATCGTCATGGAGTTCCACGACCTGGGTTCACTGCACGACCGGCTCCAGGCGCGCGGCCCGCTGCCGGTCACCGAGGTCGTCGCGGCGGGCATCGCCGTCGCCGACGCGCTCTCCTTCGCCCACGCCCAGGGTTTCCTGCACCGCGACGTCAAGCCGCAGAACGTGCTGGTGCTGCCGACGTCGTACGTCCTGGCGGACTTCGGGATCGCCCGCGGCGCGGACGCGGGACACTCGGCGTCGCTGGAGCTGGTCAGCTACCGGCACGCGGCGCCGCAGATGATCGAGGGCGTGGCCCCGGCCGCGGCCGACGACCTGTGGTCACTGGGCTCGACCCTGTTCACCCTGTTGGAGGGCGTGCCGCCGTTCGCGTCGGACAACCCCGACGAGGACACGGTGCTGACCTACCTGGGTCGCGTCCGGTCGGCTGAGCCGAGGGCGCTGACCCGCCCGGATGTGCCCGCCGAGCTGGTGTCGGTGATCCGGCGCTGCCTGAGCAAGGACCGCGCGGACCGGTTCGCCGACGCCGCCGCGCTGCGCGACGCGCTCGCGGAGGTCGGAACCGAGGTGCGCAAGTGGGGTCCGACCGCCACTCCCTCCACTGTGGACGGTTTGGGCTCCGCGGATGCCGGGGCGACGGCCGTGTCGCCGATGGAGCGCACGCAAAGTGTGCCGCTGACCCACTCCGCCGATTTCGGACCGCTCCCGACACCGGTGCCCGAGCCGGAACCGGAGCCGAAACCCGCGTCTGTCGTGGAGGAGGCGCGCGGGACGATGACCGGAAGGCTCGCCGACCTGACGGTCCGGCACACACCGCAACCGCCTGCCCCGGACTTCGGGCCGGCCGCACTCCTGCCCCCGGTTGTCCCTCCGCCCTTATCGGCACCCCCGCACGACTGGGATCTCGTCGATGTCGACGCCACCGACCGCACCCCGAGTCCCGACGCACCACCGGTTCGCCGCCGCTGGACATTCGCCGTCGCGGGGCTGCTCGCCGTCATCGCGGGAGTCGGGATCGGGGTCCTCGCCAACCGCGGCGACACCCCGGCCGCCGCACCTCCGGCGACCTCGACGAACACCAGCACCAGCACGGCGCTGCCCACCACGACGACCACCACCACCACGTCGGCAGCACCCATCGCCCAAGGCGGCGACCCGAAGACGGCTCCCGTCCTGAACCGCTTGGTGGACAACGGAAGCACGGTCGAGGTGCACTGGACCGATCCCACCGGCGGCCGGGCCCACTTCGTGCTCTACGACGTCACCGATCTCGCGGGCAAGCCCAGGTTCGTGTCCGGAGTGGACGCAGGCGAGACGAGCTTCGTGGTTCCGGACCTCGATCCGAAGGCCAAGCAGTACTGCTTCCAACTCGTCGCTGTCGGTTTGGACGACCCCACCACCAAGAAGGGCTCCTCCAGCCGAGTGTGCGCTGTCCGGAACTAGCGGCGCCGAAGCGGACGGGGATCGACTGCCCAGAAGATCCGCCGATACCGTGGCACGACCCGCCGAATGTCCGCGCGAACCTGCCGGGCCAGCCGCCACGAGTCGTCCGGGCCCGCCGGGTCCGGGGCGAACGCGGCCCGGTCGGCCAAGGCAGCCAGGCGCAGCGCGGGCGCCGGATCCGGGACCAGCGCGGCGATGTCGGGCGCGGTGAGGTGCCGGGCGGGCGGGCGTCCGGCCAGCAGCAGCACATCGAGCACGGACGCCCACGCCCCAAGGGCTCCCGCGCGGCGCAGCCGTGAACGCCGGGCGGCCCGCAGGAAAGCGAGGATCAGCAGAGCCGCCAACGGAAGCGCGGGCACCAGCAGCAGCCAGTACCGCGGCCGCGGCTTCGCTTGCGCCGCATCGGGTTTGGGCTGCTCCGACGGGATCACCAGCGGCGGCCCGGCCTTCGCTGGGACCGTCGGCTGGGCCGTGGTCGAGGCGAGCCGGTTCAGCACCTCGCGCTTCGACGCCGCGCTCGGGCCGCTGTCGGTGCCCGACACCGGGTCGAACGGCACCCAGCCCCAGTCGGCGAAATACACCTCCGGCCACGCGGTGGCGTCGACACCGCGGATCACCCGGAAACCGTCCGGTCCCTCCGGCACCGGCTGGAACCCCACAACGACCCGCGTCGGCAGGCCCACCGCTCTGGCCAGCACCGCGAACGCCGTGGCGAACTGTTCGGCGGTCCCCTTGCCCGCACCGGCGTCACCCGCCGGGCCGAACAGGAACTGCTCGATCCGCGCGTACGACGAGCCGACCGGCGCTTCGGCGTCAGGGTGGCGGTCGAGCCGGACGACCTGTTCGAGCGCCACCGCCTGCTCGTAGGGCGTGCTCGTGTTGAGGACGGCCTGCCGCGCGTAGTCCGCGAGCGTCGCGGGCAGGCCGGGAAGGTCCAGATAGCGGCGGATGGCGTCGCCGGTGGGCACCTTGGCGGCGGCCAGGTCGTCATCGTTGGGCCGGTCGACCACGCCCCGCACGTCGTAGGACAGGCCAGGGCTCATCCCGCGCGGCAGCATCAGCGAGCCGGAGTCCGGGTCGACCAGCACGTCACCGAGGCTGGTCGAGACCGGCCTGCCGACTGTGGGCAGCCAGTTCCCGTCCAGCGCGCCGACGACCAGTTCGACGTCGGCCTCCCGCGCCCGACGGCCAGCGGGCAGGTCCGGCGGCGCCACCGCCCCGATCGGCCCGTACAGCGACGACGCCTGCCACGCCGCGCCCGTGTAGTCCGCCAGCACGACGAGCCGCACCGGCAGTTCGGGGCCACGCATGCGGAGCAGCTCGGTGCCGGCCATCGCGGCCCAGGAAGCCAGCCGCGGCAACGGATTCGACACCGCGAGGTCGGTGACCGGCGGACGCACCAACTCCCGCGGCTCGAACGCGTCGCGGTTCGGCAGCACACCCGCGAGCAGCGCGACCGCCGCAAGCACGGCGAGCACCGCGCCGGGCGGCCCGAGAGAGACCCGGCGGGTCGACTCGACCCGGTCGACCACCACCCAGCCGAACGCGGCCAGCACCACGACTGCGACCGCGACCAACCCGCGCCCGTCCGCCCGGCCCGCGGTGACCAACGCGCCCGCTGTGTAGAGCACGACGGCGCCCACCGGCGGCCCGATCATCGAACGCCGTTCCCCCGCAAGGGAAACCGCCACGACGAGGGCGACCAGGAACACCAGCAGCACACCCGGCATCAGCAGATCCGGTGTCGGCGGCGCGGGACGCGCGGAGGTCAGCAGCCGCGCAACGCTGTCGCGCAACACCTCCAGCGGCCCGCCCACGATGGCGCCACGGGCGACGAAGTACCCGGCCACCAGACCGGCCGCAGCCGCGCTTACCAGCGTCATCCCCGTCGTCAGGCGCAACCTTCGCGCCGGCAACACCGCACCGAACGCGACGACCACGGCACCCACGAACAGCGGCCAGGCAACCGAACCGGACCATCCCGCGGCGAGCGGAAACGCCGCCACGGCAAGCAGGACGGCCGCCCACCCGGCGCGCAACCCGGTCATTTGGCCACCCCGGTGTCCCAGGCCCGCAACAGTCCCTCGGCGTCGGCGGCCCGCACGACAAGGACGCTGCCCATCGCGGACAGGCCCGCGCCCTCGTCGGCCACCGTCAGCACCACGCCGTAGGACGCGCGGCCCGCTTCCAGCAGCATCGCCGAGAGATCAGCCGACTCCCCACAGACGACCGCCACCACGTCGAGATCGCGCGCGGGCACCGAGGCGTCGCCGGCGTCGTCCACCAGCGCCGCGTCGGCCAGGGCCGCGAGCACGAAACCGGAGTCGCCGTCGGCGGCCTCGATGTCCAGCGACCCCGACACGGTCAGCAGCCGCACCGGGTGCGCGTCGGCGATCGCGGAGGTCAGCAGCGAGGCGGCCACCTCGACCGCGTCCTCGAACTGCCGCTCCCGCGGGTAACCCGACGCGCGGTCGTCGAGCAGGACGGCGAGGTGCGGCCGCGCGGGGTCGGCGTCCTCGCGGATCATCAGCGTCCCGGTCCGCGCGCTCGTGGCCCAGTGCAGCCTGCGGAGGTCGTCGCCGGGCACGTATTCGCGCAGTCCCACCAAGTCCGTGCCGCCGCGCTCGACCCGTTCGTCGGCGCCGATCTGGCCGCGCCGCGCGCCCGAGGGCAGTCCTCGGACCGGGAGCACCCGCGGCACCACGCGAACCTCCACGACCTCGCCCACGGTCGTGCGCGACTCGGCGAGACCGGCCAGCCCGCGTCGGCGCAGGTTCAGCGGGCCGACCCGCCAGACGCCGCGGCGATCAGTCGGTATGCGGTACTCCACGACCGTCCGCTCTCCCGGCGCGAGGACCGGGATGTCGACCTGGACCGGCTCGCCCGCGACTTCGTCGGTCCCGTCGAGCAGCACGGGAAAGCGTTTGCGCACACTGGTGATCTCGAGCGTTCCCGTGCACACGCCCAGCCGCTGCACCGTGCGCGGCCGGACCGTGCGCGACGACGTCACCGGCGCGGCGAACAGCACCGAAGCCAGGCCGGCCAACGCGAGCACCGTCAGCGCGATACCCAGCGCGGCGAGTCCGGGATAGCGCCACCACAGCCCGAGCCCGCCGAGAAGCACCCCTGCGACCAGCGTCGTCACACCCCGCGCGGTCATTGCGGGGTCGGGCGCGGGACCTCGACCCTGGCCGTGATCTCGGCCAGCACGTCGGCGGTCGTCGCGCCCGCGAGCTGGGCCTCACGGGTGAGCACCAGCCGGTGGGCGAGCACCGGCCCGCACAGCCACTGCACGTCGCTGGGCACGGCGAAGTGCCTGCCGTGCGACGCCGCGTACACCTGCGCGCACCGCACCAACGCGCGCAGACCGCGGGTGCTCGCGCCGAGCCGCAGGCGATCATCGGCCCGGGTCGCGGTGCCCAACTCGGTGATATAGCGCAGGATCGGGTCCGCGACGTGCAGCGTGGCGAGCCTGCGCGCGGACTGCGCCACCTGGTGCGGGTTGGTCACCGTGGGGACCGTGCCGATGCGGCCCGCGCCACTGCCCGGGCGCAGGACGTCGAGCTCGTCCGCGAGGTCCGGGTAGCCGATCGAGGTGCGCAGCATGAACCGGTCGAGCTGCGCCTCCGGCAGCCGGTACGTGCCGTCGAGGTCGATCGGGTTCTGCGTGGCCACCACCAGGAACGGGTCCGGCACGGCGTGCGCGACACCGTCGACGGTGACCGTGCGCTCCTCCATGACCTCCAGCAGCGCCGACTGGGTCTTGGCGGCTGCCCGGTTGATCTCGTCGGCGAGGACCACGTTCGCGAACACCGGGCCCGGCCGGAACCCGACCTGTCCGCTCTTCGGGTCGTAGACCGAGGTGCCGGTGACGTCCGACGGCAACAGGTCGGGGGTGAACTGCACGCGCCGAGACAGCCCGCCCAGCGCTCCCGCGACCGCGCGCGCGAGCGTCGTCTTGCCGGTGCCGGGAACATCTTCGAGCAGCACGTGCCCGCCCGCGAACATGGCCACCAGCACCAGGTCGACCACCTCGCGCTTGCCGCGCAGCGCGGTCTCGACGGCGTCGCCGACGTGTTTGTGCAGCGTCTGGAACGCGGCGATCTCGTGCTCACCGATCGCCGCGCCGGTCATCGTCGTCACCGCTGGTCGTCCTCGTCTTCCCGCCGCCGCACACCGACGCGCAGCAGCACGGCGGTCGCGATCAGGCCCAGGCCCGCGCCGGTCATCGACCCGGAGGACAGCTCGGTGCTGCCCTGGTCACTGGCCACCTTCGGCTGCTGGCAGATCCGCCCGCCGGGGCAGGGTTCGCTCGAGATCATCCGGATCGACCGGCTCGCCGAGTCCACCGACGCGCCACCGCCCGCGGCGTGCGCGCGGATCACGACGCTGTTGATGCCCTCTTCGATCGTGATCGTCGCGCTCGTGGCCGAACACGCGACCGGCTCCGAGTAGTCGTACGTCTTGTTCACGACCTCGCAGGTGCCGTTGTGGTTGGCCCAGTCGGCGGGCGGCGCCATCGTCAACCGCCTGGTGTAGCTGGTGCCCGAGACCCCCGTGATCACCACCGCGCCCGCGGTCGGCAGCGACGGCGGCGGGGGCGGGGGCGGGGGCGGGGTGGTCGTCGTGGTCACGGGCGGCGGCGCGACCGTGGTGGTCGTCGGCACGGGCGTGTTCGGGACCGTGGTGGTCGGCTGCGGCGGGTTGGTCGTGGCCGCGGGCGGCACCGCCCACACGGTCGACCCAGCGGCACCCCGGCCGCCCTGGTTGACCGCGGTCACCCCGACGTCGAGCCTGCCGTTCTGACAGAACTGAGTGCCCGCGCAGGGCAGCGTCAGCTGGGTCGACGTCCCGGTGGCCTGGACGGACTTCGAGCCGCCGGTGAAGGCGCCGGACGCCATCACTTCGTACCCGGAGACCGGGGACGCGCCCGCGGTCGCGGCGCCCCAGCGGATCGCGACGGTGATCTCGGCGGCCGTGCGGGAGACCAGCGAGACGGTCACCCCCGGCGGCACGCCCGGCACACCCGCCCGCGGATCGACCGACGTCGTCGGCACGGGTGAACCGCTTTCCGTCGGCACCGGGCTTGCCTCGACCGTGGTCGTGGTCGTCGGCTGGTTGGGCCGGGTCCGGGTCGGCTCGTTCGGGTTCGGCTTCGGCGGGCTCGGCGGCGAGGGGGGCGGCGTGCGGTCGGGGTTGGTGACCTGCAGCTCGGGGCTGCGGATCACCACCGAGCGGGTCCTGCCGTCGGCGTCGACGATCACGCCCGTCTCGGCTCCGGGGGTGTTGATGAACAACCTGCCGTCGTCGAAGACCAGCTGCGGGTCGCCCGCGCCGCCGGTGCGCACGTCGTCGCCGCCGCGCCCGCCGGAGCGGTTCAGCACGACGACCCGGCCGGTGCCCTTGCAGGGGACGTAGATCTTGTCGTGGAAGACCGCGGGCCTGCCGGGCCGCGCGCAGCCCAGGCCCGCTACGTCCACCCGCAGCACCTCGTCCCCGGAGACCAGCACGACCGTCCCGTTCTCGGGGATCGATGCGGGAACCAGACCGCTCGGGCTGGTCTGGGCGGCGAGGACGTCACCGACCTGCCGCGCGGTCGTGGCGGTCACGTCGGCGCCGGTGCCGTCCTGCAGGACGACCCCGCCCTCGAGACCGAGCACGGTGACACCCTGGCGGTGCGGGACCAACGCGGCGCGCGGGCCCGCGCCCGCGACCGGGCGGTTGGACTTCTCGACGAACCGGTTGTCCTCGTCGGACCAGTCCAGCGCGCGCAGGTTGCCGCCGTGGTCGACGACCCAGAGCACGCCGTCCTCGTCGGTGACGGCGTCGGCGAGCGGCCGGCCCGCCAGCCACGGGGTGCCGATGTCGGCGAGGGTGATCGGGTCGGCGTTGACCACCGACCCGCCCGCCCGGTCGACGATGTAGAGCCTGCCGTGGGCGAGGAGCACCTTGCTCGACCCGCCCACCGGGGCCTGCCTGCGGCCACTGGCGAGCAGCGTGGACAGGTCGATCACGGTGATCTGCCCGGTCCGCCGGTCGAGGACGACCAGCATCCCGTCCTTCTGCGTGATATCCAGCTGCGCGTCGGCGCCTGAGACCTGCAGTCGGGTCTCCGGCCTGCCGGAGGCGGGATTGACCTGGACGACCTCGCCGCGCTGCTCGTCGGGAAGCCAGGTCAGTCCGTCGGAGACCTCGACCGCGGTGCGGGAGATCCCGTTGCCCAGAGCCGCCCCGGCGAGCAACAGCACACCCAAGGCGGCGGCGCCGAAGCTGGCCGACTCACGGCCGCGTCCGCGCTTGCTGAAAAAACGGCGAACGGTTCTCGCCGCGCTTGATCCCGTCATGTCACTCTCCCTGGCCCGTCCGGGATCGTATCCGGGCTGGGAGCCTTACTTGGTCGGAACCGACTGTCTAGATCGTCAGTCCGGGAAAATCATTCGCGAAAGCACCGCCATTACCCGAAATGGGCTAACCCGCTTTAGGAGTGGCGCAGCACTTCTCATCGACCGTGTTCTCGAAGGAGCCCGCGAAAGCGGTCGGAGCGGCGATGGCAAGACCGGCGGCGGTGACAAGCGCGGCGATCAGCAGCAGGGTACGGCGTCTCATGGGTACCTCTCGTGTCAGCAGGGGGACGGCACGACTGTGGACTGTGGATCGTGCTTATGTCAACGGCCTTGTGGCGCAATTGTGCGCACTTCCGTCGTCGTGTTACAGAGAAAATGGCTTACGAACACGACAATCGCCGAGCTTCCTTCACCGTGCGTCCACTTGGGCGAACGAAACCGTTTGACGAAGCCGGATTCCCGCTGTCTTTGCGCGACGGAACGCTTACGGTGTGTCGCCGCCCGAGCGGGTATTCTGGGCGGGTGCAGCTGATCCCGGTCCTGGTCGTCGCGGGCTTTCTCGGATCGGGGAAGACCACACTGCTCAACCACCTCCTGCGAGCCCGAACCGGCTTGCGCATAGGCGTGATCGTCAACGACTTCGGCAGCGTCAACATCGACGCGATGACCGTGGCCGCCCAAGTCGACTCCATGGTCACCCTCGGCAACGGCTGCCTCTGTTGCGCCATCGACGTCTCCGACCTCGACGACATGCTCGCCCGCCTGGCCAAGCCGGACGCGCCGGTGGACGTGATCGTCATCGAGGCCAGCGGCCTGGCCGAGCCGCCCGCGATGGTCAAGCTGGTCCTCGGCAGCACCAACCCGCACGTCGCCTACGGCGGCCTCGTCGAGGTGGTCGACGCCGCCGAGTTCGAGTCCACCCGCGAGCGACACCCGCAGATCGACAAGCACCTGCGCTACGCGGACCTGTTGCTGCTCAACAAGATGGACCGCATCGACCCCGCCGCGGGCAACCGTGTGCTGAGCCTGGTCCGCGAGTTGGCGGCCGGTGTCCCCGTCGTCCCGACCGACCACGGCCGCGTCGACCCGCACCTCTTGTTCGACCCGGTGGACCGCCCGGACCCGGCCGAACGCCAACTGTCCTTCGACGACCTGAACGAGCACGAACCGCATGTGCACGCGGGCTATGAGAGCGTCACGTTCGAATCGGACCAGCCGATGAACCCGATCCGCTTCGCCCGCTTCCTCACCGACCGCCCGTCCGGCCTGTACCGGATGAAGGGCTACGCCCACTTCGGCGGCGAGCAGTACGCGCTGCAGACCGTCGGCGGCTACATCGACCTCCGGCGCGAACCCGAGCCCCACGGCACCCGGCTGGTCATGATCGGCGCCGCCCTCGACGGCGAACTCATCACCAAAACCCTCACCGACGCCGTCGAACCCGACCCGGCGTCACTCGACCCGCTCGACCTGCTTTCGGTCACCCGACACGTCCGGGACTGACCGCCCTTCCGTCTGCCCGTGCGGACCTGTCGGCAGGTGACCCCGCGCCGACACCATGGTCGGCATGGACAGCGAGATCACCGGAGTCGAGTTCGACCACGAGGTGGCCCCCGCGAGCACCGTCGACCTCGACGGCGACTGGGTCGCCTGGCTGGAGGGCGAACCCGTGCCCAGCGGCGTCGAGGGCGTCGACCCGGCCATCGTCTACGGGGCCGAGGGTCCCGCGATCGCCTAGCTTTCGCGCCGTGGGCAACCCCGAACTCGCCCGCGACAGCGGCGAGACCGCCTGGGTCGAGTACCTGCAGCAACTCCTCGCCTCGAAGCTCGAAGCGGAAGCGTCGGCGGGCACGGTGCGGCTGAGCCCGGTGGACGGACTGTTCGGCCCGCTGACCGAGGGCTCAGTCCGATTCTTCCAACAACGCGAAGGCCTCCCCGAAACCGGCATCGTCGACGACGCCACGTGGGAAGCGTTGGAGGGCACCACCGCAGCCCCCACCGCGGCCGGCACGCCGATCGACCTGCGGATCCCGGTGCAGCTGGAACTGCACTGGGACGACACCACGATCGAACGGATGCTGCAGGACTTCGACACCTTCGACCTCGCCACGCATCCCGGCGCCAGACTCACCCTGGGATCGGGTGCGGGACCGCTGGCGGGCAATGGGAGCGTCCAACTGTTCAACCGCGAAATCCCGTTGTGGCGCAACTGGTTCCTGACCGAGACGACCCGCCTGACCCTCGACTGGTCCCGCGACCACGGATTCGAACTGGGCTTGGACAACGAGGCCGAATTCGGCGTCCGCCCGCTGCGCAACGTCGACATCTTCATCCAGGGCGACCTGGACCTGAAGTGGCAACCCCAGGAAGCCCGCGGCTCCGTCGACTGGGGCGGCTCCCTCAACCTCCGCTGGCGCTTCGACCTGCCATGAGTCCGGCCTGGCGCCGCGAGGGCAGGGGGCGCGGGCCGCCTGTGGATAACTACGATGCGCCTATGGCCGCCAAGCGCCCGGGCCCATTTCGGTGGCTCTACTTCGTCTACGGTGGCCGGCTCCCCGACCGGTACCGGGACTGGGTGCTGCACGTCGCCACCTGCCCGACCTGGCTGGTCCGCGCGTTCGGGCGGGGGCTCATGCAGCTCGCCCCGATCCTCGGCGCGCTGCTCGCCGGGCTGGTGATCTTCGGTGGTTCGTGGCCGCTGGCCCTCGGATCGACGTTGCTCGGGTTCCTGGTGGCGCTGCGCATCATTCTGGCGTTCGCCCAGGACAACGTCGATGCCCGAGTCGCGCAGCACGGGTTTCCAGCAGGCCATGCCACGGCCGTGCGCCGCAGGCGGTACGCCGACGAGGAAGCCGCCAAGGCCGCCCGCTACCGCGAGACCTGGCAGAGCTAGTCCCAAGGCCGTGTAGTTAAGTTTTTGTCGTCGCTGTCAAGATCTTTGGTGGGGCGAGGATGTCGATGGTCAGGGTGGCTTTGTAGCTGGTCCGGTCGATGATCGGGCCTCTGGCTTGGTATT
>NZ_JBOHGC010000160.1:0-2076 GCF_050699995.1 Actinokineospora sp. | reverse complement strand
CCGCCACGGTGCCCGGGAGGGTTGGGAGGGTGATAGAAATCCCCACACTTCATCTTGACCCCCCCTGGCCTTCAGCGTAAGTTGATGAACTTGATTCATTTACATGGCGCAGTCCGTCCCGCGGTGGTGTCGAGGCGGGCCGGTCCATACACCGGGACGCTGTCGCGGGCACCAGGCCCGCTGGGGGTCTTCATGGATCGAAAGCACCGCTGTGCTCGCCTCGCCGTAGTCGCCCTCGCTCTCGGGGTCATCGTCACCGTGCCGGGCCTCGCGGCGAAGGACGGGGGGCCGAACGACCGGACGGCCGGTGACCGATCGGCCAGCGCGAAACTCGATCCGTTCCTCGACCGCCTGGTGCGCGGCCACGGATTCAAGGTCGACAAGGACGGCCGCCCGGAACCGGTTGGGCCGGAAGAGCTCGCGTACTACGCGCGCTTCCTGGCGATCGACGCCGCCGCGAGCCCCCCGACGGCGCGCGTCCGGATGCGGCTCGATCACGGCGCCCGCGGCGCCATCGAGTCCATGGGGATCAAGACCTACGGAGCGCTCCGCGGGTTCGCCTCGGCGGTGGTGCCGATCCCCCGGTTGAAGGACGTCGCCGCGGTGCCGGGGATCGAGATGATGCAGATCCTCCGTATTCCCCGCCCCGAGCTCGACGTCAGCCGGGTGGAGATCCGCGCCGACCAGGCGCAATCGCCCGCCACCTTCGGGGCACGGGGATCCGGGGTCATCGTCGGAATGGTGGACACCGGGGTGGACTTCGGCCACCAGGACTTCCGCCGCGCGGACGGCACGACGCGCATCAAGTACCTGTGGAACCAGAACGACACCTGCGTCGGCACCGCGCCCCCCGTCCCGTTCGATTTCGGCTGCCTGTACACCGAAGCGGACATCAACGCCGCCATCGGGGGGACCGGTTCGATCACCGCGGCCGACGCTGCGGGCCACGGCACGCACGTCCTGGGAACAGCGGGCGGTGACGGCAGCGCCACGGGCAACGGCCAGCCGGCGTTCACCTATGTCAGCCCGGCGCCGGACGCCGATCTCATCGTCGTCAAGACGTTTCCGGAGCCGGGCGCGACGTGCAACACCTGCTTCGAGGTCAGCCTGGGGCTGGATTTCATCGGCGCCAAGGCGGCCGAGCTCGGGATGCCTTACTCGACCAACCTGAGCATCGGGTCCGATTTCGGCGGGCACGACGGCAGCGACATCGACGAGATGACCATCGACTCGCTCACCGGACCCGGTCTCCGCGGCAGGGTGGTCGCCAAGTCGGGAGGCAACAACCGCGGCTTCGGCATCCACGCCTCCGGCGTCGTCTCGAACGGCACCACGAACATCCACACCTTCACCATCCCGACCTACGCGCCGCTGCCCGGGATCTTCAACGACGTCCAGGCCTGGTCGCTGTGGTACGCGGCCGGCGACACCCTGACGGTCAGCATCGAGG
The DNA here is from genome assembly GCF_050699995.1 of Actinokineospora sp. Classification (GTDB taxonomy): domain Bacteria; phylum Actinomycetota; class Actinomycetes; order Mycobacteriales; family Pseudonocardiaceae; genus Actinokineospora. The sequence continues at coordinate 626 of NZ_JBOHGC010000160.1, read as the reverse complement.
ACCCGGCGAGCGGCCCGTGCGGCGGCAGCGTCCTCAGCGTGACCGCCTCCACGGGCGACGGACTGGTGGCGAACGTCACGGGCAGCGGGACCATGCTCATCGACGACACCCCCTCCCCCGCCGCGAACGGCGCGCGCTTCTTCGACATGGAGGTGGACGACCAGAGCGGCACGGCGCCCTGCCGCGGCACCTGGACGGTGCGGGTGACCGGCAACACGATCACGGCGGGAGGGCGCTACGACATGTGGATCTGGTTCTCGAGCTTCGGCAGCGCCGGGGCGTTCTCCGACTGGAACGAGCCCGACCCGACGCAGCTGATCAGCGTGCCCGGCACCGCCTTCAACGTGACGACCGTGGGGGCCCACGTGACCAAGACCCAGTGGGTGGCCTCGACCGGGCAGACCGTCGGCTACACCAACCCGCCCGCCCTGGGATCCCTCGCCCCGTTCTCGAGCCCCGGGCCGACGCGCGACGGCCGGCTCAAGCCGGAGGTCTCCGCCCCCGGCATGGGGATCGCCTCGGCGCTCTCGACGCAGGCCGGCGACGTCGGGCTGCGGACCGTCCTCGACGGGGTCCACTGGGTCATCGAAGGCACGAGCATGTCGGCGCCGCACGTCACCGGGGTG
>NZ_JBOHGC010000159.1:0-3980 GCF_050699995.1 Actinokineospora sp. | reverse complement strand
AATACCAAGCCAGAGGCCCGATCATCGACCGGACCAGCTACAAAGCCACCCTGACCATCGACATCCTCGCCCCACCAAAGATCTTGACAGCGACGACAAAAACTTAACTACACGGCCTTGGGACTAGTTCACCGTGAACGCCCGCGACGTCCCCGTGAACGCCGTGATCTCCCCGGTCCAGCCACTCTTCCAGTCACCGTGGTGCACGACCCGGTAGCGCCCAGGCGGCACGTCCCCCGGGATCGTCCACGTGATCGTCGCCTCCGAGTTCGCCACCCCGACCCGCGCCCACCGGTACCGCGTCGACCAGTCGCCGTCGTCGGCGACTCGTTTCCAGGTGCCTGCGACCTCGCGCTGGATTTCCAGGTAGGTGCCGTTGCGGCGGAGGTTGTTCTTGGGGTGCCCGGTGACGAACCTCGTGGTCACCGTCTGCCCCCGCTGGTACGCGGCCGCGGGTTCGGTCAGCACCTGCCCGAAACTCTGGAACAGCCCCTTGTCGTCGAACACCACACCCGTCTGCAGGTTCAGCTCGGCGAGCAGCGGCTTCGTCGGGGTCGCGCCCGGGGCAGGCGGCGAACCGTCCCGAAGGGACGCGGCCAGCTTGGTGAACTCCTGTTGGTACGCGGGCAAAGTGTCGCGGCCAAAAAGCGTGGAGCCGCCTTCGTACTGCTGCTTGTCGTACTCCTCCGGCGTCGTCACGTACTGGCTGTAGTCGTTGGCATAACCCTGGATCAGCACGTTCTCCAGCGGCACACCCAGTTCCTCGGCGACCGTCCGGCGCATCCGGAGCCCGGAGACGATGGTGACCTCCGCGGGAACGGCGATCAGGTGGAACTGCCCCAGCTTCACGATCTGCAGCGGCAGCACGTTCGGCGTCGCCTCCATCAGGCCCGTGGGGACGGCGGTCACCTTCGGGTACTGGCAGTCCTTTACCCACTGCGGAACCTCGACGTCCAGCGGCTCCAGCAGCGCGGCGATCGGGTTGACCATGCCCTCGCTGAACAGCGGCAGCCCCGGCCCGTCCTCGATGCTGCCCGCGAGGGTCGACGCGCCGACCACCCCGGGGGAGGTGCGCCGCGACTGGCCGTCGGTGGTGTAGCGGCCGTCGACGGTCACCGCGGACATGTCGACGAACCGCATGCGGTAGTCGATGCCGCCGCTGACCGGGGTCTGTGGGCCGTCGAAGACCTCGTTCGCCTTGGTGTTCTGGCGTTCGCCGATGACGCGGGTGTTCTCGAACTCGTCCTCGGTGGGGCCGGAGCCGGGCCGCAGGTTCAGGTTGGGCGACATGTCACCCGCGTTGGTGTTGGGGAACGCGGCGACGAAGCCGGGGCGGTTGTCCAGGTACCGAACGCCCTTCTGGTCGTGCTCCCACTGGTAGGCCGCGTACCCCTTGTTGTCCGGGCTGATCAACGTGTTCGTGTTCGTCATGGACGTGTTGTGGGTGGCGAACCAGCTGATCGCACCGACGTCCGCCGCGCCTTGCTTGAACCGCAGGACCGTCATCGACGGGTCGATCGCGTTGGGGAACTGCGCCTTGTCCGACTCCGGGTTCTGCTCGAACGCCACGCGCGACCGGTTCACGCTCGCGTTCGTCAGTTCGCCCCTGCCGATGCTGATGGTCCCCGGCTTGAGGTCGTCGTGTGCCTTGACGACGGACTCGACGATGCCGTCGACGGTCGCGTCGAAAGTCTGCTTCTGGAAGCCCAGGATGGCGAGGTTGTAGGCCAGGTTGTGCGAGTAGCCACCCGGCCCGGCATGCGTGTGCGTGGCCGAGAGCAGGACATTCTGCTGGGTGTAGAGGTCGCCGTAGCGGGACTTCAGCTTGCCCAGCACGCCTTCCTGGACCGCGCGGAAGATCATGCCGAGGTCGGCGTTGACATAGGCGACCCGCTTGCCGCCAGCTTGATCGACGGTGATGAACGCGCGGGAGCGCTGGCGCTGGTGGATGCCCGTGGTCTTCTGGTCGACCTTCGAGTACCCCATCATGCCGTTCTCGGCCGCGGGCCCGGTCACGTCGGAGATCCCCCGCCCGACCAGGTATGTCGTCGGCTCGGCCTGCGCGGTGGGCAGCCCGCCGACGACGAGAGCGCCCGCGAGCGCGGCCAGCGTGGTGGCGATGATCGATCGGCGAGTGGCCCGCATCCGTCCGCTCCCGCGTACATGAATCAACTTCACTTTCGCTGGACCATACGTGACACGAGCCACTCGCGGAACCCCTCAGCAGGACACGGACAGCGAGAACGCCCGCGGGGATTCCAGTTGACCGTCGTAGGTGACCACCTGGACCCGGTCGCCGACCGGACGCGCACTGGCCGAGAACGATCCGGCCCGCGGTGTCACCTGCGCCGCACACCTGCTGACGTCGCGGTCGAAGATGACGTCCGTGCGCGCGTCGCTCATCACGGCGCCGGTGGCATGGCTGCGGCTGGTCAGCAGCGGGAGCAAGGTCTTGGCCTGCATGCAGGAGCCCGCCGAATCGATGTCCGGACAGCGCCGCTCCTGTTGTTGACGCAGGCGCTGATGGTGACCGGATCGGTCGACACCGCCATCGCGACGCCGCCTCCCGCGACCAGCACCCCGACAACACCCAGCACCCCCGCTGCCCGACCGACCGTCATGACCGTTCTCCTTCCGAGCGCACCAACGTCACCGTCAGCGCGATGTCCACGAACTGCCCGACGATTCCCTTCGCCTTCGTCACCCCGGCTTCGAACCGGTCGAGCCGGGCGGTCGCGGTGGCCTCGACCCGGTCGGTCCCGAAGTGGACGACGGTCAGCGCCAGGTCGGTCGGCACCGACCGGTCACGCACCCGCAGCGTCCCCTCGATCCGGTCGCCCACCAGCGAGCCGTCGTAGACCAACGTCGGGAACGCCGCGACGTCGAGGAACTTCGGCGACTTGATGTCCTTGTCCCGCTGGGACATCGCGGTCCGGAAGCTCGCCGCGTCCAGTTCGGCGTGCACGCTCGCCACCCCGTCCGCGACCGTGACCGCGCCGGAGGTGACCGCGAACTCGCCCGATACCCGGAACAGGCCCAGCTTGGTCACGGTGAACCGGGCGGAGCTGCGAGTCGGCACCAGCCGGTACCGCGCGGACTCCGGCAACTCGATCGCGACCGGAGCCACCCCGGCGGTCATGACGCCACCGCCCGGAATAGCTCGACCCGGTTCGGTCCCGGCAGCAGCGCCGGGTCCTCGCCCGGCAGCAGCTCCATGGCCGCGATGGCGCGCTGACCCGCCTCCATCGACTCGATCGACTCCGCCGTCGACACCACCAGCGCCGAGCGCCGCTGCGGCTGCCACAGCACCAGTGCCCGGCCCACCCCTGGCTGGGTGCGCATCGCCGGGGCGATCCGATCGCGGTGGGCCCGCCCGCCTGCCTGGTGGACCGCGTCGCTGACCGGGCCGTCGAAGTAGAGGAACGCGGCGACCCCGCCCGGGGCGCCCGCACCGGGGTCGTCCGACTCGACCTCGTACCACTCGGCGGTGGGGTCGGCCGCCGCCTCGTCCTGGGTGTCGAACAGCGACACCGTCAATTCGTCGTTCGCCGCGAGCCTGCGATAGGTGCTGGCTTCGCGGGCGCCTTCGGGCGGGGTGCCCGTGGACTTGTGGATTCGCGCGTACATCGCGCTCACCTCCCGTTTCCTTGTCCCCATGACCTTCGCGCGGTCGGTGGAGCGGCGGATCCGGGGAAGTACGGAGAACGACTACGTGGTTCCGTACCCGTTCTCCACGGCCCAGGCGGCGGCCTGCGCCCGGTTGGCGACGTGGAGCTTGCTCAGCACGTTGCTGACGTGCGTCTCGACGGTCCGCTCCGAGAGCACCAGCTTGTCGGCGATCGTCCGGTTCGGCGCTCCGACGGACAGCAGCGCGAGGACTTCGCGTTCGCGCGCGGTCAGCGGCACCGCGTTGTGCTGGGCCTGGCGGACCAGGGTGAGCACGGCGTCCGCCCGTGCGACGGTCGGCGGCATGCCCAGCC
>NZ_JBOHGC010000158.1:0-3777 GCF_050699995.1 Actinokineospora sp. | reverse complement strand
GCGCCGGCCGGGGTGGCCGGCAGGCCGTGAGCAGGCACAAGGCCGCCGAGGGCGAGCGCCCGAACTGGGCCCCGCCGGTGTTGCGGGGCGACCGCATGGAAGCGGGCCTGCGGCTGCTGGAGATCGACGTCCGGCGCAGGCTCGACGGCCTGCTGCAGGGCAACCACCTCGGTCTCGTGCCCGGTCCGGGCTCGGAGCCGGGGGAGGCCCGGCCGTACCAGCCGGGCGACGATGTCCGCCGGATGGACTGGGCGGTCACCGCGCGCACGACGGTCCCGCACATCCGCGAGACCGTCGCCGACCGTGAACTGGAGTCCTGGCTGGTCGTCGACCTGTCCGCGAGCCTGGACTTCGGCACCGCCGCATGCGAGAAGCGCGACCTCGCCGTCGCCGCCGTCGCCGCGATCGCCCACCTGACCCGCGGCGGCGGGAACCGGGTCGGCGCGCTGATCTCCACCGGCGAGAAGATGATCCGCATCCCCGCGCGCGGCGGGCTCGCCCACGCGCGCGGCCTGGTCCGCAAGGTCGCCGAAACTCCGCGGGCGAGCCAAGGCGTCCGCGGCGACCTGGCCAACGCCATCGAGCAGCTCCGCAGGCCACCGCGCAGGCGCGGGCTCGCCGTGGTCATCTCCGACTTCCTCGGCCCGACCGACTGGCAGCGTCCGCTGCGCGCGCTGTCGCTGCGCCACGAGCTGATCGGCGTCGAGGTCGTCGACCCGCGCGACATCGAACTTCCCGACGTGGGCACCGTGGTGCTGGCTGACCCGGAGACCGGTCGCCAGCGCGAGGTCACCGCGTCACCGTTGCTGCGCAAGGAGTTCGGCGCCGCCGCGGCCGAGCACCGCGAGGCGGTCGCCAAGGGGATCCGGCAGGCCGGCGGCGGGCACCTGGTGCTGCGCACGGACTCCGACTGGATCGCCGACACTGTCCGCTTCGTCGTGGCCCGCAAGCGCCGCTGGTCCGGAGGCGTCGCATGAGTTTCCGCAACTTCGCCACCCCGTGGTGGTTCCTCCTGCTGGTCGCCGTCGCCGCGCTCGTCGTCGGCTACCTCTACGTGCAGCGCCTCCTGCGCAAGCGGACGCTGCGGTTCGCGAACCTGGAACTGCTGGAGCGGGTCGCGCCGAACCGGCAGGGCTGGGTCCGGCATGTGCCCGCGATCGTGTTGATCATCGGGTTGGTTCTGCTGACCACGGCGATGGCGGGTCCGACCGCGCAGCAGAAGGTGCCGCGCAACCGGGCCACCGTGATGCTGGTGATCGACGTGTCGCTGTCGATGGAGGCCACGGATGTGGCGCCGACCAGGCTCAAGGCGGCCCAGGTGGCGGCCAAGTCCTTCGCCGAGGGGCTCACGCCCGGGGTCAACCTGGGGCTGATCACCTTTGCAGGCACCGCGACCGTCCTGGTGGCGCCGACCACCGACAGGGTCGGCGTGGCCAAGGCGATCGACAACCTGAAGCTGGCCCAGTCCACCGCCACCGGTGAGGCGATTTTCGCGGCGCTGCAGGCGATCGAGGGCTTCTCCCAGGTCGTCGGCGGCCCCGAGGGCCCACCGCCCGCGCGCATCGTGCTGATGTCGGACGGCAAGCAGACCATCCCCACGGAGAACGAGGAAGACCCGCGCGGGTCGTACACCGCGGCGAAGGCGGCGGCCGACAGGAAGATCCCGATCACCACGATCTCCTTCGGCACCAAGGAAGGCACCGTCGACATCGAGGGACGCGTGCAGTCGGTCGCGGTCGACGACACCGCCATGAAGGAAATCGCCGACCTCTCCGGCGGCGACTTCTACCGAGCCGCGACGGCGGAGCAGCTGCGCAAGGTCTACGACACCCTCGGCGAGCAGATCGGCTACGAAATCAAGGAAGCCGACGCCAGCAAACCGTGGCTCGTGTTGGGCACCCTGGCGGCGCTGATCGCCGCGGGCAGTGCCTTGCTGATCGGCCAACGCCTGCCCTGACTTGTGGCCTCCGCAGCAGTGAGCGCCATCGTTTCCGGTTCCTCAGGGGTTTGCTCCGCTCCGATCTCCGAGTACCACGACATCTGCCCGCATATCCGACCCCGGTGGGCGGCCAGGAGTTTCCCGGCCGCCCGCTTTCCGGTCACCTTGCCCTGCGAACCTGGCCGCATGCCCCCCGCTCTGACCGCACGTGGTTTCCATGCCGCCATGGAGTCGGTGACCCGCCGCCTGCCGTTCGGCCTCGCCGATGTGATCCCGCCCAGCCTGCTCGGGTTCGGTGTCATCAACGGGTTCACGTTCCTGGTCGACCTGGCCCTGCTGACGTTGCTCCACAGTGGACTGGCGCAGTCGCTGTGGCTCAGCATCACACTGGCGTATGCGGCGGCGTTCGCCTTGAGCTTCGTGTTGAACCGGGCGCTGAACTTCCGCTCCCACGCCCCGGTCGGCCCGCAGGCCCTGACGTACACGATGGTCGTGATCATCAACTACCTACTGTGGATCCTCGGCGTCGGCAGCGGCCTGGCCGCCCTCGGCGTCGAATACCACCTGGCGCGGGTCTTGGCGGGCGCCTGCGAAGCGGTCTACATGTACTGCGCCATGCGCTGGGTGGTCTTCCGCGATACCTCACAGCTCGGTGGGAACGCGGTACAGCGTCCCGCCGACGACCGCGACGACCATCGGGTGCACGGCGTCCGGCCTGGCGACGGCACGCCATCCCGCCTCTACCCGGACGCCGGGGTGGGCGAGTCCGGCGACGCCGCCCCCGACGATCGTTCCCGTGTGGTCGATGACCAGCACGCACTCGGCCGGACGGCCATCGACCGCGGTCCATCCTGACTGGACCCGGTCGCCCGATTCCGTGTCCACGACCCCGGTGCCTGCGGGCAGCTCGTGGATGGACTCGAGAGCTGATCGGTCGCCGAGCTGGTAGCCGCAGCCCAAGGAGAGGGCCGTGCCGAAGGGCTTCATTCCAAGCGCTTTCGCCGCGGGGATCACCCCCGGGGCGATTCGCAGTTCGGCAAGCGCACCCGGTGCCTCCACTCGCAACGCGATCGCCGCGACCTCAAGCGGCGCATATGCCCGGCGCACGTCCGCGGCCTTCGGCGCGCCGACAGCATGAGTGACGAGCCCGATTGCGAGGACACCCGCCACGAGGTGCCTGGCCCGCGCTGTTTCGCGGAGCGCGACCAAGCCGATCACGGCGCAGGCCGCCAGTGCCGCGACGATCGAGTACCGGCTCACCAGGCCGATGTTCTCGCCCGCCGTGGTGCGACCCAGGCCGATCAGGCAGGCGACTGCGACCGAGAACCACGCGAGTCCGACCCAGCCCGCTTCCCGCGGGCGTCTGCGCCCCAAGGTCAGCAACCCGATGGCGGTGAGCACGCCGCCGCCCGCGATCACCGCGAGGTCGGGTCCCTTCGATGTCCAGAGGCTGCCAAGGGTCGCCGACACGACCGCCAATCTGCCGCTCGGGTCGAAGGCCGACGTCGCCAACGAGTTCTGCCCGGCCGGTGGTCACGGACCGAGCTGACCTGGTCACGGGGTGTTTTCACAACCGTGTCCGCTACCTGTCGAGGTGATCTTTGGGATGAACATCAAGGGCCGTAGGGTGTGGAACGTGGCCGACACCGCAGGTACGCCCCGCACTCGTGCGTTGGCGTCCGCGTTGCGGCGGGCGCGGACTGAGACGAGTTTCGGTGTGCGGGAGGTGTCGCGGCGGTTGGGGATGTCGCACACGACGATCTCGCAGTGGGAGACCGGGAAGCGGGTGCCGCACCCGGAGGATGTGGCGGCGATGCTCGCGGCGATCGGTCTGACGG
>NZ_JBOHGC010000157.1:0-1445 GCF_050699995.1 Actinokineospora sp. | reverse complement strand
GCGCCGCCGACCGCCGGGGCGCAGGGCGCGCGCGGTACTGCCCGGGCCGCAGCGGCAGCACCTCCTGCGTCGAGGTCCACCCCTCGACCTGCAGCGACGGCGGGCAGGTGTCGAGGTACCAGCCCTTAATGTCGTAGCCGGGCGCTACCGCGGGTAGCGGGATGCCCCTGCGCGCACACCGATCGTCGAGGGTGCGGTGCATCAGATCGGCGATCGGCCCGGTGATCGCCGGTCCGGTCGACAGAGTCGCGGCCGGAACCGACAACGCCGCCGCGGCCGCCGACCCGACCAAGTCGTGCATCTCGTGGACAACGAGATCGGGCCGCCACTCCGCGACCCGGGCAATGGCCGCATCGAGGAAACGGTCCACGCGCTCGCCCCCGAACCAGGTGGCGGTGTCCTCCATTCGGTCGGGTCCGCACCCGCGCACCGCGGTGTCGTCGACGAGGCCGCCCGGCCCGGCGCCGAGCCCGAGCACGTCGGCCTCCTCCCCGCGCAGTAGACCCGCCATCCCCGGGGTGGCCAAGAAACCAGCGGTATGACCCTTCCTCCGCACCTCCCTGGCGAAGGCGGCCAGCGGGAACAGGTGGCGGACGCTATTCGTCGAGCAGAACAGCACGCGCAGCCCCATTGCCTCCACCTCCACGGCGATTACCCGAGGGGCACGCCCTCCTCCGTCACCGTCCATTGTCGACCCGATCGACCCGATCGGGCATGTCCGTTGCCCTCTGGTGACATATTCTCTTGGATATGGGGCCTGTCCAGGTTCATCTGCCAGCCCCCTGCCGTCCTCCGCCATACTGTGTCCGGCATGGAGCTAGAACTGCGCCACCTCACCGTGCTCACCACGCTCGCCGAAGCGGGGAGCGTCAGCGCGGCGGCCCGCAAGCTCGGCGCGGAACAGCCGAACCTGACCCGCCAATTGCGCCGCATCGAGGGCGAACTTGGCGCGACCCTCTTCCGCAGATCCGGTTCGGGCACAGTCATGACCCCATTGGGCAGAGTCGTTGTCGAGCAGGCACAGGTGGCGTTGGAGCGGGTGAACCGCATCCGTGTACTTTGCCGCAGCGCGGCGCTAGCCGCGAGCCGCCCGGCGACGCTGCGGCTGCGAACATTCGGTGTGCCGGCGGAGCGGCTCCGGCCTGGTCTCCCCCCACACTTGCGCCGCGACAGCTGGGTCGTCGAGGAGAGCACGCCCGCGACCGCGGTGCGCGACCTGCGCTCAGGGGCCGCGGACCTGTTCGTGGGCGTTCGCTGGCCGCACATGCCTTGGCCGGACGTGGGTGGGCTCATCACAGTGGAGCTGTGGCGGACCGAACTGGAGATTCGGCTGGCCGCAGGCCACCCGCTGGCGGGCACGGACGTTGCGACCCTCGCCGAGTTCGCCGACGAGATCTGGGTGTCGCGGCCGGGCACCGCGACCACAGTCATGGAGTGCCGCCGTG
>NZ_JBOHGC010000156.1:0-1181 GCF_050699995.1 Actinokineospora sp. | reverse complement strand
TCTCGCTGGTCTGATCCACGAGTACCACCGGGAAGCGGCGTGACGCCGGATAAGTGCACCCCTCAGGCGGTATCCCGCCGCGGCCCGTTGCATCGACGTCCTATGGGCAGTTCGCGGTGGTGTCTCCGGTGTCGGTCTGGCAGGTGTCCTGGCCGTTGCCGCCGTCGAGCGAATCGCCGCTGGCGCCGTCCTGGCCGTTCAGCACGTCGGGGGCGTTCCCACCTTTCAGCATGTCGGTGCCAGCGCCGCCGGTGACCTGGTCCTTGCCGTTGCCACCCATGACGTTGTCGTTGCCGTCGCTGCCGTTCAGGACGTCTCTGCCGTTCTGGCCGAAGATCGTGTCGTTCCCGCCCAGGCCGTTGATCGCGTCGCTCCCGTTGCCGCCGCAGATGATGTCGTCGCCGCTTGTCCCGTTCAGCGTGTCGGACGCGTTCGTCCCCTTGATGGCGCCGGCCATCGCGCAAAGCTCAGCCGCCGTGCCGACGGTGGTGGTTGCCGTGGCGGTGTTGTTCGCGGTGCTGGGATCGGTCGACGTCGCGGCGATCGTGGTCGTGTTCGTGATGACCGTGGCGTTCGGCGTGCCAGCGGTGACCTTGACCACCAGGGTGAACGAGGCGCTGGCGCCCGCGGCCAGGCTCGCGATCGTGCAGCTCACGGTGCCCGTGCCGCCCACCGCGGGCGTCGAGCACGACCAGCCGGCCGCGAAGGTCAGCGACACGAACGTGGTGTTGGTCGGCACCACGTCGCTCAGCGTCAGGCTCGTCGCCCCCGACGGCCCCGAGTTCGAGACGCTGATCGAGTAGGTGATGTTCCCGCCCGACGACACCGGATCGGGCGAGTCGGACTTCGTGATCCGGAGGTCAGCGCCGATGGCGGCGCCGCTGACGGTCGTGGTCTCGGTGTCCGAGTTGTTCCCGGCGCTCGGATCGTCCGGCGAACTCGCCGTCGCCGTGTTGGAGATGATCGTGCCTCCCGGCGTGCCGGCGTTGACGTTCACGACGAGGGTGATCGTGATGCTCGAGCCGCTGGCCAGGGTCGAACCGGAGCAGGTGACGGCTCCCGTCCCGCCCACGCCGGGGGTCGTGGGACACGTCCAGCCGCCGCTCGCGCTCACCGAGACGAACGTGGTGTTCGCCGGCGTCGAGTCGCTCAGGGTCGGACTGGTGGCCGGGTCCTGCCCG
>NZ_JBOHGC010000155.1:0-1080 GCF_050699995.1 Actinokineospora sp. | reverse complement strand
CACCGCGGCGGCGCGACCGATGCCGCCGGCCGCGCCGGTGACGAGCACCACCTTGCCCTCGAAGCGGCGGGCGGCCGGGGCCGCCATCAGACCGCGGCCACCACCATGATCTCTACCAGGTACCTGGGCGTGGCCAGCCGTGCCTCCACGGTGGCGCGCGCCGGGGTGTTGGCGGGATCCACCCAGGTGTCCCACACCGAGTTCATGTCGCCGTAGAGCGCCATGTTGGCGAGATAGATCGTCGCGGAGAGCAGCTTGGACTTGTGGCTGCCGGTGGCGGCCAGGTGCTCGTCGATCTTCTTCAAGATCTGCTCGGTCTGGCCCTTGGCGTCGGCGGAGGGATCTCCCGCGACGATGCCGGCCAGGTAGACCGTGTTGCCGTGCACGACCGCCTGGCTGAGTCGGGGTCCGACGCCGTGTCGCTTGATGCTCATCGTGGTCTCCTTTGGTTGAAGGTAGCGGCTTGGCTGAACACGTCCGGGCGGCGTATGATTCTGGCACAGTTCGGCCGTCGCGTCGGATTTTCTCCAGCCGGAAAGGATGAGGGTCGTGGGGGCTCTCGGCAGGGCCGCGGTCATCGGGGGACTCCTGCTCGCACTCACCGCGTGCGAGCGGGAGGAGAAGATGGTGCGCGATGACCTGCCGATGGCGCGCACCACCAAGGCCCGGACGGACGTGCAGATGATCGCGACCGCGGTGAACACCTACCGTGCTTCCTGCGGCGTCCTGCCCGAATCGCTGGAGGCGCTGACGACGCAGACCACGGTGTCCGGCGCGGCCTGCGGCCCCGTGCTCGGCTCCATCCCGGCGCCGCCCGCCGGCTGGTCGGCCTACGTCTACACGCGGCAGGGCGACGCGTTCACCGTCGCCTCGAGGGGCGGCGGGCAGAGCGTCTCGGCGCCCTAGCCGCGCGCGAACGAGCGCAGAACGTGAGGAGGAACCCGTGACCGCACTCCGTGATCTCGAGACCCCCGCGGTGACCGTGCACCTCGACGTGATGGAGGACAACATCCGCCGCGTGCAGGCGCACCTGGACCGCCACCGCATCGCCAACCGTCCGCACATCAAGACCCACAAGAT
>NZ_JBOHGC010000154.1:0-8768 GCF_050699995.1 Actinokineospora sp. | reverse complement strand
GCCGCATCTTCTTCAACCAGGCGCGCCTGTCGGCCCGCGGCATTCCGCAGATCGCCGCGGTGCTCGGATCGTGCACCGCGGGCGGCGCCTACGTCCCTGCGATGAGCGACGAGGCGGTGATCGTGCGAAACCAGGGCACGATCTTCCTCGGTGGACCGCCGTTGGTGAAGGCGGCGACCGGCGAGGAAGTCACCGCCGAGGAACTCGGTGGCGGCGATGTGCACGCACGGTCGTCCGGAGTCACCGACCACCTGGCCGCCGATGACTCCGACGCGATGCGCATAGTGCGCTCGATCGTGTCCACTTTGGGGCCGCGCTCGCCCAGACCGTGGGACGTGCTGCCGACTGAGCAGCCGGTAGCCGATCCCGCGGAACTCTATGGCGTTGTTCCCACCGACCCGCGCACTCCCTATGACGTGCGCGAGGTCATCGCCCGGATAACCGATGGCAGCCGGTTCTCGGAGTTCAAGAAGGAGTACGGCGCCACGCTGGTCACCGGGTTCGCCCGGATCCACGGCCACCCGGTCGGCATCGTGGCCAACAACGGTGTGCTGTTCAGCGAGTCGGCCATGAAGGGCGCGCACTTCATCGAGCTGTGCGACAAGCGCAGCATCCCGCTGCTCTACCTGCAGAACATCACCGGCTTCATGGTCGGACGCGACTACGAGGCCGGTGGCATCGCCAAGCACGGCGCGAAGATGGTCATGGCGACCGCGTGCGCGCGCGTACCGAAGTTCACAGTCGTCGTCGGCGGCTCGTTCGGCGCGGGCAACTACTCGATGTGCGGCCGCGCTTATTCACCGCGGTTCCTCTGGATGTGGCCCAACGCGCGCATCTCGGTCATGGGCGGCGAGCAGGCCGCGTCCGTGCTGTCCACGGTCCGCCGCGACCAGATCGAGGCGCGCGGCGACGAGTGGTCCGCCGAGGACGAGGACGCGTTCAAGGAGCCGATCCGTCAGCAGTACGAGGAGCAGGGCAACCCCTATTACTCGACGGCACGGCTGTGGGACGACGGTGTGATCGACCCGGCGGACACCCGCCAGGTGCTCGGCCTCGCGCTCTCCGCGGCGGCCAACGCACCGCTGAACCCTGTCGGCTACGGCGTCTTCCGGATGTGAGTGGGATGTTCACCAGCGTTCTGATCGCCAACCGCGGCGAAATCGCCTGCCGCGTCATCACCACGCTCCGCCGGATGCGCATCCGGTCGGTCGCGGTCTACAGCGACGCCGACGCGGGCGCCCGGCATGTCCGGGAGGCCGATGTGGCCATCCGCATCGGGCCTGCCGCCGCGCGCGAGAGCTACCTGTCCATCCCGAACATCATCGCGGCCGCCCGTGAGACCGGCGCCGAAGCGGTGCACCCCGGCTACGGGTTCCTCGCCGAGAACGTCGAGTTCGCGCGGGCCTGTGCCGAGGCCGGGCTGGTCTTCATCGGCCCGCCCGCGTCCGCCATCGACGCCATGGGCGACAAGATCCGCGCCAAGCTCACGGTCATCGCCGCCGGTGTCCCGGTCGTCCCTGGTCGCACCGAGCCGGGGATGTCCGACGACGACCTGGTCTCCGCCGCGACCGAGATCGGCTACCCGGTGCTGCTCAAGCCGTCCGCCGGTGGTGGCGGCAAGGGCATGCGGCTGGTCACCGAGCAGGACGGACTCCGGTCGGCCATCGAGTCCGCACGCCGTGAGGCCCGTGGGTCCTTCGGTGACGAGACCCTGCTGATCGAGCGGTTCGTGCAGCGTCCCCGGCACATCGAGATCCAGGTCCTCGCCGACGCGCACGGCAACGTGATCCACCTCGGTGAGCGCGAGTGCAGCCTGCAGCGGCGGCACCAGAAGATCATCGAGGAAGCGCCATCGCCCCTGCTCGACGCGGTCACGCGGGAGCGGATGGGCACGGCGGCGGTCGACGCGGCCAAGTCCGTGGGCTACACGGGCGCGGGCACGGTGGAGTTCATCGTCTCCGCCGACCGGCCCGACGAGTTCTTCTTCATGGAGATGAACACCCGGCTGCAGGTCGAGCACCCGGTCACCGAGGAGGTCACCGGGCTCGACTTGGTCGAGCAGCAGGTGCGGGTGGCCGCGGGGGAGCCGCTGTCGCTCAAGCAGTCCGATGTGGAGCTTCGCGGCCACTCGGTCGAGGCCCGTGTCTACGCCGAGGACCCGTCGACCGGCTTCCTGCCGACCGGGGGGCGCGTGCTGGGTCTGGCGCAGTCCACCGAGGACTGGGCGCGGATGGACTCCGGGCTGCTGGCCGGGTCTGTCGTCGGCTCGGACTACGACCCGATGCTCGCGAAGGTCATCACCTGGGGTGAGGACCGCGAGCAGGCCTTGGCCCGGCTCTCCGACGCGCTCGCCGACACCGTCGTGCTCGGCGTCGGCACGAACATCACGTTCCTGCGGGCGCTGCTGGCCGATGAGGACGTGCGCGCGGGCAGGCTCGACACCCAGCTCGTCGAACGCAAGCTCGACGCGCTGACCCGCGCGGAACCGGTGCCCGACGAGGTGTTCGCCGCCGCCGCCCTCGACGAGCTGCTCACGATGCAGCCCACCGGCGAGGTGATCGACCCGTGGTCGGTCCCCAACGGCTGGCGCCTCGGCCGGGCCGCCGTGGTCCCGCTGCGCCTGACCTCCGGCGACCGCGACGTGCGGGTCCGGCTCTGCGGCAGCCCGTCGGCCGCGACCGTGACGATCGACGACGGCGACCCCGTCACGGCGTCCGTGTCGCGTGTGGACGGTGCACTGCGGGTCACCTACGGCGGCCGCAACCTGCGCTACGCGCGGGCCCAGGACGGCAGGGATGGCGATGTCCTGTGGCTCGCGGCCGGTGGTCAGGCCTGGGCGGTCGCGGAGCACTCGATGCTCGAAGGCGCGGGATCGTCGGCCGCCGCGGGCGGGCCGGTGACCAGCCCGATGCCGGGCACGGTGCTGGTGGTCAAGGTCGCCGCGGGCGACCACGTGACCGTCGGGCAGCCGCTGCTCGTCGTCGAGGCGATGAAGATGGAGCACACCATCACGGCCAAGGTCGACGGTGTCGTCTCCGAACTGAACGTCCATGCGGGCCAACAGGTCGCGCTGAACCAGGTATTGACCGTGGTGACCCCAACGGAGGACCAGTCATGATCAACTTCACGCTGGGCGAGGAGCACGAGGCGCTCCGCAAGACCGTCCAAGAGTTCGCGCGTGAGGAGGTCGCCCCGGTCATCGGGGACTTCTACGAGCGCGAGGAGTTCCCCTACGAGATCGTGGCCAAGATGGGCCACATGGGCCTGTTCGGCCTGCCGATCTCCGAGGAGTACGGCGGCATGGGCGGCGACTACTTCGCCCTCTGCATCGCCCTGGAGGAGTTGGCCCGGGTCGACTCGTCGGTCGCGATCACGCTGGAGGCCGGTGTCTCCCTCGGTGCGATGCCGCTCTACCGGTTCGGCACCGAGGAGCAGAAGCAGACCTGGCTGCCGAAGCTCACCAACGCCGAGCAGCTCGGCGCGTTCGGCCTCACCGAGCCCGGCGGCGGCTCCGACGCGGGCGCCACCCGCACCACCGCCCGCCTCGACGGCGACGAGTGGGTCATCAACGGCTCCAAGGCGTTCATCACCAACTCCGGCACCGACATCACCGGCCTGGTCACGGTCACCGCCGTCACCGGCGTGAAGGACAACGGCCGCAAGGAGATCTCGGCGATCATCGTGCCGTCGGGCACGCCCGGGTTCACCGTGTCGAAGAAGTACTCGAAGGTCGGCTGGAACGCCTCCGACACCCGCGAGCTGGCCTTCGCCGACGTCCGCGTGCCGAAGGAGAACCTGCTCGGCGAGTTGGGCCGCGGCTACGCCCAGTTCCTGTCCACGCTGGACGAGGGCCGGGTCGCGATCGCCGCGCTGTCGGTCGGTCTGGCGCAGGGCTGCGTCGACGAGTCGCTGCGGTACGTGGGCGAGCGCGAGGCGTTCGGCCGCAAGATCGGCGAATACCAGGCCATCCAGTTCAAGATCGCCGACATGGAGCTGCGCGCGCACACCGCCCGCCTGGCCTACTACGCGGCGGCGGCCAAGATGCTGCGCGGCGAGCCGTTCAAGAAGGAGGCGGCCATCGCGAAGCTGCACGCCTCCAACGCCGCGATGGACAACGCCCGCGACGCCACCCAGATCTTCGGCGGCTACGGCTTCATGAACGAGTTCCCCGTCGGCCGCTTCTACCGCGACGCGAAGATCCTCGAGATCGGCGAGGGCACCAGCGAGGTCCAGCGCATGCTCATCGCCCGCGAACTAGGCCTCAAGTAGCCCACCCGCGAGTCCCCACCTCGCGACAATGAGTTCTCATTTCGCGACACGGCGAGAACATTCGGATCAGCAGTAAGCTGCGCTCCGCAGTATCGCGAAATGAGAACTCATTGTCGCGAGGTGGGGACTCGCGGGTGGAGGTGGGTGCGGTGGGCGTGACCGAGTGGGTGGCGGCGGCGGTTGAGAATGTGGGGGCGAAGGTCGCGCGCGGGGGGATCGCGGATCTTCGGCCGATGCCGCGCACGCTGATCGACAAGGGGCGGATGCGGTCGGTTTACCGCTTCGCCGAGGGGAACATTCCGGCGAGTGGGGATCCGGTGCTGTTCGTGCCGCCGCTCGCCGCGCCGTCGCTGTGCTTCGACCTGCGGCGCGGCTGCAGCCTCGCCGAGCACATGGTCGAGCAGGGGCGCTCGACGTACCTGGTCGACTTCGGCACCGTGAGCTTCGCCGACCGCTCGCTGGGGCTGGAGCACTGGATCGACGACGTGCTGCCGCACACGATCCGCGCGGTCAGCCAGGACGCGGGCGGCAGGCCGGTGCACGTGGTGGCCTGGTGCCTCGGCGGGATCATGTCGCTGCTCACCGCCGCCGACCAGCCGGGCCTGCCGATCGCGTCGATCTCCACGGTGGCGGCGCCGTTCGACGTGACGGCCATTCCGCTGATCGCGCCGATGAAGCCCCTGGTCGACTTCACCCAGGGCTGGATCCTCACCCCGGCCTACCGGCTGCTGGGCGGAGCGCCCCGGGCTCTGGTCAAGCGCGCGTTCCAGCTCTCGGCCATCGACAAGGTCGTCACCAAGCCGTACGCGATCCTGTCGCACCTCGACGACGCCGACTTCCTGGCGCAGATCGAGGCCGTCGACCGGTTCACCGACAACATGATCGCCTACCCCGGCCGGACCTTCGGGCAGCTCTACCACCGGTTCTTCCGCGCGAACGACCTCGCGGAGGGCACGTTCGACCTGGGCGGGCGCCGGATCAACCTGGCCGAGGTGAAGGTTCCGGTCCTGATCATCGCGGGCAAGGGCGACAGCATCGCCCCCGAGCGCGCGGTCAGGCACCTGGTCGACGTGCTGGACAACGCCGCCGAGGTCGAGTTCCACGCCTGCCCGGGCGGCCACCTCGGCGTGCTCGCGGGCCGAGCCGCTCGCAACACGACGTGGAAGCACATCGATGACTTCCTGGCGGTCCACAACCCGGTGGCGTGAGCGGCACACCCACGCCACCGGGGGCTGTCACATGTGGACGACGGGACCCGCGGTGCCCAGTTCCTCGGGCACGCCCGGGCGCAGCACCAGACCGGCCACGACGGCGCCGACAGCGAACAGGATCGCGCTGCCGAGGAACGCCGCGCTGTAGCCCGCGATGGCGGCCGAGGCCGGGGCCTTGCCCTCCATCATGGCCGTGGTCACCGCGCCGGCGGCGACCGAGCTGAACAGCGCGGTGCCGATAGAGCCACCCACCTGCTGCACGGCGTTGATCGCCGCGGACGCCGCGCCCGAGTCCTCGGCGGCGACGCCCAGGATGCCCAC
The DNA here is from genome assembly GCF_050699995.1 of Actinokineospora sp. GTDB lineage: Bacteria > Actinomycetota > Actinomycetes > Mycobacteriales > Pseudonocardiaceae > Actinokineospora. The sequence continues at coordinate 2,967 of NZ_JBOHGC010000154.1, read as the reverse complement.
GTTCATGCTCGCGGCCATCGTCAGACCGATGCCGACGCCCGCGGTCAGCAGGCCGGGCAGCACACCGCTGGAGTAGGTGCTGGTCTCGTCGAGCATGGCGAGCAGTCCGGTGCCCGCGCCCGCGATCAGCATGCCACCCGCGATCAGCGGCCGCGGTCCGATCCTGGGCAGCAGCACCGTGGTCGCCAGTGTCGCCGCGACCATGAGCGTGCCGATCATCGGCAGGAACGACACGCCGGACTTCACCGGGCCGAACTGGAGGTTGACCTGCAGGAAGTAGGTCAGGAACAAGAAGATCACGAACATCCCGGCGCACAGGATGAAGATCGCCAGGAACGCGCCGCCGCGGTTGCGGTGCAGCAGGATGCGCAGCGGCAGCAGGGGGCTCTCCGCCTTGGTCTGCCACCAGGCGAAGACGCCGAGGAGCACGACGCCGGTGGTGATGCCACCCCACGTCAGTCCGTGGCTCCAGGACTCGGTCTCGGCGTTGGCCAGGCCGTAGACCAGCGCGAACATGCCCGCGGTCGCGGTGGCGATGCCGAAGAGGTCGAGCTTGGGGCGGTGGTCGGCGGTGCTGCGGTCGAGCAGGGCCACGCCGCCGAGGAACGCGGCTCCGGCGAAGATCAGGTTGACGAACATGCACCAGCGCCAGTCGAGGTACTCGGTGAGCACGCCGCCGAGCAGCAGGCCGATCGCGCCGCCGCCACCGGCGATGGCACCGAAGATGCCGAACGCCTTGGCGCGTTCCTTCGGGTCGGTGAACGTGGTGGTCAGCAGGGACAGCGCGGCGGGCGCGAGCAGCGCGGCGAACACACCCTGACCGACTCGTGCGGCCACGAGGATCTCGAAGCTGCCCGCCGCACCGCCGACGGCGGAGGCGAGCGCGAAGCCCGCGACGCCCGCGAGGAAGGTCAGCCTGCGGCCGAACAGGTCGGCCACCCGGCCGCCGATCAGCAGCAGGCTGCCGAAGCTCAGCGCGTAACCGGTGATCAGCCACTGGCGCTGGTCGTTGGTGAACTGGAGGTCCACCTGCGCCGACGGCAGGGCGATGTTCACGATGGTGGCGTCGAGCACCACCATCACCTGGGCGAGCGCGATCACGGCGAGGATGAGCCATCGTTTGTTGGACGCGACCTGCAGCGGTGGCTCGGGCGCGCGCGTGTCCGAGAGAGTCATGAATGCCCCTGGGGAGAAAGTTGAGACCCGGTCTCCGGTTATGGTTTCGACGGTACCAAGGAAGTGGAGGGCCGTCCTCCGGATTTGTTATGCTGGGAGCGTGACGATCGCCACCAAGCCCCTGCGCGTCGACGCCGAACGCAACCGCGTCCGCGTCGTCAGAGCGGCGCGGGAGGTCTTCGCGGAGCACGGGCTGGACGTCACTTTGGACGATGTGGCTCGGCGCGCGGGCGTCGGCGTCGGCACGGTCTACCGGCGGTTCCCCAACAAGGAAGCTCTGGTCACGGCGGTTTTCGACCACGTCGTCGAGGAACTGGCCGTGGTGATCGACGCGGCCGCGTCCACTCCGGACGCGTGGGAAGGCCTGTGTGGAATGATCACCGACATCGCCGAGCGGCAGTCGGCTGACCGGGGCCTGTTCGAGATCTGCACCCGGGCCGACTTCGGTCAGGTGGAGCGCATTTCCGAACACTTCATCCCGGCGGTGGACGCCCTGGTCGCCCGCGCGAAGGCGCAGGGCACGCTCCGCTCGGACTTCGAGGCGTCCGACATCGGCGCGCTCTTGATCATGGTCGCCGCGTCGGCGGAGTTGACCCGTGCGATCAATCCCGACTTGTGGCGGCGGTACCTGGCCATGCTGCTCGACGGGATCCGCACCGGCGGGTCAAACCCCCTTCCGTGCGCGGCCGCGACCCACGAGCAGATGGACCAGGCAATGCGTGCGGCTCACCGGTAGTTGCGGTCGCTCGCGCCAAGAGGGTGATCTCGTCGCAGGGCCCCACGTACCTGGTTGTGGGCCCAGTGCGATCGCGGCCTGGATGCACTCGTGATCATCAACAGCGTCTTCGCCTTGATCAGCATTGTGTGAGATCTTTCGCCCACGTCTTCGGCGATGGCTCTCGAAGAAGGCGGGGATGTCGCCGCGGGTTAGCTGCCTGTAGTAACGATCTACAGGTTCTCACCGTTCGTGTTCAGGTATGCGATTCGTCACTTCTGGTTGGTGCGTGTTACTCCGTTTGGAGTCTTGGCGGTTCGGATGCCACCAGGAAGGCTCCCGTTGCTTGTTAACCGTGCGCCGTCGGGGGACGCGTTCGAACCTGGGGGATCATCATTGTGATGCGCCGTATTTCGGCGCGCGGACGGCTGTGTCTGCGTGCAGGTGTTGTTGGTCTGGTGGCTGTGGTGGTCGCGCCGCTAACGAGCGTGGTCGCACAGGCTGCGCCGGTTGCATGGCTGGGGTCCGCGCCTGCGGAGTTGGTGTCGGAGGCCGCGGCGTCGGCGGCCGCGCGTGAGTTCGGAGAGCCGGTCCGGGTTGCGGATCTGATGTCGGAGACGTCGGAGGTGGTGGCGAATCCGGATGGTTCGATGACGTTGACGCGTCACGTGGAGCCGGTGCGGGTGCGGCGTGATGGTGGTTGGGTTCCGGTAGATACGACGTTGGTGCGGCGGGCGGATGGGACTTTGGGTCCCAAGGCTGCCGTGATCGATTTGTCGTTGTCGGGTGCTCGGTCGGAGCAGCATGGCGACATGCTTGTGACGGCTGCTGTCGGAGGTAAGCAGGTCGGCTTAGGGTGGAGTGGAGCGCTTCCGGAGCCAGTCTTGTCCGGTGATGTCGCGACCTATGTTGACGTGTTGCCCGGCGTGGACGTGAAGATCCAGGCCGAGGCCAATACCAGGAACTTTAGGTTCGGGTGAGGATGGTCACGACTGTGGGTGGTGGGCCTGTCAGGTGTTTGTCGATGGGTTTCTTCGATGGGAACGGGGTGCGCTGTGTGCGGCGGACCACGCGTG
>NZ_JBOHGC010000153.1:0-3549 GCF_050699995.1 Actinokineospora sp. | reverse complement strand
GGAACGCCATCTTCGCCACCAGCCCACCAGCCGCCGCAGCCTGACCACGACCCCCGCCCGCTACGGGCACAACCGGAGACCACAGCGGACAAGCTGGACCAGGCCAGCAGGTCAGTCCTGCCCAGACGTCACGACAAGATCAACAACCACAGCGAAGATCAACGCCCGGCCGCTCCACGGATCCAGGCTTAGAGCGCGTTTAGATCGATTGCCTCGGCCATGGCGCGATAGCCCGCGTCGTTCACGTGGATCTTGTCGCCGCCGTCGAACTCGTCGCGGATCTCGTCGGGGTCGGCCGGGTCGGCCACCGCCCGGTCGAAGTCGGCCACCGCGTCGTACTCGCCACTGGTGCGGATCCACTCGTTGAGCGCGTCGCGGATCGCCTCACCCTCCTCGGAGTACACGCCCTCATACGGGTTGCCCTTGTACGGCAGCACGGTCCCGCCGATGATGCGCAGGCCGCGCGCGTGGGCCAGCCGGATCAGCTCGCGGTGCGACTCGATGAGCCGCTGCGCGGTCAGGTCCGGGACGCCGGGGCCGCACGGATGCCACTCGGTCTGGGTGAGAGCGATGATGTCGTTGATCCCCTCGGAGACGATCACGGTCCGCACGCCCGCCACGTCGAGCACATCACGCTGGAAACGTGCGATCGCCTTGTCACCGAAGCAAAGGGAGTCGTCGAGCATCCGGTTGCCCGCCAGACCCGCGTTGCGCACACCCATGGGCTTGCCCGCCGCCACCAGCCGCTCGGCCAGCTCGTCGGGGTAGCGGTTGTCGGCACCCAGGGTCGAGAAGGAACCGTCGGTGAGAGAGTCGCCGAAGGCCACGACGGCCTTGCGTGCGCGGGCACCGAAGTCGATCACGTCGACGGCGGTCAGGTAGTAGTTGGACGGGGTGGTCTCGGTGAAAGCCTTGCCGTCACGGGCGAACCGGTGGTCCCCCACCGCGCGGTAGGCGGTCTCGGAGGCCCAGGCGTGGAAGGTCGCCGGACCGGTCGGCTGAGCGAAGAACAGCGACACCGACAGCCGCTCCAGTGGCGCGGTGCGCAGCCACACGGGGTCGCTGAACAGCTCACGGCCCGCCGGGATCGTCACCGACCGGGCGCCGCCGAACGTGATGGCCCGCATCGTGCCCGGGCGAACCGAAGCACCCGCCACGGTCTTGGCCACCGCCGCGCCACTGACCCGCAGTGGGATCGAACCGTACACATTGGACAGTTTGACGCGCAGGGCGTCACCGCCGGTGCTGACCCGGACCGTCTGGCGCACCGTGTGGTTGTCGAAGCCCGCCTCCGACCAGTTCGGCTCGAAGGTGAACTCGTTGGGCAGCTCCGCGGACATCGACCACGAGCCCACCCAGCCAGGGCCACCGTGCTGTTCGGCCGCGGCGGCCGGGGCAGGCGAGAGCAGCAGAACCGCCGCCACCGCCGCCGTGAGGACGCGCGTCACTCGGAAAGACATCATGGTCCAACCATCGAGCGTCGGGCCGTGCCCCGGCGACTCCCCCGTTGCCGGGCCTGCCATCTGGTGATGGTGAGAATGCCTGTGGATGGATTTCTCCACGATCGCCGGAAATTTGCCAGGATCACCCCATGAGCACCGAACCCGAAGACCCGCTGGACCGGATCACCCTCAGCCCCCGCCGGTTCGCCGCCGTGCTGTCGGTGGCCGCACTCCTGCTGGGCCTGGTCCTGGCGCTCGTACCGGTCCGGGTGGCGAACGTCGACTTGGCGCGGCCGAAGGTCTCCTGCGGCAACACGTTCGGCGGGGCGGAGACGCGGTCGATCGTCAACGGCCTCGGCGAGAACTCCCAGCCGGTGACGATCGCCTACATCGATTTATGCGAGCGCGCGATCAGTGAGCGGACCACGGTGTCGTGGGCGCTGCTGTTCGGGGGGTTGATCTCCGGGGTCGGGTTGGGGGTGGTTCGTCGGCGCGCCTAGGCGGGTCGGTCCGACCGAGCGCTCGGTTGAGTCCGACCAGCCCGGCCACCAGACCACCCAGCCCGACCAACCCACCCGATCGGGCCCAGCCCAACCCGCTCCGGCCAGGCCCGACCCAGCTGCCCCTTGCCGTTGGCCCTTGGCCTGTCCTAGATGAGCTTGCCCGGGTTCAGCACGCCCTCCGGGTCGAGTTCCCGCTTCACCGCGCCCAGCACGTCCACTCCCAGCGAGCCGATCTCGCGGGGCAGGTAAGGCGCGTGGTCGACGCCGGTGGCGTGGTGGTGGGAGATCGTTCCCAAGGAGTCCGTGGAGATCGCTTCGCAGGCGGCCTCCTTGGCCTTTGCCCACTGGCCGACCGGGTCTTCGAGGTCGCGCGGGACCAGGGTGGTGAAGTACAGGGAGGCACCGGTTTCGTAGGTGTGGGAGATATGGCAGGCGACTACGGGCTGGTGGTCCTCGGTGGTCAGCGACGTGGTCAGTGCGGCCCGGACGGAGTCGCGGAGGGCGTCGAGGCTTGACCAGTAGGTGGCGGTTTCCAGGGTCTCGACGCACACGCCCGCGTCCATCAGGGCGTCGCGCTGGCGGGGGCCTGCGAAGCGGCCGTGGCGCCAGGCCGCGCCCGCGGCTTGGCCGAGGGCGATGGTCTTGTGCTTGCGCAGGGTGCGCAGGGTGGCTCGGCGGGCCGCTGCCAGGTCTGCCTTCGTGCGGCCTTCCCAGCCGACGATGAGCAGGCACGGCTCGGTGATGCCGCGAGCCCTCAGGTAGGTGCGGACGGCATTCATCTTCCAGCCGCCTTTGAGGGCGAACCCGACCTCGGTCTCGGTGGGGTCCGACAGCCGGGTGACAGTGCCGCGGGCCCCGTTCTGGGCGAGGGCTCGGACGGCGTCGGCGCCCGACGACCAGCCGTCGAGGACGAAGCCCTCGTAACGGTCGAACGCGGGGATGGGGCGCACCCGGACGGTCACCTCGGTGATCACACCGAAGGCGCCTTCGCTGCCGACGATGAGTTGCTTGAGGTCCGGCCCGGCGGCGGAGGCCGGTGACACCCCGACGTGCCACTCGCCGCGGGGGGTGGCGAGGCGGACACCTTCGACCATGTCCTCGAAGCGGCCGTAGCCCGCCGAGGCCTGGCCGGAGGAGCGGGTCGCGGCGAAGCCGCCGATGGTGGCGCGCTCGAAGGACTGCGGGAAGTGGCCGAGGGTGAACCCGTGCGCGGCCAGGAGCCGCTCCGCCTCCGGTGCGACGACGCCCGCCTGCAACACCGCGAGACGCGAGACCGGGTCGACCGACACCAGCTTGTCGAGACGCATGAGGTCGAGCACGACCACCGAGGTCTTGTCGCCGCGCAGCGCCTGCACGCCGCCGACGACGGATGTGCCGCCGCCGAACGGGACGATGCCGACACCGTGTTCGGCGCACACCTCGATGACCCGCTGCACCTGATCCGGGTCCGCGGGGACCACGACCGCGTCGGGCGCGGTGACCTCGCCGCCGCCGCGGTGGCGCAGCAGGTCGAGGTAGGACAGCCCGCCGGTCCGGCCGAGTCGGGCTTCGCGGTCGAGCAGCACGTGCTCGGCGCCGACGACGGCGGCCAAGGCGGCGCGGGC
>NZ_JBOHGC010000152.1:0-3533 GCF_050699995.1 Actinokineospora sp. | reverse complement strand
GTCCTGGTCGGGCTGGACCATCATCAGTCACCTCCAGCACTCTCGGGTTTCACGGTAATGGCGGTCGGGCGCCGTCGGCGACGGCGGCGAGGCGGGTGGGGTCGTGGATGACGATCTTGCCGCGGCGGAGTCGGATGATGTCGTGTTTGGCGAGTTCGCCCAGCGCGGTGGTGGTTCGCTCGCGGGTGGCGCCGACGAGGGCGGCGAGTTGGTTGTGGGTCAGGCGGATCGGTTCGGCCGGGGCGTGCAGGGCGAGTTGGCACAGGGTGGCGGCGAGCCGTTCGCCGAGGGCCTTGCACGTCAGGTCGGTGAGTCGCTGTTCGAGGTCGGCGATGCGGGTGGAGAGCTGTTCGGCGATGCGCAGGGCGATGCGGGGGTCGGTGAACAGCAGGCCGCGGACGGCGGTGCGGCTCATCAGGCACAGTTCGCACGCTTCGAGGGCTTCGGCCCAGGTGGCGCGCATCCGCAGGCCGAGCAGGTCCATCTCGCCGAACACCGTCCCGGGGCCGAGCACGGCGGTGGTGACGCCGCGGCCGTCGGGTCCGATCCGGTACAGGCGGATCCGGCCGCGTTTGACGATGAACAGCACCGACGACGGTTGCAGCGGGGTGTAGACGACCTGTCCGGTCGGAACGGTCCGCATGGGGGCGTGAGCGCCCAGCGCGGCCATCTCGCGGCGCGAGAGGTCGCGGAACAAGTCGACCTCGGCCAGGCAGTAGTGCTCGTCGGCCGGGAGTTCCGCTGGGGGCATCAGGTCAGTCATCGTCGCCCGTGTCGGCGGTGCTGTCCAGCCGACACAGCAACTCCTGCCAGTCTGGATTGCCCAGCGAGATCACCTCGCCCGCCAACAGGTAGGTCGGTGTGCCGATGACCCCGGGGGGCAGTGGTTCATCGGGGTGTTCGGCCAAGTCGATCACTTCGACCGGGTGGTCGGGGCGGGCGTGCCGCACCGCCTCAGCGAGACTCAGGGCGGTGCGGCAGCCCGCGCAACCCGGCGCGACGTAAATCCGCAGCGGCTGCCGGGGATTGGTTGGCGTCATGAGCGGGCGCGGCGTCGCAGTCCATAGAGGACCGCGGCGGTGATCAGCCCGAAGATGACGTGGCCCATGAGGCTGAGCCACTGGTCGCGCTCGATCACGAAGACCATGTCCCTCATCATCGGGTCGGCGGTGACGCTGAGCCACAGCGGCATGAGCACGAGTGCGCCGAGGACCCACCAGATGACGCCGTAGACCATCCCGGCGCCGAGCATCGGCCCGAGCCTGTCGGCGATTCCGTAGGCGAGCACGCCGAACAGTGCCCCGATGAGCGCGGAGTTGACCAGATGCACCAGGAATCCGACGAACGCGTTGTCGACGCCGATGAGCATCCCGACCATGGGCAGCATGCCCATGATGGCCATGAGAATGCCGAACACGATGCCCCCGACGATCCCGGCGACGGCTCCGCTCCCTGCGCGGGACATCAGCCCTGAGGTCGTGGGATGAGCGAGTGCGGACACGATCGGCTCCTTCCTGCGCCGCCGGGGATCGGCGGTGCGGGGGGAGCCTTCTCCGCATCCTGGAAGTGGTCGGTTACCTCGGTTACACAACGAACCGTCGTCACCTGATCGTGACGTGAGCGGTCAGCCCGCGCGCTTTCGCAGGCGGTCGGCGTCGAGGATGTCGATGGCGCCGTAGCGCACGCCGATGAGCCCTTCGCGTTCGAGTTCTTTGAGGATCTTGTTCAACGACGGGCGTTGGGCGCCGACCATGGCGGCCAGGGTGCGCTGGGACAGGGAGACCTGCCCGTCGATGGCCTCGTCGAGCAGCAGCCCGGCGACCTGTTCGGTCAGGCTCCGGCCGAGCAGGCCGACCAGGCGCATCTGGCTGGCGGCGAGTCGCTGCGCGACGCTGGAGAGCCAGCGGCGGGTGATGGGCGGGCTGGTGGCGAGGAGGTGTTCGAAGTCCGCCGCGGTCAGGGAAAGCAGGGTGGACTCGTCGAGGGCTCGGGCGGTGTAGGGCAGGGCCATGTCCAGCAGCATGTGGATGTCGCCCTCGACGTCACCTGGGCGCAGGACGGCCACGACCGTGCGTCGGCGCCCGGATCCGACCGACAGCTCGACCCGGCCCTGCTGCACGATCCACACCTCCCGCGCGAAATCGCCACTGTGGAACAGCGCGGTTCCCCGCGGGAGGTGGAGTTGTCTGAGGGTGCCCGCCAGTGCGGTGATCGCGTCGGGCGTCAGCGGCGCCGACTCGCCGCGGCCGACGCAGCGGGCCACCCACGCGGCCTGCCGGATCGCCATGTCCTCGGCGGGGGCGCTGCCCAGCAACCGCATGGCCTGGTCCAGCGCGGCGGACGGAAGACGGGAGAGGGCCATGCCTTCCATGGTGTCACCACGCTGACACTTGTCGCGCGACGAGTCCTGTGCTGGTGTGGACTTGGACCATGGAGGTCGATCTTCGATGATGCGTGCGGTATGGAACGGTGTGGTGTTGGCGGAGGCGCCGAGGACGGTGCGGGTGGAGGGCAACCACTATTTCCCGCCTGAGTCGTTGCGCCGGGAGTTCTTCGTGGAGAGCCGGACCAAGTCGGTGTGCCCGTGGAAGGGCCTGGCCCGCTACTACACCGTGACGGCGGACGGCGAGGTCAACCGGGACGCGGCCTGGTATTACCCGCATCCCAGTCCCCTGGCCCGGCGGATCAAAGACCACGTCGCGTTCTGGCACGGTGTCCAGGTGGAGGGCGAACCGGAAGGCGACCGTCCCGGTCTGCTGGAGCGGCTGCCGCAGTGGCTCGGCGGAAAGCGATGAGCGACCCGACCGCCACGAACACCTCAGGCACCCCAGGAAAGCCGACGGCGGCTGGGCTGCCGGTGTGGCGGATGGGGCTGGCCGGCGGGCTCGTCGGCATTCTGTGCTGCGTCGGTCCGACCGTGCTCGCACTGGTGGGCGTCGTCAGCGCCGGGACGGCGTTCGCATGGGCGACCAACCTGTATGACAACTACGCCTGGTGGTTCCGGCTGGGCGGGCTGGCGGTGCTTGCCCTGCTGGTCTGGGTGGCGTTGCGCCGCCGCGACCAGTGCAGCGTCGCCGGGGTGCGCCGGTGGCGGTGGCGGCTGCTCGCCGTCCTGGCCGTTGCCGTGGGCACCTACGTCGCGCTGTACGCGCTGACCACCTGGTTGGGCACGTTCGCATGACCGATGCGGTCGAGTTCTATTGGCGGCCGAGTCGCCCGTTCTGCATGGTGCTGCGCAGCGGGCTGCGGCTCAGCGGGCTGCCGCTGCGCGAGGTCGACATCTGGAAAGACCCGGAGGCCGCGGCCAGGGTGCGTTCGGTCGCGGACGGCAACGAGACCGTCCCGACTGTGTTCGTCGGCTCCCACGCCATGGTCAACCCCAGCATGCGGCAGGTGTTGACCGCGATCCGCGACCACGCCCCGAACCTCACGCCGACCGCCACGCCCTCGGCACCGGTCTGGCGTCCCGTCATCGCGGCGTTGGGCTTCGGGCTGCTCTGGCTGCTGCTGGCGACGCGCAGTCCGACCACGAC
>NZ_JBOHGC010000151.1:0-2951 GCF_050699995.1 Actinokineospora sp. | reverse complement strand
TCGCCGAGGAACACGACGGTGCCGCCGACGTAGAAGTGGCTGAAGATGTGGGCGGGAACGACGGCCACGAACGACATCGACCCCGTGAGAGCGGCGACGCTGCCGACCGGAAGGCGATACGACAAGGCGTTGAGTCGCGCGATCGCCGACACGGAGCCGTGGGTCAACCGCGCGCCTTTCGGCTTTCCCGTGGTGCCGCTGGTGTATCCGAGGATGTATAGCGCGTCCTGGCCCGGCAGCGGAAGCGGATCGGCCGGGCCGCTGTCCCGGAGGTCTTGATACGACAGCTGTCCCGGCGGTGCCTGCCCGTCCACCACGAGGCGGATGTCGGCGGGCACATCGGCTAGTGCCTCGACGCGTTCCAGCATGGCGGGCGAGTACACAAGGGCCCGTGCGCCCGAGTCCACCACGAGGTGCTGAGCTTCGTGCGCGGTGTACCGGGCGTTGACCGGTACCACGACCAGACCGGCGAGCGCGCACGCCGCGTACAGCTCGACATAGCGCGGTCCATCGGTCATCCAGGCCACGACGCGGTCACCCGGGCGCAGACCCTGTGCCAGGAGTGCGTTCGCCGCTCGCCCCGCCGCGTCGTAGAGACCGCCGTAGGTGGTCGTCGTTCCGTCGGCGCCCGCCACGGCGACACGGTCCGGGTGCCGCTCGGCTGCGAAGCGCAGCAGCTCGGCAACCGTGTCCATGGACACTCCTATGTGGTAGTGGCGCGGCGCAGTCGGATCGAGACCTGCGGGGTGGTCACCGCGAGGCTGGTCATCGGGCATGGCTCGCGAACCAGATCGGTGACGTAGTTGACGATCTCGTTCGCGGAGCGTCGCGGATCGGTCCGGATCGGCCCCTTCGCCAGCATCCGGTCGACCTCCTCGTCGGAGGTCATGAACCGCAGCAGCAGTTCCTCGTCGCTGATCCCCGCCGGGAAGCGCTTCCTGATCTCGGCCAACGAGGGAGTCGGCCGCTCCCAGCGCCGGATCTCCGCCGCACGGGGTGAGGACAGAACGCGGTCGGCGACCTCCGGGTCGACGGCCTTCGGCAGCGGTCCGTAATGCCCGAGGGCGTAGTGGATGACCTCGTCGGGCACGAGCTTGTACCGGTCACCGGTGACGACGTTGAGCACCGCTTGGATGCCGACGAACTGCGAGAACGGGGTCGCCATGATCGGCTGGCCCAGTTCCTCGCGCACCTGCGGGATCGCTTCGAGAACCTCCGGGAGCCGGTCGGTCATCCCGTACTGGGCCAGCTGGCTCTTCAACGTTCCCGTCATGCCGCCGGGCAGTTGGTGGCGATAGATCCTCGGGTCGTACTCGGCCTGGGCGCCGATCTCGTAGCCCGCCTCGGTGGCGGCGCGGCGGAAGTTGTCGGCGACCGGCGCCAACCTGCTGACGTCGAGGCCGTGGGTGAACCCCATGTCGTGCAGGATCGGGAGCATGCCCTCGGTCGAGGGCAGGGAGGGTCCGTTCGCCATGGGCCGGGACGCGGTGTGCAGGATGGTGAACCCGGCCTTGAGACCCTCGACGTAGTTCAGCTGGGCGAGCCCGGTGGTGTTGTGGCAGTGCAGTTCGAGCGGCATGTCCCCGGTCGCCGCCCTGATCGCGGGCAGCAGCGTCGCGGCGCGCTCGGGCTTGAGCACGCCCGCGGCGTCCTCGACGTAGATCGACTCGACGCCGTCCCAGCTCGCCATCTCCTTGGCACGGGTGGCGAAGAAGGCGTCGTCGTGCACGTCGGTGTACCCGTACATGATCGCGGGCACGGGTATTCCGCCCTCGTTGACGATGACGTCGGCGAGCCTGCGCATCGTCGGCATGTCGTAGAGGCAGTCGTAGATCCAGAAGCTCCGGACGCCGTGCTTGATGAGCGTCTTGACCCAGAGGTCGATGATGGACTCGGGGGTGTGCGCGAAGCCGATCACGCTGATCGTCCGCATTCCCGAGCGCAGGACGTTGTTGGGCAGGTTCTTCACGAGGAAGTCGGTCGTGGCCCACGGGTCGTCGGCGAACTGTCGCAAAAGGACGGTGAACATGCCTGCACCGGTGAGGTCGACGACCCGGAACCCGGTGCGGTCGATGTGCGGCAGCGCCTCTGCCGCCTCGTAGGCGCGCATGCGCATGCCCCACAGGCTCTGCTGCCCGTCGCGAAGCGTCTGGTCGACGAAGTCGATGCGGGTCATCGTGACTTCTCCTCTTGCCAGTGCGGGAGGAAGTGCTCCTCAAGCCACCGGGTCGTCGTGGGGCCCTCGGCGAAACGCCGGTGGGCGAGGATGTCGTCGTGCAGGCCGGTCGTCGTGGCCACGCCGTCGACCCTGAGCTTGGCCAGTGCCCGGCGCATCAAGGCGAGCGCCGCGGGCCGGTCGGCCGCGTGCACGATCAGTTTGGCGATCATCGAGTCGTAGTACGGCGGGATGACGTCGCCCTGCCGGATGTGGGTGTCCACGCGGATGCCATGGCCCTGCGGCACGACCCACGTGCTCACCGTGCCCGGGTTTGGCAGGAATCCGCGTGAGGGGTCTTCGGCGTTGATCCGGCACTCGATGCTGTGTCCCTTGACGACCACGTCGTCCTGGGTGAAGGAGAGGGGCTTGCCCGCGGCGACGCGCAACTGCTCCCGGACGATGTCCACGCCGGTGATCATCTCCGTGACCGGGTGCTCGACTTGGACCCGCGCATTGAGTTCGAGGAACAGGTAGTCGCCGCGGTCGACGTCGACGAGGAACTCGACCGTGCCCGCGCCGACGTAGTCCAGCCCCTCGGCGAGCCGCACCGCGGACTTCCTGATGTCGGCCACGAGCGAGTCGGGGATGCCGGTGGCGGGGGCCTCTTCGATCAGCTTCTGGTGCCTGCGCTGTGTCGAGCAGTCGCGCTCGCCGAGGTGGCACACGGTGCCGTGGGTGTCCGCCAGGATCTGCACCTCGACGTGGCGGGCGTGTTCGACGTACCGCTCGAGGT
>NZ_JBOHGC010000150.1:0-1037 GCF_050699995.1 Actinokineospora sp. | reverse complement strand
ACGACGACCGCGATCAGGGCCAGGGCGGCGGCGCCGATCAGCCATGGGTTGCCAGGGAGCGTGCCGACGGCCCCGAACGCCCCGGCGGCGATCAGTAGTGGCAGGCCGCAGCACAGGATAGGCAGCGACACCAGGCCGAGGGTGGTCAGCGTGCGGCGGGTGCGCTCGGAATCGGCCATGGTCGGCTCCCGTCAGGCTTTCGGGGTGATGCGCATGCACGCCGCCAGCGCGGCGGCGTTGTCCGCCGCCAGCGAGCGGGCCAGCGACACCAACTGGGCCACCCGCGAGTCGGCGACCCGGTAGTGCGCGAACCGGCCCTGTCGCCGAACCTCGACGTAGCCGCAGTCCGACAGACACCCCAGATGTGTGGACACCCGCCGCGTTCGCGACCCGCTTCGGAGACCGACTGTCTCTCTAGCCGACGAGCGCGGAACGTAGCCAAGACGCAAGATCACAACAAGGAAACGAAGTCGCCCTGCTTACACAGAAAATTTGACAACCTCGCAACTGCAGCGCCTGGCGCCCGATCCGGTCACCGCGCCGCATGTGCGGTGGATCTTCGCCGAACGTGGTGCCGGGCGCAGCGCCGCGTCCATCGCACGGGAGTTGAACGAGCGGGGTGTCCCATGCCCCTCGAGCAACGACCCGACCCGTAACCGGCATCGGTCGAACACCGTATGGTCGCTGCGCACGATCATCGAGATCGTGGAGAACCCCCGGTACACCGGCCGCCAGGTCTGGGGGCGCACTAGCGCCGACCGCAGACACCGCTCCGTCACCGGGCGGCGCCCGTCGACCCGGCGCGACATGGGGGAGTGGGCGATCTCGACCACGCTCGCGCGCCGACGCCAAAATAAACAACCCCACGAAGTCCGTCTGATAGGCTCAGATAGGACCCGTGGGGCAATTATGTGTCCGAGGGGGGACTTGAACCCCCACGCCCGTTAAGGGCACTAGCACCTCAAGCTAGCGCGTCTGCCATTCCGCCACCCGGACTTGCGGTCTCCCGCTGGTGTGTGCACAGAGTATCGGATGGG
>NZ_JBOHGC010000149.1:0-5405 GCF_050699995.1 Actinokineospora sp. | reverse complement strand
CCCGCTTTGTCTCAGGTGGTTCAGTTCGCCTTGGTGCGCCTGCGGTTCGCGGCGATCAGGAACACCGCTCCGGCGAGCAGTGTGGTCAGGCCGCCGACGGACAGCCAGATCACGTTCGCGCCGGTGTCCGGCAGGTTTCCGGACCGCGCCTGCGGGGCGGGCGCCGCCGGGGGCGCCTTGGGGACGGTGGTCACCGGGTTAGGCGTGGGCTCAACGTCGGTACCCGGCTTCAACTCGACGTCGAAGTCGCAGGTGTACCAGCAGCCGCCCCCCATGACCAGGACGTAATACCCCTCGGGGTTGTGCACGGTCCACGGCCCGTCGACCTCCGCGAGGTAGACCCCGGCGGGCGCGTCCTTGAACTCGGCGACACCCTGGTCGTTGGTGCGCGAAGTCGCCACGATCTCGGCGGTCTCCGGGTCGACCAGCTGCATGTCGACGCCCGCGATGGTCTCGCCTTCGTCGGACCAGCCGTTGCCGTTGGCGTCCTGGAAGGCGGTGGTGCGCACGGTGCCGGTGGCATCGGTGATCAGTCGGGCGGCATCGGAGGCGCTGGGATTCGACGAGGCGTCCCAACCGAAGTCACAGTCGGCGAACACGATGCCGTACCTGCCATAGGCGACCGGGATGATCTCGCTGACCTCGTACGTCTCGGTCTTGCCCGGTGCGACGCTGACACCCTTGCGGTCCCAGGCGAAGTCGCCCCAGCCCGCGCCGTCGCCCTGCAGCCCGGGGCCCTCACCGCTGCGGTTGCAGGCCACGTTGATGCCGACGATCGGGACGGTGCCCTTGTTCGTCAGGGTGACGACGAGTTCGGCGGTGTCGCCCGGCTTGTAGCTGTCGTGCTTGAACTCGATCTCCGCAGTCAGACCCTCGCTGAACGGGCGGACGCCGCGCAGGTGGAGATCCATATTGTCGTCGGACAGGTCGACCTGCACGGTCGTGTATCGGAACGCCCAGTCGCCGACCTCCGGCGACACCGAGTGCGCGACCGGAGCGAGCCGGTCGAAGGTGAATCGCCCATCGGCGTCGGTCTTGACGGTCAGGCGTCCGTCTTGGATGACGCCGTTGTCCGCTGTCACGTCGACGCCCGCCGCGATCTCACCGGCGTCGATCTTCTCGTTGCCGTTCTTGTCGAGGTAGACGACGCCCGCGATCTTGCCGTGGACCTGCTTCAGCGCGGCGGTCGCCTCGAACATGGTCGAGCGGTGGTTGAAGTCACCGGACTGGACGAAACCAGTGAGAACGGCGGATGTGGCATTCGGATCGCCGACGACGCCTTCGAACTCGTGGGTGTGGCTCTGGCCCGCGTCGAGCTCGACACCGGATTGGAGCCTGTTCCTGCTCTGGTAGTCCAGGACGATGGTGCTTTGGAAGGTGATCAGGTAGGCCGACGCCTTGAGCGGGCCCGTCGTCGTGTTGGTGATCTTGAGGGTGCCCTTGACCGGCTCACCGGTCTGGTACGACTCCTTGCCGAGCTTGATCTCCACCGCGAACGGCTCGACCGGGTTGGCGTCGGCCTTCTCCGCGGGCTGCTGCGGCTGCGGCTCGACCGGTTCGGCAGGCGCGCTCGACGGCGCGGGTTCCGGTGCGGGTTCCGAGACCGGCGCGGAGGGCTCCGCGGACACCGACGACGGCGCGGGAGCGGGATCGCTCGGTTGGGCGTGGGCTGGTGCGGTGACCAGCATTCCCGCGGCCACGGCGCACACGGCGGCCGTCACCCGGGCATAGCTGAACAAGGACATGAAGGAACTCCAATTGACCACGGCCGTCCCCGAGCCGGCCCCCAGCACCGGTTGCGGTCGCGTCCGGCGGGGGAAGACTAGGCGAGTTGAGTCACGCGGGAGTGTTGGGGCGCATGACATTGGGCCATTCGGAGCAGGTCAGGCGCGCGGGGAACCAGGCGTTCGCGGGGAAGCTGAGCGTGCCGCCGATGGGGTTCTTGGAGTCCCGCACGCGCACGGTGGCTGAGAAGGCGATCTCCACGCACTCGGCGCCGTTCGGCGAGCTGAAGCTCGATTTGCGCCACTCAGCGTGCATGCCGTTTCAGCTCCGTTCGTAATCACCCGCCAACCTCGTCAGCAAGTTCACCGTATCGGCGGACCCCAACGCGTGCTTGACCAGCGTAGCCGTGCGGCCTTGAAACTTGCTGATCTGATCAGGTGCATCCAGGAAGCCGGACGCGCCCTCGTTCTCCACGTAGACGATCGCCGGATCCGATCGGAACTCCAGCAGCGAAAACGTGCCCGGGTTGAGATAGCCACCGTGTTTGAACGGAATCACGAGAATCGTGATGTGGGGCTGCTGCGCACGGCCGATCAGCCAATGAATCTGTTGCGCCATGACTTCCGCTCCACCGAGCGGCCTGCGGAATATCGCTTCGTCGAGGATGGCCACATATCTGGGACTCATCACCTTGTTCAGCACCTTCTGCCGTTCAAGCCGCGCGGCCACCCGCTCTTCGCGACCTTGGTCGTCGGTGTCGGCGAGCGCCATGACCGCCCGTGCGTAGGCAGGTGTCTGCAGCAGCCCAGGCACGAACGAGTGGGCGAAGTGCACGATCACATTCGCCGCTGACTCGAAGCCCGCGAGCGCGGGCAGCAGCAGCGGCAGACGATCTCCGGTCTCCAGCCATTCGCGGGCGTTGAGATTCTCCGCCATGTCCAGGAGCCGGACCCTCTCCGGCCCGGTCACCCCATAAACCGCCAGCAGCGCCGCGATATCCGTGATGTGCGATATCCGCTTCGCTTTCTCCGTGCGATTCAGTGTCGCCGTGGAGGTTCCGATTCGTGCGGCCGCTTTCTGGGTGTTCATGCCCGCCTGCGCCCGAAGGACCTTCAACTCCATCGCCAAGGCCCGCATCCGGGCGGGCAGCCTGTTGCTGATCATCGACCCATGACAACGGTCCGTCCCACCCGCCGCAACCTGTCCGATCGGCGTACTTGTCGCAGGTGGTGAGATCGCACGACGAGAGGTGAGCGGAAAATCCCCACTGGTTACGTTCGTGCCATGGAGTCGATCGATCTCGCTGAGGCGTACCTGACCGCACTCGAATCGGGGGAGCTCGCCCGGGTGCTGGCCCTCTTCGCCGACGGGGGCAGACCACGCGGGTTTGAAGCTGCGCGGGTCGGCGGCCGGGTCGACGCCGGACGGGCGGCCGCTCATCACCATCTGGTTCCACTTCGACTGGACCTTCGCCGACGGTGGCCAGGCTCCCTTCGAGGTCGTCGACGTCATGGAGCTCGACGAGGACGAGAAGATCACCAAACTGCACATCATCTACGACACGGTCGAGGTCCGGCCCGCCTTCGAGCACTCGGTCGGCCGGGTGAGCTGGCGTCCGGGCCTCTCACCGCTGGTCTGACCCCGCAGGACCAGTGAGGTCCCCCTTTCGTAGGCTGTCGCCCGACAGCGCGGAGGGGGATCTCATGGCTGAACCAAGACTGGTCGCCGGGCGCTACGCACTTCTGGGTGAGCTGGGGCGCGGCGGCATGGGCGTCGTGTGGCTGGCCGAGGACCGGGTCATCGGCAGGCGGGTGGCGCTCAAGGAGCTGCCATTCCCTCCTGGGCACGACCCGGCGGTCTTCCAGGAACGTGTCCTGCGCGAGGCGCGGACGGCGGGCGCGCTCAACGACCCGGCGATCGTCACCGTGTTCGACGTGTCATTCGACCAGGGCTTCGCCTACCTGGTCATGGAGCTTGTCCAGGCCCCCACACTCGCCGACCTGATCGCCGCCGGACCGCTGGCCGAGGACAGGGTCGTGGCGATCGCCCGGCAGGTGCTCGGCGCGCTGAAGAGCGCCCACGACGCGGGGATCGTGCACCGCGACGTCAAGCCGAGCAACATCATGGTGCTGCCCGGCGACCGGGTGAAGCTCGCCGACTTCGGCATCGCCCGCGGCGTCGACGACCCGAGCCTCACCGCGACCGGCGGCATCATGGGCTCCCCGGGCTACATGGCCCCGGAGCTGTTCACCGGGTCGCAGCCCGCGTCCGCCACCGACCTGTGGTCGCTCGGCGCGACCCTCTTCCACGCGGTCGAGGGCAAGGCGCCGTTCACGCGGACCACCACGGCCGCCACCATGCACGCCATCCTCACCGAGCGCCCCCAGCCCAGCCGCTGCGGCGAGCCGCTCAGCTCCCTGCTCAACGGCCTGCTGAGCCAGGACCCGGCCGAGCGGCTCACCGGCGCCAGGGCCGCAGCGCTGCTGGGCGCGCCCGCCGACCCGGAGAAGACGGTCACGTTCGCCCCGGTCGCCGGGCCGGACGGTTCGACCGAACTCGTCGCCCCCGTCGCCGACTCCACCGAACTTGTCGCCGGACCCACCATGGCGGTCGCCGCCCCGCAGCGCTCCACGCGCGAGAACGTCATGGACGCGGCGGTCCCCGCGTCCCCGGCATGGGTGAGCGACGACCCCTGGGACGAGAAGCGCCCCAACCGCAAGCTGCCCGTGCTGCTGGCGGGCGCGGCGGCGGTCGTCGTCGCTGCCCTGGTCGCGGTCTTCGTGCTGATCCCCGGCGATGAGGACACCCCGACGGCCATGCCGGTCGTCGACAAGCAGACCCAGTCCTCGACGCCGCCCGCCACCACCACGGAGGGGCCGACGTCGTCCTCCGGCGCCCCCAGCTCCACCGCGCCGCCGAGCAGCGTCTCGGCCGCACCGTCGTCGGGCGCCGCGGCCTCCGGGTCGATCAAGCCCACGACGACGTCGGCAGGCCAGCCCGCTCCGCCGCAGCCGACCACGACGGTCCCCACAACCACGCCTCCGCCATCGTGGACGCGGACCACGGTGACCCGCTACAACCACCCGACCGGTTGGCACGTCCTCGCGACCGCGGCCTACCCCGCGCCCGCCGGCTTCAGCCGTGAACACCCCCTCGGCGCGCTGTCCGCGAAGCCCGCGCCCGGCACCAAAAAGATGTACTCCTGCAAGCAGAACACCTCGGAGGACCACTTCACGTCGGTGGACCAGAGCGGCGGCTGCGAGGGCCACAAGGTGATCGGCCTGCTCGGCTACGTCTTCACCGCCCCGCCTGAGGGAGCGCGCTCGGCGGCGATCTACCGCTGCAACTACTCGGGTGGTCACTTCGACTCGATCCACAGCAGCTGCGAGGGCTACAAGGTGGAATTCCAGATGGGCTACCTGCTGACCTGACGACAAAGCGCAGGCCGCCGCGGAAGGCGGCGGCCTGCGCTCGTCACTGCTGATCAGTGCTGAAGAGTGCTGCTACGGAACCGGTGCCGGCTCTGGTGCCTCATCGACCGGCGGTGCCGGCTCTTCAACGGGCGGCGCGGGTTCCTCGACCGGGGGTGCCGGTTCTTCAACCGGGGGTGCCGGTTCTTCAACCGGGGGGGCCGGTTCTTCAACCGGGGGTGCGGGCTCTTCAACCGGCGGTGCCGGTTC
>NZ_JBOHGC010000148.1:0-2854 GCF_050699995.1 Actinokineospora sp. | reverse complement strand
GTCGTGCCCCGTCCATGCCGACGCACACGACACCCGAGGTATGGCGTACGAAGAACGCCATCGCCTCCTCGGTCGCGAACTCGGCGGCCATGATCAGGTCGCCTTCGTTCTCCCGGTTCTCGTCGTCGGCGACCACGACGATCTCGCCGCGCGCGATCGCGGCGATCGCCTCCTCGGGGGCGCAGAACTCGACCGTCTCGCTCGTTGCCTTCTCGACCATCACTGCGCTCCCTGCTTTTCTAACGACCGTTGAACTTCGGCCGCGACTTCGATGAGAAGGCGCGGCGCGCTTCGAGGTGGTCCTCCGTCGCGTACGCGACCGCCTGGCCGAACGCCTCCAGCTCGGCCATGTCGCCGATCCCGAGCTGAAGGGAGCGGGCGAGCAGCGTCTTCGCCAACCCGAGTGCCACGGTGGGACCGGCGGCCAGCTCCTTGCCGAGCGCCTGAGCCTCCGCGAGCACCTCGGGGGTGGGCACCACCCGATTGACCAGGCCCATCTCCTGCGCTTCCTTGGCGCCGAACCGCCGACCGGTGAAGATGAGTTCCTTCGCGAGGGTCATGGAGATCCGGCGGGGCAGGAAGTAGAGCGACCCACAGTCGGGAACGAGCCCGACCTTCGCGAACGCGCAGGAGAACAGCGCGTCGTCCGCCGCGATCACGAGGTCGCACGCGAGGGCCAGGCTGAGGCCCGCGCCGTGGGCATGCCCGTTGACCGCGGCGATGGTCGGCTTCTCGAGCTCGGCGAGCGGGATGAAGATGTCGGAGAGCAGCTTGCGCAGCCGGGCCCGGCTCGTGGTCGGGCTGTCGTTGAGGACCATCTCCTCGATGTCACCGCCCGCGCAGAAGGCGCCTCCATCACCGGTCACGACGACCGCCCGGACGTCGTCACGTGCACCGGCGAGGGCGATCGCCTCCGACAGGTCCCGCTTCAACGCCATGTTGAGCGCGTTGCGGGCGGCGACCCGGGTGAGCCGGATCGTCGCGACACCTTCGGCGACGTCGAAGCTCAGGTTCTCGAACGCGGGCGCTGCGACATCGCTCATCGCGAACCGTCCTCAAGGACCGGCTCGAAGTAGTCGATGTCGGAGAGCGTGCCCCTGGTGGGCGCGTCCTGCTTCCACACCGCGCGCACCTTCATGCCGATCGAGAGCAGCTCCTCGGCCCTCGCCATGTCGACACCGCCGACGGTGTGGATGAGCCTGGTGGCCGAACCGTCCAGATTGATCTCGGCGTAGACGTAGGGCGGCTTGCGGGTCTGTCCGACGAACTCGAGGTGGATGACCGAGAACGCCTGGAGTGTGCCGGTGTCGGCGACGTCGACGACCTGGCCGGTCGGCACGAAGCACACGTCGCAGTTGCCCCGCGCGGGTACAAGAACGTTGCGGCACGACGGGCATTTGGTCCCCACGAGGCGACGGTGGGAGCCCAGTTCGTCGAACATGCGGCCGTAGAACGGCCCGTAGGAGTGCTTGTAGTCGAGGTCGAGCCGGTACGGGAACTCCGCGATCGCCTCGCTGTCGGTTTCCAGCGGCGTGACGACCACCTGGCCATCGGACTGGCCTGCCTCGCCCAGCTCGAACCCGGCCAGGACGTCGAAACCCTCCGCGTCGGGCGCCCACACCACGCGGACCGCGGCGCCGTTGCGCACGTCGTCGGTGTCCCCGACGATCCGGTGCACCAGGTCCGTGTCCGCGCCATCGAGGCGGATCGTCGCGAGGACGCCCGCGGGTGTCCTGGTCCAGGCGCGAATGTCGCCCGTCCCGGGCAGGACGACGAACTCGGTCTCGCCACCCGACCGGGAGAAGTCGGCGGGCGGCACGGTGACATCGCCGGACACCGAACAACGCGTGCCGACGATGCGCTGATTGCGCAACTCCGTCAGGAAAGTCCCCGCCGCACGGCCCATGGTGAGCGTGTACGGCATGGTCAGGGTCGTCTCCATGACCGGGGCCTGGTCGATCCCGGTCCGCAGTCCACCAGCAGTAGGTCCAGCAGTCAGTCCAGCAGTCACTGTCGTTCCTCTCAGGATTTCGTCGAGCTGACCACGGCGACCCCGCGCAGGTTCGCCCAGCCGCCGCCCGCTTGCATGAGGCCGACCTTGGCGTCGGGCACCTGGTGCTCGCCGCAGCGGCCGCGGACCTGCTGAGCCACCTCGGCCAGCCGGATCAGCGCGGTGGCGCCGATGGGGTTCGCGCCCATGCAGCCACCGGAGGGGTTCACGGGGATGTCACCGTCGAACTCCGTCGCGCCCGAGGCGATGAGCTTCGCCGCGCCGCCCTGCTCGCACAGCCCGAGCCCCTCGTAGTAGCTGAGCTCGAAGCAGGTGTACGGCTCCTGGACCTCGACCACGTCGCACTGGCGCCGCGGATTCGTGATGCCCGCCTGCTTGTAGACCTTCTGTGCCGCCAGGGTGAGCGGCTCGGACTGCAGCATCGAGCGGTTGATCGCGTTCTCCGCCTCGCAGTAGTAGGACATGCCCCGGATCCACGCGGGCTTCGGCGACTTCTTCGCCGCGTCCTCGCTCGCCAACACGACCGCGCAGGCGCCGTCGGAGATCGGCGGCACGTCGAGCAGCTTGATCGGGGTGCACAGCGGCCGCGAGTTCAGCACGTCCTCGACGGTGACTTCCTTCTTGACGTGCGCATACGGATTCCGGATCGCGTTGCGGCGGTTCTTCACCGACACCATCGCCGCGGCCTCTTCGGTGTGGCTGAGCGGCTCCATCCGGGCCCGCCAGTAGGCGGCGGAGAATCCCATGATGCCGACGGCGAACTCGCGGCCCCAGAACGGGTCGTACAGCGTGGAGATCGAGTACTGCAGCGCTCCTTCGGAGAGCTTGTCGTAGGCCACCACG
>NZ_JBOHGC010000147.1:0-5322 GCF_050699995.1 Actinokineospora sp. | reverse complement strand
AGACGCTGGCCGAAGTCGTCGACCACGGTGGGTTCACCGGTCACGACGCGCTCGCCGACGAGATCGGGAAACTCGTCGTCCTGAACAGCGACGGCGTCATTCCCCGGCAAGTGCTCGACGGCCTGAGGGAGATAGCGGACCGTGCGCCGTCGCATGCCTCCGCCACCGTTCCGATCCACGCGGACTGCCACTGGGGCAACTGGCTCGCCCACGACCGGCGCGTGACGGCGCTGTTGGACTTCGAATGGGCCCGCTTCGGGGATCCGATCGACGACTGGTT
The DNA here is from genome assembly GCF_050699995.1 of Actinokineospora sp. GTDB lineage: Bacteria > Actinomycetota > Actinomycetes > Mycobacteriales > Pseudonocardiaceae > Actinokineospora. Next base: position 5,042 of record NZ_JBOHGC010000147.1, on the reverse strand, counting down.
CTTCCTCGCCCGATTCAGCGGCCCGCACTTGGCAGCCGTCCTCGACGTCATCGCCCGAGCCACGGCCACCCCCTCGGAAACCCTCCGCGCCGAGTGCGAAATCCGTGAAGCGGTCTACCTCAGCTCCGACCTGCGGGCCGCTCTCGAACACTCCGGCCCCCACGCGCCGATGGCCGTCGAGCGCCTACGCAACCTCGATGAACTCATCGTCGAACGGCTTTGGTGGGGCAACGTCCAGTGACGGGGTGCTTCATTGAGCAGAGTCGTGGATGGCTTGGATCAGCGCTGTGGAGGCGGGCGGGTCCGGTGGTTCGCCGTAGGTGACGGCGTAGAGCTGACGGGGGGAACTGTCGAGCTTGGTGGTGTGGATGTCGGGTCGGCGGTGGGCTTGGAGGGCGAGTCCGGGCAGGGTGCTGACACCTGTTCCCGCGGCGACGAGGGCTTGCACGACGACCATGTCGTCGCTAACGGATGCGATGCGTGGGGTGAAGCCTTCTCGTCGGCATATGGTGGTCAGCTCGGTCTGGCATCGGTCGCAGCCGCCGATCCAGGGGGAGTCGCGATGGTTCGCGACGCTGTCGTCGGGTTGTCTGCTGACGAGGTAGATCGGGTCGTCGCAGATGTGGACGAGGCGGAATCCTTCTTCCTCGACGGGGGCGGCGGGGTATCGGAAGATGAGGGCGACGTCGATTTCGCTGTGCCGCAGCATCTGCAACGCCGCGTCCGGGTGACGGTCGAACACGCTCAATTCGATTCCGGGATGCGCCTCGGCCAGCAGGGTGGCTGCCTTGGGCACGATCGTGCTCAGCGCGGACGCGTTGGCGGCCAGGCGGATCCGCCCGGACCGCAGACCGACCTGGGCCGCGAGCTCCCGAGTGGCCGCGTCGACTCTTCCCACGATCTCGCCTGCCCGGTTGGCCAGCAGCCGCCCTTCCGGGGTCAGCCGGATCCCACGACCGACGCGCTGGACGAGCTTGACGCCGACGGCCGCTTCCAGGCGAGACAGGTGGTGGCTCACCGACGGCTGGGAGTAGCGCAGCTCCTTCGCCGCTTTGGTCACCGACCCGTGGCGCGCCACCGCGGCCAGGACCTTGAGGTGCACCAGGTTGAGCATGGATCAAGATTATCAATGAGTCTGCTACAAGATCGGCATTAGACGTCATGGATCAAATGGCCCATGCTGGTAGGTACTGGGGGCTCATCGGGTCAGTCGATGGGCGGCACATTGAGGAGACGGACATGGGCAGGGTCATCGCCGACCAAACCATCACGGCCGACGGCTACTCGGCTGGGCTCAACCAGACCGAGGAGCAACCGTTCGGCGAAGACGGCGGCGACGGCTGGGGCGACCGGCTGCACGCCTGGATGTTCGACAACCCCGAGGAGAACCGGGCCGAGATCGCCCAGCTGCACTCCGCCAAAGCGGTGATCATGGGGCGGAACATGTTCGGCCCGGTGCGCGGCGACTGGGATCGGCCGTGGAATGGCTGGTGGGGAGACAACCCGCCGTTCCACTCCTCGGTCTTCGTCCTCACCCACCACCCGCGCGACCCGCAGCCGATGGAAGGCGGCACCACGTACTACTTCGTCACCGACGGAATCGAGTCGGCACTGGCCCAGGCACGCGAGGCGGCAGGCGACGGCGACGTCTCGATCCACGGCGGCGCGAGCACCATCAACCAGTACCTCGCCGCCGGGCTGATCGACGAGCTGCGGCTGCACATCGTGCCGTACACGATCGGTGCGGGCGTCCGGATTTTCGACGGCGTCCCGCCCCTGAATCTCGAGCAGGTGGCTTCGCGGGCGGCGAGCGCGGTCACGCACGTGACCTATCGCGTGCTGTCCTGAATCAGGCTGTTTCTACGAGCCGGTCGAGGACACGCTTGTAGTAGGTGCGGAAGAACTTCTTGCCCATGAACCGCATCATCCCGACCCCGATCTTGGCGGGCAGGTTGATGGCTGTGTTGTCCCAGACGCAGTGGAGATCGCTGCCGCCGCCTGCCGCCGGTCGGACTTCAACCGTGTGGAGGCTGGACGTGGCCAGGTAGGCGCTTTCGGTCACGGTCATGACGACCTTGCCCGGCGTCGACCAGTTGTAGTGCCGGCGGGCGTTGATCTTGGGCAGGTCCTGCCCCTCCAGCACGTCGGCCTCGGTCTCGCCGACCGAGAACACCCGGTACTGACGAGGTGAGAGCGCGGGCCAGCGCTTGGGCCGATCCGCCGAGAAGTCCGTGAACAGCTCGATGACCTGCTCGGGCGTGGCCTTCGTGTGGACGTCGAACTCGAAACGAGTGCGCATGACGCTCCCTGACGTGGCCGAAACGACAACGGGTGCCGTCCATGGTGGACGACACCCGTTGTGGGCTCAACTCAGATCAGCGGCGGAACAGCAGTGCGCGCTTGACTTCCTGGATGGCCTTGGTGACCTGGATGCCACGCGGGCACGCGTCCGTGCAGTTGAAGGTCGTTCGGCACCGCCACACGCCCTCCGCGTCGTTCAGGATGTCCAACCGCTCCTGGGCGCCCTCGTCACGCGAGTCGAAGATGAACCGGTGGGCGTTGACGATGGCCGCCGGACCGAAGTACGAGCCCTCGTTCCAGAACACCGGGCAAGACGTCGTGCAGCAAGCACAAAGGATGCACTTGGTGGTGTCGTCGAAACGTTCGCGGTCGGCCGCCGACTGGATGCGCTCGCGGGTCGGCTCGTTCCCATACGTGATCAGGAACGGCTTGACCGCCTTGAACGCCTCCATGAACGGTTCCATGTCGACGAGCAGGTCCTTGTGGACCGGCAGGCCCTTGATCGGGGCCACCGTGATGGTGGTCTGCTTCCCCTTGGCCGCCATCAGGTCCTTGACCAGCACCTTGCACGCCAACCGGTTGACGCCGTTGATCTGCATGGCGTCGGAGCCGCAGATGCCGTGGGCGCAGGACCGGCGGAACGTCAGGGTCCCGTCGAAGTACCACTTGATGTAGTGCAGCAGGTTCAGCACCCGGTCGGTGGGCAGCGCGGGGACGCCGAAGGTCTCCCAGCGCGGCTCCGAGTCGGTCTCCGGGTTGAAGCGCAGGATCTTCACCGTGATGGTGACGGCGCCCTCGGGCACCGGCGGCTGGTCGCCCCGGGCACCGGCCGAGTCAGTGACAGTTGCGGCGGTCATCAGTACTTGCGCTCCATCGGCTTGTACCGGGTGAAGGTGACGGGCTTGTAGTCGAGCCGGATGTCCGACTTCAGACCGTCGCCCTGCTTGTAGAACATGCTGTGACGCATGAAGTTCGTGTCGTCGCGGTGCGGGTAGTCCTCGCGGGCGTGGCCGCCGCGTGATTCCTTGCGCGCCAGCGCGCCGACGACCAGGACCTCGGCCAGCTCCAGCAGGAAGCCCAGTTCCACGGCCTCCAGCAGGTCGGTGTTGAACCGCTTGCCCTTGTCCTGCACGGTGATGTGCGCGTAGCGGTCCTTGAGCGCCTGCACGTCGTGCAGGGCCTGCTTCAAGGTCTCCTCGGTGCGGTACACCGACGCGTTGGCGTCCATCGTGGCCTGCAGTTCGGTGCGGATGTCGGCCACCCGCTCCTTGCCGTGCTCCGACAGCACCAGCTCGACCTGCGCCTGCACGGCCGCCGCGGGGTTCTCCGGCAGCTCGACGTGCTCGTGGTTGTTCGCGTACTCGGCCGCGGCCAGACCCGCCCGACGCCCGAAGACGTTGATGTCGAGCAGCGAGTTCGTGCCCAGCCGGTTCGCGCCGTGCACCGATACGCACGCGCACTCGCCCGCGGCATACAAACCAGGCACCACGTTGTCGTTGTCCCGCAGCACTTCGCCGTGGATGTTGGTCGGGATGCCGCCCATCGCGTAGTGCGCGGTCGGGTACACCGGGACCGGCTCGGTCACCGGGTCGACCGCGAGGTACGTGCGGGCGAACTCGGTGATGTCGGGCAACTTGGTCTCCAGGACCTCCGCGCCCAGGTGCGTGCAGTCGAGCAGCACGTAGTCCTTGTTCGGACCCGCTCCTCGTCCCTCCAGCACCTCCAGGGCCATCGACCGGGCGACGATGTCACGCGGCGCGAGGTCCTTGATGGTGGGGGCGTAGCGCTCCATGAACCGCTCGCCGGAGGCGTTGCGCAGGATCGCGCCCTCGCCTCGGGCACCCTCCGTGAGCAGGATGCCCAGGCCCGCGAGGCCTGTCGGGTGGAACTGGTAGAACTCCATGTCCTCCAGCGGCAGGCCCTTGCGGTACACGATGCCCATGCCGTCGCCGGTCAGGGTGTGCGCGTTCGACGTGGTCTTGAAGACCTTGCCGAAGCCGCCGGTCGCGAAGACGACAGCCTTCGCGGAGAACACGTGGATCTCGCCGGTCGCGAGCTCGTAGGCGATCGCGCCGGTGCAGACCGGGCCGTTCTCCGTCTCGGTGAGACAGATGTCGAGCACGTAGAACTCGTTGAAGAACTCGATGCCGTGCTTCACGCAGTTCTGGTACAGCGTCTGCAGGATCATGTGACCGGTGCGGTCGGCGGCGTAGCAGGCGCGGCGGACCGCGGCCTCACCATGGTTGCGGGTGTGCCCGCCGAAGCGCCGCTGGTCGATCTTGCCCTCGGGCGTGCGGTTGAACGGCAGGCCCATCTTCTCCAGGTCGAGGACCGCGTCGATGGCCTCCTTCGCCATGATCTCGGCGGCGTCCTGGTCGACCAGGTAGTCGCCGCCCTTGATCGTGTCGAAGGTGTGCCACTCCCAGTTGTCCTCTTCGACGTTGGCCAGCGCGGCGCACATGCCGCCCTGGGCCGCGCCGGTGTGCGAGCGGGTCGGGTAGAGCTTGGTCAGCACCGCGGTGCGGGCCCGCTGGCCGGACTCGATGGCCGCCCGCATGCCCGCGCCGCCGGCCCCGACGATCACCACGTCGTACTTGTGGAACTGCATCTCACTTGCTCCTGTGGTGGGTGCGGCGCTCAGGCGGGGATGTCCGGGTCGAAGGTGAAGATCACCAGGGTGCCGAGCACCAGGATCACCGCCATGGACACGTAGAGCAGCATCTTGAGCCAGAACCGGGTGG
>NZ_JBOHGC010000146.1:0-1698 GCF_050699995.1 Actinokineospora sp. | reverse complement strand
GTACGGCGCGGAGCCTCCGAGCCCGGCGATCGACGGTGCGGTCCCGCAGTCCCCGGACGACGGCGTCCACGCCTTCGTCAGCCGCTGCAGGTGGTCGTAGCCGAAGCACTGGGTGTCGGCGGGACTGCCGGGCGGGGTGTCGGCGATCTTGGTCAGCGAGCCGGACGGGGTGTACGTGTACGCCCGGTTCGCCAGCCAGTTCCCGGTCTCGGTCGCGCGGACGGCGGCCATCGAGCTGAGCCGGTTCGTGCCGTCCTCGTAGGTCCAGGTCGTGGAGACCTGCTTTGGGTCGTTCTCGGCGGCGTAGTTGACCCGCAGCACCTGGCCGAGTGGGTTGTACGCCGTTTGGGACACCAATGTCGTGCCCGCTCCCCCGCCGCCGCCCGAGGAATGGGAGGTGGTGGGCCTGCCGAGAGTGTCGTACCCGCGGAACACGGTGTCCTCGGGGAGCCCGCCCGCGGCGGGGGACGTGTCGCGGGCGACCGCGCCGGTGTTCGGGTCGTAGGCGGTGGAGAAACTGTAGGACCCGACGAGCCCGGTCTCGTTGTTCGGGATGGTGATCTTGGTGCCGGTCACGCGTCCTGCGGTGTCGTACCCGGTCACCGCCCGCACGTAGGCCTTGCCGCCGGAGAACCGCACGGCGCTGGTCTGCTTGCCTTTCTGGACGGTGTCGTACACCCACGCGGCGAGCTTGGTGCCGGACAACGACGTCTGATGCGTCGCGGTGCGCCTGCCCAGCACGTCGTATGCGTACGCGAGCGTCCGGTTCTCCGCGTCGGTGCTGGTCAACAGCTGACCGGCCGCGTCGTACGTCGTCGTCGACACGCCCGAGTCCGGGTCGGACTGCCACACTTTGGCGCCGCGCAGGTCGTATTTGAACCGCCAGGTGTTCTGCCCGGTCGCGTCGGTGACCGTCTCCAACTGCCCGGCGCGGGTGTAGGTGTATGAAGTCGAGTCGGCTGTGTCGTTCAGGCCGGTCTTCGTGCGGTCGTGGTACTGCAGCGTGCGGATCTTCCGTCCGAGACCGTTGCTGATCACGGTGGTCGCGGTGCCGCCCGCGGGTGGCACGTTGGTGACCCGGTCACCGTCATAGGCCGTGGTGGTGCGCCACTGCTCGGTGCCGTTGTGCAGGTATTTGGCCGCGATGGGTCGGTTCGCCGAGTCGAATTCGGTGACGGTCGTGCTCGGCACGGCGTTGTCGTCGACGAGCAGCAGACCGGGGCCGGGGCTCGCGCTGTTCCAGTATGGGTTGTGTGTCTTCCAGGCCCGGCCCTGCGAGTCGTACTCGGTGTCAGAGACGATGCGCCCGCCCGCGGCGTACGACGTGGGTTCCTGGACCTGCACGGTGCGGCCGAGGCCGTCGATGATCGAGTAGGTCGTCGCGTACTGCCCGGAGGCGAGCAGCCGGTTCGACGTCACCACAGAGGGCGATGTGCCGTTGACCGCATACCCGAAGGTGACGCTGGGCTGCGCGCCGCCTGCCCGGGACCGGTCCGGTGTCCAGGCCGAGATGAGACGGCCCAGCGGATCGAAGATGTACTCGGTGCGGGCCCCGGACACGTCGACCTTGGCGGCGACCTGCCCGGACACCGGGTGGTAGTGCTCAGTGGCCACCAGAGACGTCGGCACCCCGGCGATCGGGACGGCCGGGCTGGTGGTGCGTTTCTGCACGACCGGGCCGCCGACCGCGGGCGTGAA
>NZ_JBOHGC010000145.1:0-21048 GCF_050699995.1 Actinokineospora sp. | reverse complement strand
GGACATGCCTCCCGCCACCTCGCCTGCGAGTTGGGCGAGGTTGCGGGCGGCGTTGAGATCACGATCAAGCACGTGTCCGCACTGGTCGCAGTGGAACGTCCGTTCGGAGAGGCGCAGTTTGGTTTTCACCGCGCCACAATCCGAGCAGGTCTTCGATGACGGGTACCACCGGTCGGCTAGATGCAGGCGGCTCCCGGCCCATCCGGTCTTGTAGGTGATCTGCCGACGCAGTTCGCCCATGCCGACTCCGGCGATGTGCCGGGCGAGGCGGCGGTTGCGCAGCATCCCGGCGACGTGGAGGTCTTCGAGCACGATCACACCGTGGGTGCGGACCAGGCGGGTGGACAGCTTGTGCAGCCCGTCGCGGCGGGCGTTGGCCTCCGCGGTGTGCAGGCGTTTGATCCGGGCCTGGGTCTTGCGCCACCGGGTGGAGGGGGCCTGCCGGGTGCGCCGGTCCGGGCCGTCGCGGCGGGCAGCCTGCCGCTGCAACCGCCGCAACTCCCGCATCGCGACTTCGAGGTGCCTCGGGTTGGCGATGGCCTCGCCGGTCGAGAGCACCGCCAGCGACTTGATCCCGAGATCCACCCCGACCACCGAGTCCGGTCGGGTCGCGGGAGGGTCGTGGCGGTCGATCTCCACGGAGAACGAGCAAAACCATCGTCCACCCCGATGGGTAACCGTGGCCGAGCGGATGCGGGCGCTGCCGCGTTCGACGTGCCGGGCGAGTTTACGGGTCGACTCGTGGGTGCGCACCACGCCGATGCGGGGCAGCTTCACATGTCTGCGGCCATCCTCGGTCAGACCGAAGCTGCCGGTGGTGAACCGACACGACAACCCCATGCGTTTGCCCTTGAACCTCGGAAACCGGACCTTCGAACCCTTGCGCTGGCCGGTCTTGGACTCGCTCCAGTTGCCCAGCGCGGTCGCGAGATTGGCCAGACCGGACGAATACGCCTCCTTCGAATTCTCCCCCCACCACGGAGCTGCGGTCTCCTTGGCCTGATTCCACAGTTTCCGTAGGTTGTAGGCCGCCCACGGCACAGACGGGGTGAGTTCGGTGTCCGGGATATCGTAGGACTTCTCAGCCCCGCGCTGGCCTAGGTTGGCCTTGATCAGGGCGAGACCCCAGTTGTAGGCGTACCGCTGCCCACCACAATGCGACCGCAACACCCCTTCCTGGGTCGGCGTCGGGTCCAAAGCGAACCGATATGCCTGCAAGATGATCGCCATCACGCGCACCGTACCGGGCAGCACCGACAAACCGATCACCCCACATCCGACCTCGGGACTTGTACGAAATACCCTCACACCACCACATTCAGACACTCCGGACAAAGCCTGGAACGGTTCGCAGCCCTCGGCGTGCACCCGTATGGGACCTGGCGGTGTGGACCAGGCCCCATACCTGCCCTCCAGTTTCCTTACACCCCGGTGACGTTCAGCTCGGCGACCGACGCCCAAGGCCCGCCCGCCTGCTCCGAGGTGGCCCGCAACCGCACGTACCGCCCGGCCTTCGCCGTGAAGCAGGCGTCCGACTCCGCCGTGGTGTTGGCGAACGTCCCGGCCTTCACCGCCGTGCCCCACGTCGTTCCATCGCCGGAGACGTAGACCTCGTAACCGGCGATCATGCCGTTGACCCCACTCTGCCTGGGCAGGTGGTGCAGGCACGACACCGAGTACGAGCGCCCGAGGTCTAGCACGATCTCATGCGGGTACGCCGCGTCCGGGTCGACCTGCGACCACGCGGTGTGCCACAGCGTGTCCGCCACGCCGTCGAGCACGTTGGCGGCACCGCCGGCGGTCGCGGTGTCCTCACTGGACACCGACTCCACCGTGATCCCCGACTGCGGAATCCGGCCTGCCACCTTGTATCCCACGTTCAGCTCAGCCACCGCGGTCCACGGATTCCCGCTGACCTCCGACAGCGCGCGCAACCGCACGTGTCGAGCCTGCCGGGCGATGAACGTGACCGCCTGCTCCGTCGTGGTGTTCGGGAACGTGCCGGTCGCCGCCGCCGTGCCCCAGTTCACCCCGTCGGTCGAGGTGTAGACCTCGTAGTTCGCGATCCGCCCGTTGGTCTGGGTCTGCCGCGGCAGGTAGTACACAGTGGACACGTTGTAGGTCGCCCCGAGGTCCACGCGGATCTCGTGCGGCATCGGGTCCGAACCGCCCGACCACTTGGTGTGCCAGATCGTGCTCGCGTTGCCGTCCAACACGTTCGCCGCGGCGCCGTTCTCACCCGCGGTTTCCTGCGAGTCCACGTAGGTCACCGACATGCCCGACTGCGGGACCCGCACGACGTCGCCGCCCGCACCCGGGCCGAGGTCGTCGACGACGAGGTCGTCGAGGATCAGGTCGGCTTCGTTGTTGGAGCCTTCCGGCGTCAGCTTGCGAACGCCGATCCAGGCGTTGGGCCCCGCGGTGAACGTCTTGCTGAACACCGTTGTGGTCCGCGCCTGCGCGAACGCCGTCGAGCTGGTCTCCGAGGCGCCCGAACCGGTGATGAACGCGTACTCGTCGCCGAACCCGGCCTGGTAGTTCGCCGTCACCTTGTACTGGCGGCCCTCGGTGAACCGCAGTGTCTGCGGCGCCGTCTGGTAGATCAGCCGCTGCCGTTCCTCGTGCGACTTCAGGGAGTTGCCGCCGGTGATCACGTCGTCGACCAGCTTGCCGTTCCAGCCCGCCTGGGTGTACGGCGCGTTGCGCTGGGCGATGTGGGTGCGCGGGTCGTTCTGCGAGCCGCCACCGACGACGAACGGACCCCAGCCCGCGTCGACATTCTCGAAATCCTCGACGAAATAGTGCCCGTTCAAGGGCGCGCGTCCGGATTGCACCACGCGCACGTCGTCGAAGACCACGGTGCCCGCGCCCGTCGCCGTCGACAGCGCCAGCGTGGCGGTGCTCTGCCCCGCGGGCACGTCGAAGAGGACCTTCATCCGCTGCATCGTCGTGCCGTTCTTCTCACTGCCGCCCGCGGCCTGGGTGACCCCGGACCAGTCGGCGTACACCGCCGCCGCCGTTCCGCCGGTGGGCGACACGCTCAGCGTCGCCTTGCGGCCTGCCGAGGTGCTGACCCACACCGACGCCGAGTACGTGCCCGCGGCCAGCCCGGTGAGTTGCTGGGACACCGTGGGCGCCGAGTTCGCCGCGACGGTCAGCTCGGACTGCCCGGAAGCGTTGCGGGTGACCGAGGCGCCCGTCCCGGTGACCGACCACGCCGACAGGTTCCCGGAGTAGAAGCCCGGGTCCTTGACCGGCGTGCCCTGGCCCCAGCCCGCGTCGCCCTGCACCGGCGCGGCGCCGTTGTAGACCACGTAAGCGGTGTTGGCCGCCGCCGCGATCGAGACCTGGCCGCCCGTGACCGCGAGGTCGCCCACGAGCACGCGGCCGGTGTCGGTGAGCCGGTAGAGCTTGGGTGCGGTCCAGCCCGCCGGAAGGGTCCAGGTCGTGGTGGCCGCCGCGCTGTTCCAGTGGTACAGCCTGCCGGCACGCGGAAGCAGGTAAGCGTTGCCGCGCAGCACTTCCCGGCCGTTGTCGCGGATGACCCTGGTCCCGCCCGCGTTGGTCACGCTGACCCCGTTGGCCAGCGTCACGGTGTCACTGGTCCACTTCGTGATCGGGGAGCTCTGCAGGTACTTGGTCGGCAGGTTCACCGCGAACGTGGTGCGCAGGAAGGCGTTGAAGTCCTTCTTGCCCTGCCAGCCCTCGTAGGCCTCCAGCTCGGCGCCGCCGAGCAGCGGGTGCCGCACGATCCAGTCGTCGCGGGTGTGGTTGCCGATGAACCGGGCGAGTTGGGAGTTGATGCCCTTGTAGTTCGAGCCGCCGTAGTTCACATCCGCCGACCAGTGCGTCCACACCGTGTTGTCGACCAGCTTGTCCGGGAACTCGGTGGCCATCTGCCAGCCCAGGCCGTTGATGTCACGGGCCAGCTTGCGGGAGACATAGCCGTCGCCGTACCAGACGTCGACGTAGAGGAAGTCCAGTCCCGGCACCGCGGTCTTGAGCTGGTTGAGCCGGGCCAGGCGGTCGCCGGACTGGCCGTCCTTGCGGGCGTCGATGACGTAGGACTGGTCGAGCCAGTCCCAGCCGAGGGTCCCGGTGTGCCTGGCCGGGTTGAACGTGCTCGACACGGGGTATTCCTCGTGCGCGTTGACGTGTACGCCGATGTCGGCGTTGAGGCCTTCGGCCGCCTCGGTCAGCGCGCGCAGCTCGGCCGGGCCGCCCATCTTCGGGCCGACGTAGCCGTAGTCCATGTGCGCGGAGTCGTGGCCTTCCGAGCCGTAGCCCTTGAGCAGCACGAACTGTCCGAGTCCGTCGGTGGCCCTGGCGACGCGCTTGGTCTCGTCGAGGGTCTGCGGGAACGGGTGCGTGGCCTGCGAGCCGAAGTTGAACGGGATGCGCTGCACCACGCGGTCCGCGGTGTTCTCCCAGCCCTGCGGCGGCGTCCAGATTTCGCGGGCGGCGACGGCGGCGTCCTGCCAGTCGACGACGCTGTCACCGTTGCGGTCGCGAGTGATGGCGACCTTGGCGAAGGGCAGCGGCTCGGTGTCCGTCAGCGCCGCGCCCGTCGGCCGGTAGAGCCAGTCACCGCTCCACAACCCGGCCCGGCGGTAGCCGGTCTTGGCGACGACCTGCTTCTGCAGTCGGCCGCTCTCGTTGGCGTTGGTTCCGGAAGGGTTGTCGTAGTACGAGTTCGACACGATCGCCGCGCCGAGCGTGGAGGTGTTGGCCACGGCGAACATCGCACCGGTGGGCGCGGTGTCGGCGGGCGTCGCCGAGGTGATCGCGGTGAACGTGTCACCGGTGCCGGTGGTCGCGGTGTTCATCCGCGCGGTGGCGAGCGCCGCGCCGGTCTGGCTGCTGCGCACGGAGACCAGGTTGTGGCCCGGGATGGCGAAACTCGACACCCGCAGGGAGGTGGTGTCGCTGATGCCGATCACCGCGAACTGCACGACGGACCCGCTCACCGACAGCCGGGCGTCGATGGTGACGCCGGAGAACGAGAGCTTGTAGTCGACGCGGTCGGTCGCGACGGTCGAGGTGACGGTCGGGGTGTAAGTGGCGCCGTTGACCCGGATCTGGGTGAGCGGGTCCTCGTTGCCGTGCAGCACCGCGTTGCTCGCGCGGTCGGTGTAGCTGATCACGCGGGGGAAGCTGTCGTCGACGCTGACGGACAGGGCGGGCGAGGTGATCGTGACCGCCGCGCCCTCGGCTGCGGCGGTCACGACCGGTAGGGCCAGGGAACCGGCTATCAAGGCAAGCGTTAACGGGACTTGGGCACGCATGCGCACTCCTGCAGGGGTAGGAGAGTTAGTTCAGCCAGTGTTCTAACTCACTTTGCCCACGTCAAGAGATGTTGTGCAAAAAGATGCGCGAATTTGGTCGATAAGACCAACTTCGCGCAGGAATCAGCCCAAAGAGCCTCGGAAGACGTCCGGCTCGCCCAGCGCGGGCTCGGCCACGAAGCGAACAGTGTCGCTGTCGCCGGGGTGAAGGTCCAGCACCACGATCTCGTTGGCGCCCTCGACCAGCACCGGCTTGGGCACGTAGAGCCGCGTCTGCGGGCCGCGGTCCCAATAGCGCCCCAGGTTGAAGCCGTTGACCCACACCACGCCCTTGGCGAACCCGGGCAGGTCGATGAACGTGTCCGCGGGCTCGTCCACCTCCAGCACACCGCGCCGGTAGAGCGGGCCACCCAGCTGTCCAAAGTGGATCTTGTCGACCTCGGCGAGGCGCAGCACCTCCCAGTCGGACAGCGCGACGCCGTCGACCTCCACGCCGCCGAGCAGGCCCTTGCGGTCGTGCAGGTGCGGGCCGTAGTTCACCCGGCCCTGGTTCTCCAGCAGGATCTCCAGCAGCGCGCCACCAGGCGGCAGCGCTACCGTGTCCTGCTCGCCGTCGCGCTCCAGCACACCGACTTCCACGCCGTCCACCAGAACTTGGGCGCGGTCATGCACGACCGGGATCCGCAGGGTGGCGGCGCCCGCGGGAAGCGTCGCGCGGTAGACGGCGAACCCGTGTCCGATCCCGGCCTCCTCCACCGTCGGCGGCTGCTCGAACCGACCCACCGACACCAGGTTGCGCAGCACGGCGGCGGACTCGGTCAGCCGCACGTCGCCGAACCCGGCCAGGCGCACGGCTGGGGGCTCCTCGGTGAGGGGTTCGCCCAGGTGCTCGGCGATCACGTCGCGGAAGGCCTCGAACTTCGGCGTCGGCGTGCCCCACTCGCTCAGCGGCGCGTCGTAGTCGTAGGAGGTGATCGTCGGCTCGAACCCGGCGCCGTGGTTGGCGCCGTTGAGGTAGCCGAAGTTGGTGCCGCCGTGCCACATGTAGAAGTTGACCGACGCGCCCGCGCCGAGGATGTCGTCCAAGGTGGCCGCCGCGTCCAGCGGGTCGCGCGCGTGGTGGCGCTCGCCCCAGTGGTCGAACCAGCCGCACCAGAACTCCATGCACATCAGCGGGCCCTCGGCCCGGTGCCCGCGGAACGCCTCGAACGCCTCCGCCGCGCGTGAGCCGAAGTTCACCGTGCCCAGCACGCCCTCGACGAGCCCGTTGGTGAGCATGTGCTCCTCCGGGCCGTCGGAGGTGAACAGCGGCACGTCGACACCGCGGCGCAGCAGGCCGTCGCGCAGGTGCGGCAGGTAGTCGGGGTCCGCGCCGTAGGAGCCGAACTCGTTCTCCACCTGAACCATCAGCGCGGGCCCGCCACGCGTGGCCAGCATCGGCAGCAGCTTCGGGATCAGCACGTCGAACCACGCGTCGACCGCGTCGAGGAACGGCTGGTAGGAGCTGCGCAGCCGCATGTCCGGGTCGCGCAGCAGCCACCAGGGCAGGCCGCCGAGTTCCCACTCCGCGCAGATGTACGGCCCGGGCCGCAGCAGTACGAACAGCCCGGCCTCCTCGGCCAGCGCGACGAACCGCTCGACGTCGAGTCCACCGCTGAAGTCGTGCCCGCCCGGTTCGGGCTCGTGCAGGTTCCACGGCAGGTACGTCTCCACCGTGTTCAGCCCCATCGCCCGCGCGGCGGCGAGGCGGTCGGCCCACTGGTCCGGGTGCACGCGGAAGTAGTGCAGGGCGCCGGAGACCAGTCGGATCGGTTCGCCGTCGAGCAGGAAGTCCGAGCTGCCGACGACGAACCGGGGGGAGTCGCTCATGGATGTCCTAAATGGTCAGGCGGGCTGGGGGAGGATGACTGACCGGGTCAGGTTGCGGGGGTGGTCCGGGTCGAGCCCGTGGACCTCCGCGATCGCCGAGGCCAGCCGCTGGGTGAGGACCAGGTCGGCCATCGGGTCGAGGTTGGAGGTGACCAGGGTGCCGCCGGCGGCGGTGATCTCGTCGCCGAGTCCGGCGGGCAGGTCGCCGATCATCCAGACCACGCGGCCGAGTTCGGTCACGCTGATCGGGCCGTGCCGGTATTCCATCGCCGGGTAGGACTCGCTCCAGGCCGCGGACTCCTCACGCAGCTTCAGCGCGGCCTCGTGCGCGAGCCCGACCGTCCAGCCGCGGCCGAGGAAGGTGAACTGGCCGGCGTGCACGATGTCCGCCGGGAGTTCCACGGTGATCGCTACGCGCAGGTCGGCGATGGCCGAGCCGAGGTCTTCGCCGAGCCCGGCGCGCAGCAGGGCCAGGGTCGTCGTGGCGAACCGGGTCTGCACGACGGCGCGCTCGGCGGCGAAACCGAGTGGCACGAGGTCGTCGGCGAAGCGCGACACCGGCGAGCCCGGGTCGGCGGTCACCGCGACCGTCCGGGTGCGGGGCGGCAGGGCGGCCAGCAGGTCGAGGACCTCGCTCGTCGCGCCCGATCGGGTCAGCGCGACGACCGTGTCGTAGGTACGGCCCTCCGGGAACGCCGACGCCGCGAAGGCGTCCGTGCGGCCGTGTCCGCGCTGCTCACGCAGGGCCGCGTAGGACTCCGCGATGAACCGTGAGGTGCCGCAGCCGACCACGGCGACGCGCTCCCCGGACTGGGGCAGCACCCGGGCCAGGTCGACGGCTTGGTCGACCGCTCGGCTCCAACACTGGGGTTGGCCGGCGATCTCGCTGGTGATGAAGGACAAGGCGACCCCTCCGTCCTGGCCGGGTGAACTGGCGTCAGCGTACACAAAGCTGTTTGCGACTGTTGACTTATAGTTGGAACTCCATAGAATTTCGCATGTTCTTGCAAATCCCACGTTTGGAGCCCTCATGGCCGGTGTTTCTTACCGCGGCGTCACGCGCCGCTATCCCGGCGTGGAGCGCCCGGCGCTCGCGGAACTCGACCTGAAGATCGAACAGGGGGAGCTGCTCGTCCTCGTCGGGCCGTCCGGCTGCGGCAAGTCGACCACCCTGCGGATGCTCGCCGGGCTGGAGCCGGTGGACGACGGCGAGATCTGGATCGGCGACCGCGACGTCACCTCGCTGCCGCCCAAGGACCGCGACATCGCCATGGTGTTCCAGAGCTACGCGCTCTACCCGCACATGACCGTCGCCGAGAACATCGGCTTCCACCTGCGCATCACCAAGGTGGAGAAGGCCGAGCGGGAGCGCCGGGTGCTGGAGGCGGCCAAGCTGCTCGACCTCGAGAAGTACCTGGACCGTAAGCCCGCCAAGCTCTCCGGCGGCCAGCGCCAGCGCGTCGCGATGGGCCGCGCGATCGTGCGCAGGCCCCAGGTCTTCCTGATGGACGAGCCGCTGTCGAACCTCGACGCCAAGCTGCGCGTCCAGACCCGCACGCAGATCGCCACGCTGCAGCGCAGGCTCGACGTCACCACCCTCTACGTCACCCACGACCAGGTCGAGGCGATGACGATGGGCGACCGGGTCGCCGTGCTCAAGGACGGCGAGCTGCAGCAGTGCGACACCCCGATCGCCCTGTTCTCCCGGCCCGCCAACCTGTTTGTCGCCGGCTTCATCGGCTCGCCCGCGATGAACCTGCTCCCGGCCACAGTGGACGGTCCCGACGCGATGTTCGGTGGGCAGCGCGTGCCGCTGACCCGCTCCCAGCTCACCGGCGTGACCAGCCCCGACGTGGTGGTCGGTGTGCGCCCGGAGAACTGGCACGTCAGCGCCGCCGGATCGCGGGGGATGGCGGTGACCATCGAGGTCGTGGAGGAACTCGGCAGCGACGGATTCCTGTACTGCCGCCCCGATGACGCCCCCGACCACGAGCCGATCGCGGTGCGGACCGAAGGCATGTCCCGCGCCAAGCGCGGCGAGCGGATCACACTCGTCCCCGATGTCGAGCGGCTGCACGTGTTCGACGCCGAGACGGGTCTGCGGCTCGACGCGCAGTGAGCTGATCCCTGCGGGTGCGGTCGAGGAAGCCGCACCCGCAGGGATTTCGCGGTCAGCGGGCTCCGAGAACCTCGAGCAACCGCGCCGCTTCCTTGCTCACCGCGGCACGGCCCGCGGCGATGTACTTGCGACTGTCCACAGTGGTCGAGTTCGCGGCCAGGTACGCGCGCACGGCCTCGGTGAAGACCTTGCTCAGCTGGGTCGCGATGTTGACCTTCGCCATCCCCGAGCGCACCGCCTCCGCCAGGTCCGGGTCGGCGACACCGGACGAACCGTGCAGCACCAGCGGAACCGGCACCGCCGCCCGCAGGGCCGCGATGAGTGCGAAGTCCAAGGACGCGTCCCTCGTCAGCATGGCGTGCGAGGAACCGACGGCGACCGCCAGCGCGTCCACGCCGGTCGCCTCGACGAACTCGACCGCCTCGCCCGGATTCGTCCGGACCCCCGGCGCGTGCACCCCGTCCTTGCCGCCCACCTCACCGAGTTCGGCCTCCACCCACACACCGGCGCGGTGGCAGTGCTCGGCGACCTCCTTGGTGCGCGCCACGTTCTCCGTGTAGTCCAAAGTGGAGCCGTCGTACATGACCGACGAGAAGCCCAGCCGGACCGCCTCGTAGACCAGGTCCACCGACTCCGCGTGGTCGAGGTGCACGGCCACCGGCACGTCGGCCGACCGCGCCACCGCGAGGGTCGCGACGGCGATCGGTTCCAGCGCGCCGTGGTAGCGCACGCAGTTCTCGCTGATCTGCAGAATCACCGGCGCGCCCGCCGCGGACGCGCCTTCCACCAGCGCTTCGGCGTGCTCCAGGTGGATCACGTTGAACGCGCCCACCCCGCGGCCCGCCGCCCGGGCGGGCCCCACGATCTGGTCAGTTCCGACTAGCGGCATCGAGTTCCTCCACGTTCACCCCGGCACGCTGCTCGTCGCGCGTGCCCTCGTCGATGTCCCCCGCGAGCGGTGCGGCGACCGCTGCCGCCGACCACGCCACCGCCTCGCGAATCAAGTCCGGCCAAGGTGTTGCGGCCAGCAGGCCCGCCGCGAGCGCCGCGACGCCCGCGTCGCCCGCCCCGGTCGGGTTGCCGTGGACGTGCCGGTCGGGTCGGGCCCGCCAGCAGCCGTCGGCGGTGACCGCCACCATCCCCTCGGGTCCGAGCGAGGCCACCACGGCTCCCGCGCCCGCCCGGCGCAGCGCCTGCGCCGCCGCCACCGGGTCGGATTCACCGGTGGCCTCGAACAGTTCGACCGCGTTGGGCTTCACCACGTCCGCCCCCGCCGCGATCCCCGCCAGCAGCGCGTCGCCGCTGGTGTCGAGGATCGTGCGACAGCCGTGCTCGCGGGCGATGCCGACCAGTTCGGCATAGGCGTCGGAGCCCAGCCCGGGCGGCAGGCTGCCCGAGAGCACCACGATCCGCGCGTCGGTGAGCAGACCGGCGAGGTGACCGCGGAACCCGGCCCACTCGGCGGGGGTGACCGTCTCGCCCGGCTCGTTGAACACCGTCGCGTCGCCCTCGGCGACGACGGTCACGGTGCGCCGAGACTCCGCGGCGACCTCGAACGGATGGAACTCGACGTGGGCGGCGGCCAGGTCTCGGTCCAGCAGGCCGCCCGTCGGGCCGCCGACCAAACCGGTCGCGATCACCGGAATCCCTTGGCGGGCAAGCACTCGGGCGACATTGATGCCCTTGCCGCCCGCCCGGCTGCTGACCGACGTCACCCGGTGGCTGCCGTTGGGCAGCAGCGCGGGCACCACGTAGGTGACGTCGAGGGCGGCGTTCGGCGTGACCGTGACGATCACCGGACCCACCTTCCCTTGGCCAGCACTCGGCGCACCCCCAGTCGGGCGTCGAGCACCACCAGGTCCGCGTCCATCCCGGGAGCGAGCGCGCCGACCCGGTCGAGCCCGAGCACCGCCGCCGGGGTCGCGCTCGCGGCGCGGGCGGCGTCGGCGAGCGGGATGCCCGCGTCGACGGCGTTGCGCACCGCCGCGTCCATCGTCAGCGTGCTGCCCGCGAGTGACCCACCGTTCGCCAGCCGGGCCACGCCCGACTCGACCAGGACGTCGAGCCCGGACAGCCGCACCTCGCCGTCGCCCATGCCGGTCGCCGAGATCGCGTCCGTGATCAGCGCGGTGGACTTCTTGGTGCGCAGCACATGCGCGACCAGGTCGGGGTGCAGGTGGACGCCGTCGTTGATCAGTTCGACGGTCACCCGGTGGTCGTCGAGGAGGGCGAGGACGGGACCGGGATCGCGGTGGCCCATCGCGGGCATGCCGTTGAACAGGTGCGTGGCGAGCCGGGCGCCCGCGTCGATCGCGGTCCGGGTCCGCGCGAGGTCTGCGCCCGTGTGCCCGATCGCGGCGACCACACCGCGAGCGGCGAGCAGGGCGATCGCGGCGATCGCGCCGGGCCGCTCGGGAGCGATGGTGACCACCCGGACAGTGCCCTCCCCCGCGTCGAGGAGGGTTTCGAGCAGGTCGGGATCAGGGTCCAGCAACAGCGTCGGGTCGTGGGCGCCGCAGTGGGAGGTCGCCAGGAACGGGCCCTCCAGGTGGATGCCCGCGATCACCCCGGCGCGCGCGAGCGGGACCAGCCCGGCCGTCGCGGCGACCAGGTCGTCGACCGGCGCGGTCACCAGGCTCGCCAGCATCGTGGTCGTCCCGTGGCCGAGGTGGAAGTCCCGGGCCGCCCGGGCCTGGGCCGGGTCCTGAAAGGACGCGCCGCCGCCGCCGTGGACGTGCAGGTCGACGAACCCGGGCACGACGGGGTCGCGGCCGAGTTCGATGGTGTCGCCCGGGGGCGGCGGTCCGTCGCCGAGCGCGTCCACCCGGCCGTCCCGGACGGCGATCCAGCCGTCGTCCAGCCAACCGGTGGCGGTGAGGATCCGCCCGCCGCTCAGCACCTGCGTCGTCATTGCCCGCTCCGGGTCTTCAAGTGGTCGAGGGCGAGCAGAGCGGCGCCGAGGCAGGCCGCCTGGTCGCCGAGCGCGGCCGCGACCACCGTGGGCACACGCTGGAAGGTCAGCCGCGCGCCGAGTCGCTCGCGCAGCGGGTCGAACAGGTCCGGGCCCGCGCCGGAGAGGCCGCCGCCGATCACGACGACCTCCGGCGCCAGCACGGTCACGACCGTGGCCAAGGTGTCGGCGAGGGCGTCGACACCTTGGTTCCAGACGCGAGCGGCGACCTCGTCCCCGGCGCGCATCCGGTCGAGGACCTCCAGCGCGGCGGACACGTCTTCGCCGGTCAAGGCGCTGTAGCGGCGGGCAAGCGCGCTCGCCGACCCGACCGTTTCCAGGCAGCCGCGGCCCCCGCAGGGGCACGGATCACCATCCGGGTCGACGACCAGGTGGCCGATCTCCCCGGCGTAGCCGCCCGCTACCACCATCCGGCCGTCGGCGATGAACGCCGCGGAGACGCCGGTGCCGACAGGGACGAAGGCGACGTCCCGGTAGCCCATCGCGGCACCCAGCCGCCACTCGGCCAGCGCGCCCGCGCGCACGTCGTGACCCACTGCCGTGGGCTTGCCGGTGCGGGCGCTGAGCCGGGACAGGTCCAGGTCGCGCCAGCCCAGGTTGACCGAGAAGCGGGCGATGCCCGCGGCCTCGTCGACCAGCCCGGGGAACACGACCCCGGCCGCGGCCACGGGCGTCTCGGCGAGCTGGTCCAGCTCGGCGAGCACGTCGATGGCCGCGTCGATGGCCGCGTCCGCGCCGTACGGGGTCGGGCGGCGCAGGGTGTGGCGGACCCGCAGGTCGCCGTCGACCAGCGCGGCCTTGATGGTTGTGCCGCCGATGTCGACGGCGGCGACCAGGCTCACCGGGATGACGCTAGCCGCCGTCACTGGCCCGTGGCGGCGAGGATCACCGACCGGGTGAGGTTGCGCGGGCTGTCCGGGTCGAGGCCCTTGCGCTCGGCGACGGCGAGCGCGAGCCGGTGCGCGAGGACGAGCTGCGCCATCGGGTCGAGATCGTCGGTCACGAAGGTGGCGCCGGTCGCCGCGACGTCCTCGGGCAGGCCCTCCGGGGCCGGGCCGAACATCCACGTGAGCCTGCCGGGCTCGGCGATGCTGACCGGGCCGTGCCGGTACTCCATCGCCGGGTACGACTCGGTCCACACCTGCGCGGCCTCACGCAGCTTGAGCGCGGCTTCGTGCGCCAGGCCGATGGTCCAGCCTTGGCCGAGGAACGTGATCTGGTCGGCGGCGGGCAGGTCGCCCAGCGGCCGGGTGAGCGCTTCGCGCGCGTCGGCGACGGCCTGGGTCAGGTTTTCGCCGAGGGAGGCGCGCAGCAGCGCGAGCACCGATGTCGCGGACCGGGTCTGCACGACCGAGCGCTCGTCGATGAACGGCAGCTCGATCGCGTAGTCGGCCGATTTGGTGACCGGGGAACCCTCGGTCGCGGTGATCGCGACCGTCTTCGTGCGCCCGCGCAGGGCGTCGAGCAGGGTGAGCACCTCGGTGGTGGTGCCCGAGCGGGTGATCACGATGACCCGGTCGTAATCCGTGCGGCCGACCGGGAACTCCGAGGCGGCGAACGCGTCGGTGGTGCCGTGGCCCGCGCCCTCGCGCAGCGCGGCGTACGCCATCGCCACGAACCAGGAGGTTCCACAGCCGGTCACGGCCACCCGCTCGCCTTCGCGCGGGAGCACCGCCTGGTGCTCCGCGATGGCGTCCGCGGCACGGATCCAGCACTCCGGCTGGCTGCTGGTTTCCTCGGCGGAAGCGGACAGTCCCACGTGACCTCCTCTGATTGACTGCTGAGTGCGTGCTCGATCCTACACAAAACATGCGTGTTTCAAACAGTTTTGCGCATGTTTGTGCAGTGATGAGAACCTAGTCCTCCGTTGGGCGTCTGCGGAATCATGCGCGGGGCTGCCCGATACCGAACAGGATGGATCGCGAATCCCCGCGAACCTACGGAGGTGGGCATGGATCGGCATGAGCGATTGAGCGCGATGCTCGAGCTGCTCGGCCAGCGCGGCCGAGTCGAGATCGAGGACCTCGCGGCCGGGCTGACCGTGTCCGCGGCGACCATTCGGCGCGACCTCGACCACCTCGCTGACCAGCAGTTGCTCACCAGGACTCGCGGTGGCGCCGTGGTCAACAATGTGAGCTACGAGCTGCCCCTGCGCTACAAATCGGGCAGGCGGGCGCCGGAGAAGTCCAAGATCGCGTACTCGGCGGCCGGGCTGGTCGCGCAGGGCGACGTGGTCGGACTCAACGGCGGCACGACCACTACCGAGGTCGCGCGGGCCCTCGCGACCCGCGGCGATCTGTCGCGGACGACCGACGGGCGCACCCTGACCGTGGTGACCAACGCGCTCAACATCGCCAACGAACTCGCGGTCCGGCAGAACATCAAGCTCGTCGTCACCGGGGGAGTGGCGCGCCCGCAGTCCTTCGAGCTGAGCGGTCCGCTCGCCATGCGGGTGCTCGGTGACATCGGGCTGGACATCCTGTTCCTCGGCGTCGACGCCTTCGATCCGGACACCGGGGCCTATGCCCACCATGAGGGCGAGGCCAGCATCAACGCGTTGATGGTCCAGCGGGCGACCAAGGTCGTGGTGGTCGCCGACAGCTCGAAGCTCGGCAGGCACGCGTTCACCCGCATCTGCCCGGTCGGGGCGATCAACGCGCTGGTCACGGACGCGGGCGCGCCCGCGGACGTGATCGCCGCCTTCCAGTCGGCAGGCGTTTCGGTGCACCAGGTCTGACCCGCACGGGGGATTGCGCGATCCGCTTCGGACCCGTGGGAATGGTCTGCTTCCCCGGGTCCTTCGCGTCTCCGGGGTTCTGTGAAGCGACCGTGACCGGGATGTTGCGCGAAACTGTTGACTCAATGTTCGATTACGCTCAGAATCCTCCAATATCTAACAAGTTCGCGCGCCCAGCGTCGCCGATCGCTCGGAGGTACCCCGTGTTCCCAGATGTGTCCAAGCGGTTCGCGTCCCTGGCCGCCGCCGCGTCGGTCGCCCTCGGCGTCACCGCGTGCGCGGGCTCGCCCGAATCCGACAACGCGCCGCTGACCGCCGGTCCGGTCACCGTCGAGTTCTGGGGCTGGGCGCCCGGCTACCAGGAAGCCGCCGACCTCTTCAACTCCACGCACACCGACGTGAAGGTCAAGTTCAACAAGACGCCGTCCGGCGCCAAGGGCGGCTACCAGCAGATGCTCAACGCGGTGAAGGGCGGTTCGGCGCCGTGTCTGGCCCAGGTCGGCCTGGAGACGCTGCCGACCTTCGTCGTCGAGGGCGCCTTGGCTGACGTCGGCACGCACGCCGCGGGCGACGGCGGCAAGTTCGTCGACTGGACGTGGAACCAGGTCAAGGTCGGCAAGGCGGTCTTCGCCGCGCCGGTCGACACCGGCCCGATGGTGCTCTACTACCGCAAGGACGTCTTCGAGAAGTTCGGCGTCGCCGTCCCGACCACCTGGGACGAGTACGAGCAGGCCGGGAAGAAGATCAAGGCCGCCGACCCGAGCTACTTCATCACCTCCTTCGACAGCGGCGACCTCTACACCTTCGCCGGATACGCCTGGCAGAACGGCGCCGAGTGGTTCGGCACCCAGGGCGAGAGCTGGAAGGTCGACGTCGCGGGCGGCGACACCGCCAAGGTCGCCGAGTACTGGCAGCGGCTGGTGGCCGAGAAGCTGGTAAAGCCCGAGCCCGGCTTCGACAAGGAGTGGAACGCCGACGTCAACAGCGGCAAGGTCGCCAGCTATGTCGGCGCCTCCTGGGCGTCCGCGCTGATCAAGGACAACGCGCCCGACGGCAAGGGCAAGTGGGGCGTCGCCCCGATGCCGCAGTGGAAGGCCGGGGAGAAGAAGGCGGGCAACGCCGGCGGTTCGTCCACCGCGGTGCTCAAGGGCTGCAAGGACCCGAAGCAGGCGTGGGAGTTCGCGGTGTGGATGAGCACCGACCCGGCCGCCTACAAGATCCTGATCGAGAAGGCGGGCCTGTACCCGGCGGCCAAGTCGCTGCTCGACCTGCCCGAGCTCAACGCGCCGTCGGAGTACTTCGCCGGGCAGAACCTGGGCGCCGCGTTCAAGGAAGCGGCGAACACCACCGACACCGGCTGGCGCTGGGGCCCGACGATGACCCAGGTCAGCACCGACTTCGGGGACGCCGCGGGCAAGGCGGTCACCGGCACGGGCACCCTGCCTGACGCGCTGAAGACGGTGCAGGACAAGACCGTCGGCGCGATCAAGCAGAAGGGCCTCTCGGTCGCGGGCGGGTGATCCCGCGCCGCCCGGACGGCCTGCCCGATGCGGGGGCGGGCCGTCCGGGCGGATTCCGCCCAACTATCCACAAAGGAAGGTCCGCCGTGCCCACCGTCGCCCCGCGGAAAGCCACCGCCCCGCCTGCCCCCGCGCCCACCGAGCCGGGTGGCGCGAAACGGCGCAAGCCGGTGTCGCACCGCAAGTTCGTCGTGGGCTTCCTGGTCCCCTTCGGCCTGCTGTTCGTCGCCATGTACCTGGCGCCCATCGGGTACGCGATCGTGGAGAGCCTCTACACGGTCAAGCGGTCCGGCCTCGGCCTCGGCCCGAGCACCACCGAGTTCGCCGGCCTGGACAACTTCGCCAGGGTCTTCTCCGACGACGCGTTCCTCACCGCCATCGGCCGGGTGCTGCTCTTCGGCGCCGTCCAGGTCCCGGTCATGCTGGGGCTGGCCCTGTTGTTGGCCCTGCTGCTCGACTCCACTGTGGTCAGGTTCCCCGGCTTCTTCCGGATCGCCTACTTCATCCCGTTCGCCCTGCCGGTCGTGGTGTCCGCGCTGCTCTGGTCGTTCCTCTACTCGCCGGGGTCGAGCCCGTACCAGAAGCTGTTCGCGCTGGTGGGCCTGTCCATCGACTTCACCGGCAGCGACACCGTGCTGTGGTCGCTGGCCAACATCGTGACCTGGGCGTGGACCGGCTACAACATGCTGATCATCTACTCGGCGCTGCAGGCGCTGCCCGAGGACATCTACGAGGCCGCGCGCCTCGACGGCGCCAGTGGCCGGCAGATCGCGTGGCGGATCAAGATTCCGTTGGTGCGCCCGGCGATCACGCTGACCGCGGTGATGTCGGTGATCGGCACCCTGCAGCTCTACAACGAGCCCGCCATCGTCAAGCACATCGCGCCCGCCATCGACTCCAAGTACACCCCGCTGATGCTCGCGCAGACCGCCGGTCTGGAGAACAGCGACTACAACTTCGCCGCGGCCGTGTCCGTCGTGCTCGCACTGGGGACATTCCTGGTGTCGTTCCTGATCCTCCGCTTCGCCCGCAGGAAGGCTGTCTGATGGCGACCCCGACCACGACGCGCAAGGGCGCCAAGACGTTCACCAAGGGGCAGGTCCTCGGCACGGCGTTCCTGTTCGTGCTGAGTGTGTACTTCCTGCTGCCCCTGTGGTGGCTGCTGGTCTCGTCCACGAAGAGCACCGGGCAGCTGTTCTCCACCAACGGTTTCTGGTTCGCCGACATCCAGCTCTGGACGAACCTGACGAACCTGTTCAAGGCCGACGACGGCGTTTTCCTCACCTGGGTGGGAAACACCGTTCTCTATGCGGGCGTGGGCGCCGCCGTGAGCACGCTGATCTCCGCCGCTGCCGGGTATGTGCTGGCCAAATACCAGTTCCGCGGTAAGGAAGCGGTGTTCGGCGTGATCATCGCCGCGGTGCTGGTGCCCAAGGTGATGCTGGCACTTCCGCTTTACCTCATGTTCGCCAAGTTGGACCTGGTGAACACTTTCTGGGCGGTGTTTCTGCCCAGTATCGTCTCCCCGTTCGGGGTCTACCTGTGCCGCGTGTACGCCGCGGCCTCGGTGCCCGACGAGCTGATCGAGGCAGGCCGCATCGATGGGGCGAGCGACACGAGGATCTTCTTCACCGTGTCGCTTCGAGTCATGTCCCCGGCGCTGGTCACGGTGTTCCTCTTCCAACTCGTCGAGATCTGGAATAACCTCCTGCTGCCGATGGTGATGCTGCAGGACGACGAGCTGTGGCCGATCACCGTCGGCCTCACGTACTGGGACAGCCTGCGCACGACGTCGAACTACGGGCTGACTGTCACCGGCGCGGCGGTATCCGTCATCCCGCTCATGATCGCTTTTGTTCTGCTGCAGCGTTTCTGGCGCTCGGGCCTGACCTCGGGCGCCGTGAAATAGATCGAATAGGTTGCATTTTCCATCCCCGTCCCCTGCCGAGGAGAAAGAGCAATGAAGCGACGTACCCTGCTGAAAGCGGCTGCCGGATCGGCGGCCGCTTTCACGTTGTTGCCGGAGAGTGTGCGCGTCGCACTCGCCGCCGAGGCGCCTACCGGCGGTCTCGAAGTGATCGAGCACGTGGTGATCTTCATGCAGGAGAACCGGTCGTTCGACCACTACCTGGGCACGCTCAAGGGCGTGCGTGGGTTCGCCGACCCGGCCGCGATCCGGCTGCCCAGCGGCAAATCGGTCTTCTACCAGCCAAAGGGGACCGGTGAACTGCTGCCCTACGAGGTGGGCGACCAGTTCCTGGCCGACGTCAACCACAACTGGACCGGCGGACACGGCGCGTGGAACAACGGCAAGCACAACCAGTGGTATGCGAATAAGGGAAACCTGGGGCTGACCTACCACACGCGGTCCGCACTGCCCTTCTACCACCAGTTGGCCGACGCCTTCACCGTCTGCGACGCCTACCACTGCTCGGAGATGGGCCCGACCAACCCGAACCGCATGTACATGTTCACCGGCAAGATCGGGTTCGAGCCGGACGGCAAGACACGCGCCATCGGCAACGACTCTTGGGGAAACCCGGGCCACACAGGCTATGGCTGGACCACCTACGCCGAGCGGCTGCAGGCCGCGGGCAAGACCTGGCGGGTCTACCAGGAGTGGGACAACTACGGCGACAACTCGCTGGACTACTTCATCAGCCTCATGGCCGTCGGGCGCAAAGCCCTGGCGAAGACGAAGGACGTCACCGCCAACGGCAACCCCTTCACCAAACTCGAATACTTCTACTACGCCGTGGCGAAGGCCTCGGCGACCGACCAGGCGAAGCTGCTCGCCGACCTCGCCGCGGGCGTGAACACCCTGACTGCGGCGGAGCGCAGCCTCTACGACCGCGGGCTGCACCGCGAGCGGCCCAAGCAACTCCTCCCCGCGTTCAAGGCCGACATCGATGCGGGCACGTTGCCCGCGGTGTCCTGGATCGTCGCCCCGGAAGACCAGACCGAGCACCCGTACTGGGGGCCGAACACCGGAGCGGACCTGGTCAAACGCACGCTGGACGCGCTGGCGTCGAAGCCAGAGGTGTGGAACAAGACGGTGTTCCTGCTGATGTACGACGAGGAAGGCGGGTTCTTCGACCACATGCCGCCACCGGCCCCGCCGGTCAGCAGCAGCGATGGTCAGAGCACCGTGGCCATCACCGACGAACTCGTCGGCAGCGAGCCGATCGGCCTGGGTATCCGGGTGCCGATGATGGTCATCTCGCCGTGGAGCCGCGGCGGCAAGGTGTGTTCGGAGGTCTTCGATCACACCTCGGTGGTGCGGTTCCTGGAGAAGTGGACCGGCATCGCCGACCCGAACATCCCGCCATGGCGGCGGGCGGTGTGCGGCGACCTGACGTCTACTTTGGACACCACGACGCCGAACACCACCTACCCGGTGTTGCCCACGCCCGTGCTCACCTCCGGTCCCAAGGGCACCACCCCGGCGCCGCCCGCGGTGCAGACGTTCCCGATCCACGAGACCGGTGTGCGTACCGCGCGGCCGTTGCCGTACGTGTTGACCGTGTCCGGGCGGGTTGCCGCGGACAAGTTCTGGATCGACTTCGCCAACACCGGGACAGCGGGCGCGCACTTCTACGTCTACGCGCACGCTTTCCGCACGGACGGACCGTGGCGGTACACGGTGGAGGCGGGCAAGTCGCTGTCGGACTACTGGCAGGCGGGCACACCGACCGGCGCCTATGACTTGAACGTCCACGGACCCAACGGTTTCATCCGCCGCTTCGCCGGGAACCGGGCGACCGCGACCACCGCGGGCAACGCCAACCCGGAGGTGACCCTGCGCTACTCGACCGCCGAGGACCGGGTCTACCTCACCATGGCCAACGCGGGCGGCAAGGCGTGTGTGGTCACGGTCCGCACCAACAACCGAGGCGGCGGGCCGTGGACATACACGGTCAACCCCGGGGCCACCGTCGAGGACTGGTTCAGCACCGGCAACGGGATGAACGGTTGGTACGACCTGACCGCCACGGCCGACACCACCGACGGCTTCGCGCGGCGCTTCGCGGGACACATGGAGACCGGCGCGGAAACCACGAGCGATCCGGTGATGGGCTCGGGTCCGCTGTCGGCGGTCGTGCGCTCGTACTCCAGCCAGGAAACGGTCGGCGAGAACGGCGCGGCCGCCAACGCCGTCGACCGCAGGCCCACCACGATCTGGCACACCAAGTGGAGCGGCGGCTCGGACCCGCTGCCCCACGAGATCGTTCTGGACCTGGGCACGTCCCGCACGGTGACCGGCCTGACCTACGTGCCCCGCCAGGACGGCGGCGCCAACGGTCGGATCGGGCGGTACGAGGTCTACGCGAGCCCGGATGGCACGACCTGGGGCAGCCCGCTGGCCGCGGGCACTTTCGCCGACGACGCGACGTCGAAGACCGTGCGCTGCTGGCCCACGGCGGCCCGCTACGTCCGACTGCGCGCGCTGACCGAGGCGGGCAACCGAGGCTCGTGGACCTCGGCCGCGGAGGTGGTCCCGCTGGGCTGGTGAGCCGAGCCCGCGCCGTCCTGCCTGGTGGCGGGAC
>NZ_JBOHGC010000144.1:0-18547 GCF_050699995.1 Actinokineospora sp. | reverse complement strand
CCAACCGCCCTCCGCGCGGGCGGCTTCGGTGATCAGGATGCCGGTGAACGGCAGGCCGGTTGGGTGATACTGGACGAACTCCATGTCCTTGAGCGGCGCGCCCGCCCGATAGGCCAGCGCCATCCCGTCGCCGGTCTTGATGTTGGCGTTGGTGGTGAACGGGAACACCCGGCCACAACCGCCGGTGCAGACGATCACCGCGTCGGCGACGATGGTCTCCATCGCCCCGGTGGTCAGCTCGATGGCGACCAATCCCCGGACCCGGCCGTCGTCCACCAGCAGCCTGGTGACGAACCACTCGTCGTAGCGCACGAGGCCGGAGTAGGAAAGGGCCGTCTGGAACAGCGTGTGCAGCAGGTGAAAGCCCGTCTTGTCGGCGGCGAACCAGGTGCGCTTCTTCTTCATCCCGCCGAACGCCCGAACGGCGATCCGCCCGTCGCGCGTGCGGCTCCAGGGGCAACCCCAATGCTCCAGCTGCAGAAGCTCGCGACGGGCCTCGACGACGAACGCCTCGACCGCGTCCTGGTCGCACAGCCAGTCGCTCCCGGAGACCGTGTCGTAGATGTGCTCGTCGAACGAGTCGTCGTCGCCTGCGACTCCGGCCGCCCCGCCCTCCGCGGACACGGTGTGGCTGCGCATCGGGTAGACCTTCGACACGACCGCCACGCTCAGCCGGGGGTTGGCCTGCGCGATGGCGATGGCCGCGCGCAGGCCCGCACCACCGCCGCCGACGATCACGACATTGTGGAATGCCCCCATCGCTCAGGCCTCGTGGTCGGAGCTGTGCTCGTCGCGGAGGACCTTTCCGTCGTGCCGGACGACCTTCATGCGGATGCTGCCGTCGTGATAGACGTGGCGGATCCGGCGGCAACCGCACGAGTACCGCAGATCGTCGATGCTCAGGCCCTCGTCGTCGTTCTCCTGGTGCCGCATCCCGTCGTGCAGCTTGCCGCAGGGCGCCTTCTCCTCAGCGAAATGAGCGGTCGACACGAGCATCGGCCACCTCCTCGTGGGGTGGTTGGCCGCGCTTTTGATGAATCGAGGCCGGATCACACCGAGCACGGCCACGGCGGACATATGTGATCCAACTCACATCAGGGTACGCCGTCGCGGCTCGTACTCAAGGCCGGACTGAGTGGACGGAGACAGCCAGCGAGCACCTTCACCAACGCTCGCATCTGACAACGACGAGACCAACGCGAACTCCGCGAGCCTGACCCTTGAGTTCGTCGCCCACATCGACAAGATCATCGACCGCGCCCACCCCGCCCAGACCAAGGCGCTCATCGATGGCCGCGTCGCCGAAGTCAAGATCACTGGACCAAACCAGGTCATCCCGATCTTCCGCATCCCACAACCGCGCGCGGCGGCAGACGATCATGCCCAGGGCGCTCGGGAATCCGACGACGAGCCCAAGGATCCGGTTTGCACAATGGTGAAGATGGTGGGGCGGGTGGGGCTCGAACCCACGGCCAAGGGATTATGAGTCCCCGGATATGGCCCGAGCAGTATGGAATCTGCTGGTCAGAGCAACCTAGGGGCTGCTTTGTCTGTCTGCCTTGCAGTCATCTGGCTGCTGTTTGCAGTCATCTCCGCAGTCATTGAGATTCGGTCTCGGCCGACACCGTGAGGGTCGAGCGGGCAGCTAACAGCACTGCACCACCGCCCATGACCCCCCACCATGCCGCGCGCAGTTCCTTCTTGAGGTCCTTCTGGTCGTGCAACGTGCGCCCGATGTCTTGTTCGACCGCGGTGATCAGCTCGACGTCGATGGGCCTGGGGATTCGTGGGCGGTCTGCCATGAGCTCTTGTAGTTCGGTTTCTCCTGCCTCGGCCTTCCAAGAGGTGGCGAAGGCGACCGCCGCCGCCCGCGCGGCGTGGGCGATCACGGCGACCTCTTCTGGACTGAGTTCGGGCGTGTTCGGCGTACGCCTGGTGAACGCGGCGGCCAGCTCGGCCTTGCCGAAAGTCCACAGGCGATCGGCCTCGTAGACGAGTTCTTCGGACTGGTTGTGGCCGCTCACGGCCTCGATACCGACCAGCGTGACTCGAACGCCGTAGTCTTGGACGCTTCGGACGCCTTCATGCAGGTCCTCGTCGCCGCTGATGAGAACTACGTCGGACACGGCACCATGCTGAGCGAGGGTGATCATGTCTCGGTAGATCAGGGCGTCGACGCCCTTCTGCTGGTTCTGACCGTTGAGCCTGCCCAATCTCAGCTTGACGTCGTCCATAGCCGCGATGGTTCGCTGCTCCGCAGTGCGGATCCCGTCACGAGCCGCGTCGTACCAGTAGGCGCGCAACACTGGCACGTCGAGCTCAAGTCGAACCCGCGCTTGAAGGCGCGTCAGTACCGTCTGAGGGGCAAGTTCAACGTCCGCACGTGAGCGGGTTCCACAGCAGAGTTGGCCTCCTGCTGCGTAGAGGTAGCCAGCATCGACCATGATCACGCAGCGGGTCATGTGTTTCCTTTCGGAACAAAAAGGGCCACCCCGGAGGGTGGCCCTTGGCCACTCAAGAGAGTGACCAGGCAAAATGCGCTTTCGCGCTCTCCCAGTGTCCCTGACCGCGGCGTCCGAGTCAAACGAGTCGAGCAGTGCGGCGACGACGTCGACTCTTGCTCAGATGTGCCATTGGTGTCCACAGTCAAGGCAAGTGGCGATGCCAGCGAGTACGAAGTAGCTCCAATGAGTGCAGGCCATCGGGTTTCACCTCCCGACCCTCGAACTGCGGCGGCCTTCGCTAGCGAGCTGGTCGAGAAGTTCCTCGACGGCGTCGATCGTGGAGAACACGCCGCGCGAGTGATCGGACAGGGTTCCGTCGGCGTCGCTGGTGGCGGCGTTCCTGAGCGAGTTGAGGAACGGGAGCAGCACGTTGGCGGGGATTGTGTGGCGGCTGGCTTCGGCGCGAACCATGGGGTTGAGGTGGTCGCGCTGCCATTCGTCGTACGCAGCTTCTTCACCGGCGTCGGTGGGCGGGTGTTCGGGGGTGCCGTGCCAGCCGCAGGAACAGGCGGCGACGAACGCGGTGTGCGTGTCGTGCGGGTAGCGGTCGGACCATTCGCCGTTGCTGAATTCCCCGTCGGGCATCTTGCGGTCGGCGAACCCTTCGTGCCGGGGGCGTCGATCTGCTCGGCGTACGGGCCGCAGTAGACGGTTCCCATGTCATGCGCTCCTGGTGGTGTCGTGGTCGTCGTTGAGGACGGCGCGGTAAGGGGCGGTGTCGGTGTAGCGGTGGCCGTACTGCTCGGCGCGTTCGATGTGGGCGAGGAACTCGGCGCGGGCGGCCTCGGCGGTGGTGTTGGTGACGGCGGCGACCTCGCGCCAGGTGGCCCCGGCTTCGCGGGCTGCGCGAACGGCGTGCCAGCGCCACCCGGCCAGCAGGGTCGACGCCTCGTAGTTGGCGGCGACAGCGTCCAGGGCGGCGACCGGCTGTGGGTCGATAAGCTTCTCGATCCGGGCGACCTTGCCGGTGTCGCCGCCGCGGTGGGCGATGGCCGCGGCGCGGGTGAGCATGTCGTGGGTGCTCCACTTCTCCCAGGTCTCGAACAGCTCGGGCATGGTTGGCCCGGGCGCGGGCGTCGCCGCCAAGGGCGCAGTCCCGTTCGGCTGTGCGATCACGGCGGCGGTGAGGGTCATCTCGGTGTCCTTCCGGTGCTGACTGGGGGCTTTTGCTTTGGGTCTGCGGCCTTTGGGCCGGTGGTCTGGTCCCCCGCCCTCGGGGGCCTGACCGCGGGCGCAGGCCACCACGGCGCAGAGAGGCTCGCGGTCAAAGGGGCGGCTTGCCGCATCGCGCAGCGACGCCCGAAGGGCGCCCTTTACCGGGAGACGCGCCGTGGTAGCCGGACTTGTGTGCACCCGATTAGGCGAGTGGCTACGTTTGTCGCGTCAAAAGGGCTTTGCGCGGCCGAAGGCCGACCAATTCCCGACCGCCAGGGAGGGTGTCCCTTTCCCTGGTCGTGCAACGGATCTGCTCGTGTCGGTGCCTCGTGCGACCATCGGAGTTATGGAGCTGACGGCTTCGCACTTCGACAAGATCCCGGCGGGCAACCTGCGGGTGCCGCGGGTGGAGTTCGCGCGGGTGTGGCTGGCTGCGGAACGCCACCAGGACGCGCACCCGACGGATTGGCGCAACGCGGGTGTGGTGATGACGTGCCGGTGGCTGGCGGGTGCCAGCGTTCGCCCGGAGACGGGGCCTTGGTTCATGGCCGCCGCGCCGGTGACCAGTCGGACCGGGATTGCCTACGAGGAAGTCATCGTTGACGAATGCCTGGCCGCGGAGAAGCTGGCCATGCGCCGCCCGGTGCCGTCCTGGCTGGAAAGCCGGCCGGGCTGGATCGAGGCGATCGTAACCACGCTCAACTGGGCGTGGCGCCGCTCCGGCGTCCCACCCATCGACGTCCCGCCTACTGGCTGAACCGTTCACCACGCACCGCCGCGGGTGAGTGCGTCGTCGTCGCGGGCGAGTTCCTCGGCGGCGGCCTGGGCGGCGTCGTCGGCTGCCCACCGGGCGAGTTGCTCGGCGCGGGCCTCGTCGGCTGCGCGCTGCTGCTCGGCCTCCTGGCGGGCGTTGATCTCGGCGAGTGCCCGCTGAGCGCGGGCGATCGTCTCGGCGGTCTCGTCCGCGCTCGGCACACGCACATGGTCGACTTCCTCGACCGGCGGTTCAGTCTCGGCGATGACCCGCACGTCCTCGACGGCGGTCTCAGCGGCATCGGGGTGCGGCTCGCGTTCGACGGCGGCTAGGTCCTCGGCGCGCTGCGCGGTGACGTCGACGAGATCGGTCTCGGCCACGACGTCGCGCTCGACGTCCTCGGCGGCGGTGGCCTCGGCGTGCGCGGCTAGCCATTCCTCGGCGGTGGTCGGCTCGTCGCCTCGCCCATCGGCGGCGCGGCGGGCTTGGAGTTCGGCCGCTGCGCGGTCGTGGGCGGCGCGGGTTGCCGCGGTGTGGGCAAGCCATGTCCCGCGGGCGTCTTCGGCGTCGGCGAGTAGGGCGGCCCTGCCGTCGAGCACGTCGGCGAGTGCCTGTGCCTCGGCGGCTTCGGCTTCGAGTTGCTGCCGGGTGGCCTCATCGGCGGCGGCTTCGGCTTCGGCGCGGCGGATGGCGCTGGTCTGGCGGTGCTGGTTCGCGGCCTGACGGGTGCCGGCGAGTTCCTCGCCGACGTACTTCGGCGCCCACACGGTTTCGCGTTGGTAGGCGCGGATACGCATGTGGAGCTGGCCGTCACTCATCTCCAGTTCGTCGCGGTCGACCTCGGGCCGGTCGAGTGCGCGCCATGCCGCGCGCCAGGAGGCGTAGGCGTCGACCTGCCCGGCCTTGGGGGCCACGCCGAGCGCTTCGGCGGGATCGGTGTGCCCGGTGAGTTCGCGGTGAGCGGCGATCATCCCGGCCCGGCGGACCCATTCCGGGCGCAGGTCGACGTCAGTCGGCGGCTCACCGAGTGACTCGATCGCCCATTGTGGACACTCGACGGCGACGTGTGCGCCGAGTTCGTCGCGGCGAGCGTCGGCTCGCGCGGCGAGCGTGTTCAGGTAGGCCTGCCACTGCGGGTCGTCGACCTGGGGTGTCCACTCGGCGTAGGAGTCGCCGCGCGAGTCGAGTGAGACGGCGTCGGTGATGCGGTGGTGCAGCACGTTGGCCAGCTGGCGGGCACCGGCAAGGGGGCGGCAGGTGACCGCGTCGTGCAGGACCTGGCGGGGGTCGTGCCCGGCCAGTTCGGCGCGGCGCAGCAACCGGGTCAGGGTGGGACCGGCGTCCTCGGCGGCCAGGCGCTGCCGGTCGTTGACGGTGAGGTGACCCGCGTCGGCGAGTTCATCGAGCCAACGCGTGGTGCGCCCGGCGGTGGCCAGGTCGATCGCGTCGGCGAGCAGCTCCGCGGGGGTCCGCACGGAGTCCATCGCTTCGGCGGACTCGACGGCTGTGGCCAAGGCGGACTTGGCCGGGTTGGCGGCCTCCATCGTCATCGCGAGCACCGCGGCCGGTGTGCGGTGCACGGCTTGCAGGGCGGCACCGTCGGGCGCGTCGGCGGGCACACTGCGGGTGACAACGTGCGCGGTGTTGCCGAATGCGCCACGGGTGAGCATCACGTACTGGGCTTCGGCGCTGGTCGCGGGCGTGATCACGGGGTGGCTGGTGTAGACCGTCATGCCCTGGTCGGCGTTGACGGTGGACGCGTAGCCAAGTGCGACGTGTTCGGCGACGTACCCGGCGGGCAGCGTGATCCGCTCGCCCTGGCGGTCGACGACCATGGACCCGTCGGGGCGGGTCTCGACCACCGTGTACAGCTCACGATTGAGCGGGGCGCGGCCGTTGCCGTCGTGGCCGATCAGATGCCAGGCGTTCTGGCGGGCCTGCACGACGTCGCCGACCCCGGCGAACGTGCCTTGCAACCCCAGGGGCACACCGTGTTCGGCGACCCGACCGAGCCGCACGAGTTCGGCGCGCATCTCCCCGGACAGGCGCGCGGCCTGCTCGTTGGTGTCGACGATCAATAGCGACTGCTTGCCGTCGAGGGTGTCGGCGAGCCAGGCGCGGGCGGCGGACGCCTCGGCCTCGGCGACGGTCCCGCCGTCGATCAGGCGACCGTGGCGGTGGTACTCGGCGAGCACCGTTTGGTCCCCGGCGCGCAGCCGCAGGGACGCGGCTTTCTCCCAGTCGGCAACGAATCGGCGGGCGTCGGTGAGTTCGTAGCTGGTGCCCGCGGCGGCGATCAGCTCCATGGCCCCGGCCGCGCCGACGGCGGCGAGCTGGCGGTGATCACCGGAGAGCAGCGGCTTGGCGCCCGCGGCGGCGACGTGGTCGAGAATCTCCGCGACGGCGGGTGTGTCGGCCATGGCGGACTCGTCGATCACGACCAAGTCCCCCGCGCGCAGCCGCCACGACGCGTCGTCGCCGAACGGACGCCCCTGCGCGAGGCGGCGTTGGGTACCGAGCCAGGACGCGATGTTGCGGGCCTCCAGCCCCTCACCGGCCAGGACTTCGGTGGCGATCTGGCTGGTCGCGAGACCGACTACCCGGCGGTGCTGCCCGTCCCACAGGGACGGGTCGGTCCACGCCTTGGCGATCACTCCGACCACGAACGACTTACCGGTGCCGGCGGGGCCGACGAGGGATTCGACGGCGGCACCGGAGGTGAGGACGCCGCGCACGGCGGCGGCCTGGTCGACACCGAGTTCGATCCCGTGGCGGGCGGCGAGATCGTTGACGAACCCGTCGACGGTGTCGGCGGCCAGGGCGGGGGCGCCGCCTCGGGTGGCCGCGGCGACCAACGTCCGCTCGGTGTGGATGTGCTCGGGCGTGGCGTAGAGCTTGCGGCCCGGTGCGTCGTACACCGAGCTGCCGTTGGCCAACCGCAGCTCGGCGGGTAGCTCCACCTCGCCCGGCCGCTGGGTGTCCAGCGGCACCGCCAAGGCGAGCGCCTCCGCGGTCAACCCGTCCAGCAGGGCGGTCACCTGCTCGCCGGACAGATCACCGAGCCGGTCGGGCAGCGCGTCGCTGATCGCGCGGGTCAGGTCCGGCGCGGTCCACGCGGCCTTGGTCTCCTGCACGGCGGCGAGCGCCGCCTCGATCACCTCGGCCGGAGCCCACGCCTGCGCCTGCGGGGCCTGGCCCGCGATGTCCAACACGGTGTCGGCAACCGCGGCCAGGCCCCCGGCGACCTCGGCGCGCAACTCCCGGTCCCACCGGTCCAACCGGGCCTCGACGGTCTCGCCGTCGTGTGCCTTCGCCTTGCGGGTGGCGAAGGTGGCCTGGCGCTGCAACCGGTCCAGCTCCAGCGAGTTCGGCTCGCGCCCGAACTTGGTCTCGAACGCGGTCACCAGGTCAGCGGTCTTCTTCGTGATCGCCCGGCGGCGGGAGCTGAACAGGTCCATCACGGCCTGGTCGACGCCGACGACCTCGCGGGCCTTGCCGTCCGGGCGGGCCGCGAACCGCACCCCGAGGGCACGGGCCAGGTGTTCCTCGGTGGTGCGCTCCCCCACCGCCGCGGCCGCGCCCCTGTGCGCGTAGAGACCACGCCCGTCCAGAGTCCGCCACTGCCCGTCAGCGCCCTGCACCCGGTTGAGGATCGCGTTGTGAATGTGCAGCTGCGGGTCGTGGTTGCGGGAGTCGTGCTGGAAGAACGACGCCACGACCCAATCGTGAGCGTCGGAGAAGCGACCCGCGGCTCCGCCGTGGTGCCCGACACGGGAGTACCCGGCGCGCTCGGACAGGTAGTCCAGCGCGGCCTGGTTCCCGGCCCAGATGGCGTCCTCGACGGCCTGCCTGTGCGCCGCCCACGAGCGGGCGGCGGCTTCGGCGTCCAACCGTTGCGCATCGGTGGACGCTGCGGCGGCCAACCGTTCAGCGGCGACCTGCTGCGCCTCGAACGCTGTATGCAGAACGGTCACCGACTTCTGAACACTGAACGTGGCGTCCAAAAAGCTCACGTTCCGTCGCGCCCGTTTAGCCGACTCCAACCGCAACGCCTCGCGGCGTTCGGCATCACCGTCCGGCTCGGCGTCCAACGCTGCGGCGTACAACTCCTCTGCCGACTGGTACGCGCGTCCAGCGTGTCCAAGGGTGGACGCGTCATCCCACTGGGTCGGGTTCTTGAACCCAGGGTCGCGGGGGTCGATGAACCGCTCGTACAACGCGGTCATGTCCTGGGTGTCCACCAACCCGCTCAACCCGAGCGCCTCGGCACCCCGGCCGAACCAACGGCCCGGCGGCTCGCCAGCGGCGACCGCACCCGTGTAGTAGTTCTCCCGGCCAGCCGCCACCGCGTCGGTCAGATACGACGCGGAGTGTCCACTTGAGATGGTTAGCATGGCGACCACCGCCCCGAAACGCCGTCAGGCGTTTCCGCAGGCCGCGCAAGCGGACGCGACCACAGGATCGTGATGCATAGGTGTGTACTACTGCTCTGGTCCTTGTTCTTGTCTTGAAAACTGGTCTGGCTACATGTGCTGGGCTTCTTCGTGCTCAAGGTGAGTGGCTTAACTAGGTTCGTCATGAGGAGTTCCTGAGCTGGTTCTCGTCGTCGACTAGATGAAGATCGGCGGGCTTGTCCCGAAGCTCTTGCAGGGCGGTTCCGGCGGTTCCTCGGGAGACCTGGGCCGTGTTCACGAGTTCGGTGACGGTGGGCAGGTGTCCGGTGCGGTGGTGGTGGCTGCGGGCGGCAGCCCGCGCCCGGTCCTTGGCCGGTGAGGTGGACGGCTGCACCATGACCGGCTGAACACGCGGGCGCGCCGCGACCGCAGGCTGCTCGACCGTCGCGGGCTCGGCGGCGACCGCCGCGAACTGGACGTCGGCCTGAACACCCGGCCGGACGGCCGACTGGACATCGGATTGGACAGCCGATTGGACGGCGGGCTGAACGGCCGATTGAACGGCCGATCGGGCGGCGGGCTGGACGGCGGGCTGGACGTCCGGGTGTGCGGTTGCGGTTGCACTCTCGGCGGCAGGCTCCCAGGGGGACGCCTGGTCGAGCGTGGCCAGCTCGCCGACGTGCTTGACCACGGCCAGCTCAGCGAGCATCCGAGCACGGGACATCGGGTCGTGGGCGATGTCGGAACTGCGCAGCGCGCGGTTGATCCGCCGCTGACGGATCTTCGGGAACCTGCCCTCCGGGGAGGTGATCAGCCACGCCAGCCGCCGCGCGGCCCGGTCGCGAGTCAGCATGATCGCGTCGCGACCATCGTTGGCCAGACCCAGCCGCGAGAGCAGCCGTTCCCGCAGCTCGGCGACGAGCTTGCCCCACGTGGTCATCCTGTCCGGGTTGGCCCGAAGCACCTCGATCTTCAACGCCCGGTGCAGCGCCCAGATCCCCACGACCGGCCCCAGTCCGACCCGGGCCACGGCCGGGCCGAAGTCCGAGACCTGAAACGCGGTGAACGCGCTGAACGAGGCCAACACCCACATGAACACCCGCGACCCGTGATCTGGCACGCCATGGTTCTTGACGCTGGCGTGCATCGCGAACCCGGCCGCGAGCAGCAACACCTCGATGACGGCGAACAGGAAGATCCGCTCAGGCACGGACTCGATCCCCACCACGTCACGGAAGAACCGCCAGGACGTGTCAGCGCTAAACCCCAGCGCCATAGCCGCACCCAGGTAGTACAGGCCGGACCCGGACGGGGTCTCGTCCCTGTCCTCACGCTTGGCACGCCACTCCCGGACAAGCCGGACCGCGACCCGAACAGCCGGCAACAGCAGCAATCCGGCCACAATGGACCCGACCGCCCATACCCAGACCGCGGGCGACAGACCGCCCACCCAGGTCATCACGTTCTTCATTTCTCGTCCCCTGCCTGATCGGTGCGGCGGTTCTCGTTGGTGCTCATCGCGGGCTGTTCGGTGTCAGTGGTCGGCGCGTGGGCGCGGGTGAGGGCGTCGACGACGCGCTCGATCACCACGGCCAAGGGCTCGGGGTCGCGGTCGGTGTCGGTGCTCATCGGCGGTTCCCCCAGGTGCTCGGCGCGGGCGTGGCCGCGGCCAGGTGGGCATCGGTGGGTTCAGGCGCGGGTGCGGTGCGGGCGGTGCCCCACCAGGTGACGATCGCTTCGGCGGCCTCAACCAACGGCACCCTCGGCGCGGGCTGCGGGCTGGTGTGGTTCTCCAGCGAGCACGTCCCGATCGCGGTCTTGATCCGCCGTACGACACCGGGCCGGTAGCGGTCGTGCCAGTCCCCCGCGGCCGTGGCGGAGGCGTTCTCGTCCTCGTAGGCGGCGATCCACGTGTGCATCAACCACACGAGTTCCTCGACCACCTCCGGGTGCCACAGCCAGCAGTCCGACAAGCTCGCGGCGGCGTCGGCGTAACGCAGGTACACCGCGCACAGCCACGTGAGCAGCTCGTCGAGCACCTCGGCCACGGCGTCCGCGTCGGAGGGCAGACTCAGCCACGACGGGGCCACAACCTTGTCCGCAGGCCCTTTCCGCGCAGTGGCCTGGGCCAACTCGTCGAGCTGCCCGGCGAGTTTGTGCAGCTGCACGGCGTGCGCGTCCTGCACGGGTGCGGCCTTGCGGATCGC
Organism: Actinokineospora sp.; assembly: GCF_050699995.1. GTDB lineage: Bacteria > Actinomycetota > Actinomycetes > Mycobacteriales > Pseudonocardiaceae > Actinokineospora. Next base: position 7,533 of record NZ_JBOHGC010000144.1, on the reverse strand, counting down.
GCGGCGCAGGGTCTCGACCTCGCGGGCCAGACCGGCGACCGCGCTGGTGTTGGCGTACTCGGCGTGGGTGTGGTCGGTGGTCATGCTGCGCCTCCCGTCTGGTCGTTGGGGCAGCCGAATGGGGAGCAGCCCATGTCGGCGTCCGGGTCGTCGTCGGGGTCGGTGAGCCCGGCCTCGGTGTCGGCGATCGCGTCCAACAGGTCGGTTTGCCTGGAGCCCCACTCGGGTCGGGTCACGTGATCGATCGGGGCGGCGCCGAGCGGGCGGCACGACTCGTGCAGGTAGAAGTTGCCGGGCAGGTCGGTGCCTTTGGCGGTGGCGTGCGCGTACCCGGCCCGAATGGCGTGGTCGAAGGCGACCGCGTCGGCCCAACTCGTGGTGTCGGTGTCGCGCATGCGCCGCCACCCGGCGTTGCGGCGGAACGGGCAGCCCACGCACGCCGATTTCGGGGTGGACCCGAACCCGTTGCTACGCAGGTAACGCACGCAGTCCGAGCGCTGCCACCCCTCGCGACCGTCGGCGGCACCGTCGAGCCACAACAGCGGGTGCTCGTGCCGCGAGTAGCCCACGCGGGAGTCCTTGGCCCGGTGGAACTCATCACGGCTGATACCGATCGAGCTGTTGACATGGCGGCCGCGGGGAACCCGATCGGGTCGCCCGTTGGCCTTGTCCCGGGCACCGAGCAGGCGGCGCACCGCTTCCTGAATCGGGCGGATCTTGTACTCGGCGGTGCACTGGCGGCGGCCGATTCCCTTGCCACCATCAGGGTTGCGCACGTGCAGCGGCATCGACGCGAACCGCTTGCCCGGGTCCAGGGCGTCGGCGCGGATGTTGCCCACCGACACCCGCAGGATCGGTATCCCGGCCGGGGCCGCGACTTCCCGCTCGATCCGATCCAGGTGCGCGTACACGGCGGCGGGCTCCCACCCGGTGTCCGCCATGATCGCCACGTCGAACCGGGGAATCCGCCCCTCGGCGGCCAAGAGCAGCAGCGTGGTCGACTGCACCCCGGCACCCAGGTTCAACACACGCGGGACGGCGCTCATCGGGCCGACCTCCCGTCGCTGGCCGTATCCCGACGCGCACAGTCGGGGCACCAGGCGCGGGCGGTGGCGACGTCGACCCGCCAACCGCACTGGGCGGCGGCCTGGGCGAGCAACGGCCAGTCGCGGTAGTGGCACGGCTGGGTGGTGGTGTGCGGGTCCAGCGGGCACTCGCACCCGGTGCAGGTGGCGGTCCAGCACGAGAACGGCAGGGCCACCACCCGCCACCGGTCCGGGTCCTGCGCCTGGCGGCGCAGGAGGTCGGCGGCGAACCGACTCGGGCAGTGCGGGTACCCGGCGCGGTGATCGAGCCCGGACCCGATAGGGCCGATGGCCCAACACGTGGTGAGGTGGATGGTCATCGGGTCCACGGCCCCTCGCTGCGGGTCGCCGTCTCCACATCAGCCGGGGCCTCGGCGCGGCGGGCGCGGACCTCGTCGACCCTCGCCCCGGCCGTGTCCATCACCCGGGCGAACGCCACGGCCGCCCGGTCGCGCCACGACTCGAACCGTTCGATGCGGTCCATCCACCGGGCGGCCCGACGCGCGTCCTTGACGTCGCGGCGCTTCCACGCCATCTCGACCTTGCCCACCGCCGGGGCCATCCCCCGGCGGATCACAACCACGTTCCCGGCGGGCAACTGCGCGATCTGCCCCGGCGAGAGGACCGGGACACGCCGGTTCGTCGTCGACGTCACCCGGCCGTCCGCGCCGATGGTGTCGACGTCCTCGTCCCGCTCACCGGTCAACGTGGAATAGGCGTTGAGGTCGTCCGAATCGCGGGTACCACCGAAGATCAGCACGGTCGCGGAGTTGTTCATGATCGCCGCCGCCCCGGTGTCACCCCACCGGGCGCGCAGCTGCGCGCGGGACTGCGCGGCGATGTGGATCGGCACACCCCGCCCACCCATGTCGGCGGTCCAGTTGTCCAACGGGATCGGGCAGATCAGCGCGGCCTCGTCCAGGGCGAGCGTGAGCGGCGGGTCGAGCCTGCCGCCGGGCTGAAACCCGGCCAGCCTGCGGGCCTCCCGGGCGATGTGCCCAGTCAGGGCCGTCACCAGGGGCGCGGTGCGGGCGTCCTCCGCGCCCAACATGTAAACAGTGCCGCGCTCATCGAGCAGCGCCTCGACGTCGAACCCGCCGCCCTCAGCGGCCTTCGCCGCAGTCGCGTCAGTCATCCAGTCGAGCGCGGGCATGATCGTGGTGGTGATCGACGAACGGGTGCGTTCGTTGGTGGACATGAACTGCAACGCGTTGGACTCCCACGCCTGGTCCTTCTGCCGCCGCAGGTACCGCGTCACCTCGGCGGCGGAGTTCTCCGGGTCAGCCACCCACGCCAGCACATCGCGCATCGACCGCTCACCCAAGGCGGCGGCGAACATCAACGCGCCCAAGGCACGGCGGGCCTGCCCCGCCCAGAACTCCCGATCACTGTCCCCACTGCCCGACGCCGACACCCCGGACAGCAGGTCCGCGGCGCGAGCGGCCGCCACCACCGGATCGGTGCACCCGGCCAGCGGGTTAAAGGTGATCGTCGACGGCAGCTCGCCGACCCCGGCCGGGTTGAACACGTGAAGCGGGCCGACACGCTCACGCACCGGGCCGGTGAGATCGATCAAATCCGTGCGGGTCGACGTGGCAATCACCGCACCCGGCGCGTCCAGAATCCGGCACGCGAGTTCGCCGGTCTTACCGGTACGCGGCCCACCGAACCGCAGAGTGACGTCCTCGACGAGCGACCAAATCCGGAAAATCCCAACACGAGCCACCGGGGTAGCGAACTCACGGATCGGGGTACGCCACCGGCGCCACCACGACACCTCACGCAACGACGGCCGCACCACCGCCGCACGCCGCCGAACAGCGAACCACGACGCGGTGCGCAGGATCGCCCACGGCGACGCCACACCGGTGTTACGACGCGACTTACGCGACCACCGGTTCACCACCTGCGCCGACCCACGATGCGAGTACCACCACGACACGGCAACCGCGACCGCGGCGAGGACTCCGCCGATCGACAGCACGACGCGCAGGTTGAGACCGACCGTGCTCGTGGGCACCACGTCCGAACCGAGCCAGAACCCCACCGCCGCAATGAACGCGGTGAGCGCCAGCAGTCGAGCCCGGATGATCTTTGTCTGTCCGACAAGTGCACCGACGACCAACGCGGCGCCAGCGGCAACAGCCCAGGCACCGAAGCGGACACCGTCAGCCCACTGCGGCGTGTCCATCGCGACCAAACCGGCCGCACCTACGACCATGCCAACGCCGCACGCCTTCAACGTTCCCTGCGCGCTCATGCCACACCACCGGCAAAACGCTGGGCGGCGGTCCACTCGGCGGCGTCAACGCAGGTGGACGCGTCGTCCGCCTCCTCGAGCAGCCGCTCGATGGCGCTTGCGGGGATGACGTACCGGCCCTTCGTACGGCCAAGTCGCATTACGACCGCGGGGAATCCGTCGGCCTGGATCAGCCTGTACAGGAACTCCTGCGAAATGCTGAGCAGCGCGGCGGCCTCGGGCACCGAGTAACTCGGCACTCCCTTGAGGCGCTTACGCATCGCGTTCGCCAGAGCGGCGGCCCTGAGCGAGTCGCGCCGGTTGCCCATGCTGTTGAGATCTTCTTCGACCGGTTCGCCGGTCCTTGCTGCGTTCGTACGCATCTGGGACTCCATGGGTGGATGTGTTGCGAGAGCGGGGATGCAGCCCCACTCGTCGCTCCTGGGTCGCCAGCGGTGCGGTCACGTCATGTCGTTGTGGACAGTCGGCCGGTTCGCTGACAACACCAACACTCCCGGCAAACAAGCCACTGATTCGTGACGATCTGTCACGCGGCAACACATCCAGACAATACATGCTGAGTTTGTATTGTGCGATCAAGGCACTAGAAACACACCGAACGGAGTATCAGCGCCAGTTGCCGCTACCGGGCCGCGCGCCCTTCCAGTTCATGATCGTCTGGGGTCGCCAAAGCTGTGTACGACCGAGCTTGTGATCGGGCTCGGGCATCTGGCCCCGGTTACGGTAGGAACTGATCGTCGAGACCCGGACGCCCAGGTAGGCGGCTACATCCGACGTCGTCCACCACTCGGCGGACGGGTCCGGCGGCGAGTCGGTCATGCTCGGCTCACCGCCTGCCACGCGTCGGCGAGGATCTCGTCGAGCGTCGATCGCGCTGGCTTCCAATTCAGCTCGGCCTCGGCCCGCGCGGGATCGGCAACGAGTGTCGGCGGCTCGGCGGCGGGCGGACGATACACCAGGGGGATGTGACGTCCTGTCACACGCTCGGCTGCGGCCACCACATCCATGACGCTCGACCCCATCCCGCTGCCGATGTTGTAGCGCCTGACCTCGCCAATCGGCGGCACATGCTCGACGGCCGCGACGAACGCGGCGGCGGCGTCGTCGACGTGCAGGAGGTCGCGAACGGCCGATCCGTCGCCATTGACCTTCAGGCTCGACGACGCCCCTGCCGCGGCGGCGAGCACGCGCGGGACGAGCCGGGTCGGGTCGGGGTCGACTCCGCCGGCGACGTTGAACAGCCGCACGATCACCGCGCCCACCGCGCCGCTGCGGGCCTGCCACTCGACGGCCAACTCGGCGGCCCGCTTGCTCGCGGCGTACGGGTGCGGGATGTCATCGGCTAGGTCCTCGTTCATCGGCTGCGTCTCCGGGGATCCGTAGATCGCGCCGGTCGACGCCAGGACCAGGCGGCCGACTCCACGCGCGGCCATGGCTGCCAACAGGTTCGCGGTTCCGGCTGCGTTGACCTGAAAGAACCGGGCGGGCTCCTGCCAGGACTCGCGGGCGCGGGTCATGCCCGCCAGGTGCACGACGGCGTCGACCTGGTCCAGCGGCGCAAGCAGCGATTCGGGCACGAGAACGTCGCCGACGTGCGTCTCGACCTCGTCGGGCTCGACGGCCTGGTGCACGAGCGCCACCGGCGTGTGCCCGGCCTTCCGCAAGGCGGCGACGGTCGCCCGGCCGACGTATCCACCGGCACCTGTAACCAACACCCGCACGCCGCGCTCCCTACTCGCCCAGGATCAGGGCTCGATGCTTCCACGTCAGCGCGATACACGCGGCCGCGGCACTCGCGAGTGGTTCGTCGGTCTGCACCTTCCGAACGTTGCGCCGATTCCACGCGATGCCCACTGAGCCCTCGTCGGACGGTTAAAGGTCACCCTCGGCATTGCGCGAGACCATGCCTTTGAACGCCACATCGAACACGTCGGACTCGATCACGGTCACGGTCAGAATCTCGCCAGCGGGCACGAGAGGATCGATGCCGACACCGAGACACCACGGCCGGACCTTGCCCGCGCGGCGACCTTCGTTCAGAGTGCGGAAGGGCTCCTCGGCGTAGTAGTCGATCGGAGCGCCGCTACTGCCGTCGTGCTCCGGGTTGCCGAGCATCTCCTCCGAGTACTCGCGCAGGATGCTGCGCCAGATATCGAAGTCCCCGGCCATGTTCCACGGCGCGATACCCGACGGCTGGAACACACCCGCCGGGATCACGTGAGACGTTCCGCCCGCCACGGCAACGTGCGCGCTTCCCCTGCGATGCAAGAAGAACGAGTCACCCTCGGGCGCTCGGCGAATCGTGAGAGTGTTGACACTCGGCAGGATCGTCCGTCGCTGGAAGTCGAACAGATCGCCTACGTGCTGCCGGAACGGGAGAGCGTCGAGCGTGACCTTCTCGTCAAGGTCCTTCCGGCTGGCCCACGCCGCGGCGATCTCGTGCGCCATGACCTCGCACGTGTCGATCATGTCGAAATAGGTGGTGTACCCGAACCGCATGTGCCCGCCCGACGGATCCCAGCTGAGGCCAAGCAGGCGGTACGAACCGCGGTTCTCGAACAGGCTCGGCTTCGCGAGTGCGCGGATCGCCTGGCTGTAACGGTTGTACGGCTGCCCGTCCTGACCCTGGCCGCGGTACCTGGTCGCCTCGGGTGCCGTTCCGGTGATCTGCGGCGGCGGCGCGGACTCGCCGACCCACGACAGCTCGATGGCGTTGAGGTCGACGGGCTGTTCGGGCATCCAACCGGGGACCGTGATGCAGGTCGTCCCCTCGATACGGATCGGATCCCAGTAGAGATCGGCGGCGGCCTTGGACAGCGCGTGGCGGTTGCGGTTGAGCACCTGCCGGGTCGCCTTCCACCGCTCGTTTACGTCACTAGCCAGGCCGTCGTCAGCGGCCGCCTCGTCCGGCTCGTCCATCAGGCCAAAGGTCGACGGCGAAAGATCCATCGCCGCCGCGAACCGGCGCAGCTGCGTCACGTCGTGGCACTTGCGCGCGCCACTGACGTACTTCGACACCAACGTGCGGTCAACGCCAAGGACCACGGCCATCTCGCCGTGCGTTGCGACATCGTGAGCACGCATGTAGGTCTTGATCACGTCGCCAAGATTCGACCCGTCGGTAGGGCGGTTGACTGTCGGCACGGCGTTCCTCCCGTTGTGGAGATCACCACCGAGCGTACGACGTGCGGCTTCTCGGCAACGTGCCATACACGCACCGCGCCCCGAAAGCGCGCAGGCGTAGCCTAAGAACGCGTCTGGGACTCCACCCGATGCAGGCCCAGGACGTGGGATGCAGCCCGGCGTCCTGGGCCACATTCCCGGACCGCCGATCACATCAAAGCTGCTCGCGGCCGGGACGACTCGGTCGGGTGATTCGACTTCCGAGGATGTCCGCGGCGTTGCGATCGGACTCACCCACCCATGCCGCGTATACGCGGAGCGTGGTGGCTCCACCTCCACCGTGACCAAGGCGTCCCGCGACCGTTCGCAGGTCGACACCTGCTGTGATCAGCTCGGTTGCCGAATAGTGCCGCAGGGCGTGTAGGTGAGAGTCGATGCCGATGGCCGCGCACATGTTGGCATAGCGGTGGCTCACGGCATCGGGGTGGTAAGGACGGTCTCGGCTGGGCTCGTGGGAGAACAGGTATGCGTCGTCGTGCGGCTTGATCTCGACCGATTTGGCTATCTGCTCGTACCGCTGACGGTGTTCCTTCAGCACCTCGACCGTCTCGGCGTCGAGTGAGATCCTGCGCTCCTGGTGGGTCTTGGTCGACTTCTCGTAGGACTTACCGCGGGCTCGGAGGTAGTTCCGCTGGACCTTGAGAGTCCGGCCCTTGAGGTCGAAGTGGCTCCAACGCAATCCGAGAACCTCGGCGCGGCGTAAGCCGGTCACCATCACCAGCCATACCAACGTGCCCCAGTCCTCGTCCTGCTCCCACGCCGCGGCGAGGATCTGCCCGGCCTGCTCGACCGTCGGCGGATTGGGCTGCGGAACCGGCTGGCGCGGCTTCTGAGCCACCTCGGCCGGGTTAGTACTACAGCCGCAATGTGTCATGCTTGATGCGTTGTCGCTGGTAGTGGCTTCGGCGGGCTCTGGTTTGGTGGAGTCTGCGCCAGTGTGACCAGTGTTCGGTGTGTATTTCGGGGTGGGTTGGTCGGGCGAGGGTGGCCCAGAGTCGTCTGATT
>NZ_JBOHGC010000143.1:0-8284 GCF_050699995.1 Actinokineospora sp. | reverse complement strand
GTCGAGGGCCCGTTCAAGTCGGAGCACTACCGCTACTGAAGTCCCGGCGTTTCCCCGGCCCCGGCACGCAACCCGCGTGCCGGGGCCGGCGTCTATCCGGAAGAAAGTTTGGCAGACATGTAACGCGGCGGGCCGCCGTAGCGATCATGCAAAGTTCTGGCCTGAGCGAGGGGTGGGCCAGAGCACCTGCCGCCCGCGGGCGGATGACGCCGGTGGAGGGGACATTCCACGAATGGGGTACGGGGAACGTCTCGTCCACCGGCGTCCAGGTTCAGCGTGGTAAAACCGTTCTTGCGGAGGCTTAGAGAGCCGAAGAAGTGAGCCCGAAGCGTGTCCGGACGGTCACCCTTCGGGCTTCGCGCTGCCCAATGGTGGCAACAGCGGGGCTGGCACGATCGAGACACCGCAGCCCACGTAGGGTTTCCGGCGTGGGTCGACTGATCGTCATCGAGGGGCTGGACGGCGCGGGCAAGCGCACGTTGGCCGAGAAGCTGACCGCCGCTCTCACCGAGCGCGGGGCCAAGGTCATCACCAAGGCGTTCCCCCGCTACGGCAAGTCCGTGACCGCGGACCTCGTCCTCGACGGCCTCCACGGCAGGCTCGGCAAGCTCGGCGAGTCCGTCTACGGCACCGCCGTCCTCTACGCCCTGGACCGCCAGGGCGCCGCCGCCGACCTCCAGTTCGCCATCGACACCTCCGACGTCCTGCTCCTCGACCGCTACATCGCCTCCAACGCGGCCTACGGCGCCGCCCGCCTGCACGAGGACGCCGACGGCGAGTTCGTCGAGTGGGTCCGGGCCCTGGAGGTCGACCGGTTCGCCCTTCCCGCGCCGCACGCGCAGCTTCTGCTCCGCGTTCCGGCCGAACTCGCGGTCGCCCGCGCCGAGCACCGGGAGAAGACCGAGGCCCGCGCGCGGGACAAGTGGGAGGCCGACGGCGGGCTCCAGGCGCGCTGCGCCGCGGTCTACGACGGGTTGGCCGCGAAGGGCTGGCTCTCCCCGTGGCACGTCCTCGACGGGACCGCCGACACCGACTTCGCCGCCCTCGCCGCCACCCTGCTTGAGCCCTGATCCACGCGCTGACCGCGCGCAATGCGACGATGTGCACATGAAGGCACGTGTGCTGGTAGTGGACGACGACCCGGCTCTGGCCGAGATGCTCACCATCGTGCTGCGCGGCGAGGGCTTCGACACCGCCGTGGTGGCCGACGGTTCCCGTGCGTTGCCCGCGCTGCGTGAGCTCAAACCCGACCTGGTGCTGCTCGACCTGATGCTTCCGGGCATGAACGGGATCGACGTGTGCAAGGCGATCCGCGGCGAGTCGGGCGTGCCGATCGTCATGCTGACCGCCAAGAGCGACACCGTCGACATCGTCCTCGGGCTGGAGTCCGGCGCCGACGACTACGTCGTCAAGCCGTTCAAGCCCAAGGAGCTCGTCGCCCGCGTGCGCGCCCGGCTGCGCCGCACCGAGTCCGAGCCCGCCGAGACCCTCGGCATCGGCGATCTGACCATCGACGTGCCCGGCCACGAGGTCCTGCGCGACGGCAAGGCCATCCAGCTCACCCCGCTGGAGTTCGACCTGCTGGTCGCCCTCGCCCGCAAGCCGCGGCAGGTGTTCACCCGTGAGGTGCTGCTCGAGCAGGTGTGGGGCTACCGCCACGCCGCCGACACGCGCCTGGTCAACGTGCACGTCCAGCGCCTGCGCTCCAAGGTCGAGCGCGACCCGGAGCACCCCGAGGTCGTGCTGACGGTCCGAGGTGTGGGCTACAAGGCGGGCCCTCCGTGAGAGAGCTGAGTTGAGCGCGTTCCTCACCCGGCAGCTGCGCGCGCTCGTCGTCGCGGCGACCAGGCTCGTCGCGACGGGCAGGCGCCGCTCCGCCGCGTTCGGCGACCTGTGGCGCCGGTCGCTGCAGCTGCGGGTCGTGGTCAGCACGCTGGCGCTGGGCTCGGCTGTCGTGTTCGTCCTTGGCATGGTGTTGCAGAGCCAGATCACCGAGCGGCTCGTCGGCGCCAAGGAGACGGCCGCGGCCGAGCAGACCCGGGCGGCCGTGCAGGTCGCCGAGCGGGAACTCGTCGGCATCAGCGCCACCTCGGACGTCACCAACCGGCTCAAGGGCGCGCTCAACAAGCTCACCACCGCCTCACCCGACCAGCAGTCACCGTCGGGGTCGGCGGGCGCGTTCGAGCCGGTGCTGGTCAGCGACTCGATCGGCTCGACCGCGACCGACATCGACGTGGCCGGGCCGTATGAGGACGTGCCGAAGTCGCTGCGCGAGTTCGTGCTGTCGAGCAACAACAACACCGTCTCGCAGATCTACACCGTCGACCGCGGCGGTGAGCGGGTCACGTTCCTGATGGTCGGCGCCCCGGTCACCACCGCGTCACCGGCGGTCCAGCTCTACATGCTCTACCCGCTGACCGCCGAGCAGCGCACGATCGGCGTCGTGCAGAGCACCCTGCTGGTCGGCGGCATGGTCCTGATGCTGCTGCTCGCGGGCATCACCAACCTGGTCACCCGCCAGGTCGTGCTCCCGGTCCGCCGCGCCGCTCGCGCCGCCGAGCGGTTCGCCGACGGTGAGCTGGACGAGCGCATGGTCGTGGCCGGGGAGGACGACGTCGCCCGGCTGGCCCAGTCCTACAACGAGATGGCCGAGAGCATCGAGCGGCAGATCCGCCAGCTCGAGGAGTTCGGCCAGCTGCAGCGCCGCTTCACCTCCGACGTCTCGCACGAGCTGCGCACCCCGCTGACGACCGTCCGCATGGCCGCCGACGTCCTGCACGCTTCGCGCAAGCAGTTCCCGGCGGGCCTGGCCCGCTCGACCGAGCTGCTCGTCGACGAACTGGACCGGTTCGAGACCCTCCTCGCCGACCTCCTCGAGATCTCCCGACTCGACGCGGGCGTCGAGGAACTTGTGTCCGAGTACTCCGACATGCGCGCCATCGCCCGCCGCGCGGTGGAGTCCGTCCGGGTCATCGCCCGCCGCTCCGGCTCCGAGGTGGTCATCGACCTGCCCGACGACGAGGTCGTCGCCGAGGTCGAGCCGCGCCGGGTCGAGCGCATCGTGCGCAACCTGCTGGCGAACGCGATCGACCACGGCGAGGGCAGGCCGGTCGAGCTGTGCCTGGCCGCCGACGACGACGCTGTCGCCATCACGGTCCGCGATCACGGCGTCGGCCTGCGCGCCGGCGAGGCCGAACTGGTCTTCAACCGCTTCTGGCGGGCCGACCCCTCACGTAACCGGCACACCGGCGGCACCGGTCTGGGCCTGGCGATCAGCTTGGAGGACGCGCGCCTGCACGGCGGCGGCCTCGACGCGTGGGGCGAGCCGGGGGAGGGAGCCTGCTTCCGGCTCACACTGCCCCGACGCCAAGACGAGGAGTATTCGGACAGTCCCCTGCCGCTGCCCCCGGTCGAGTCGTCGACCGCCGCGCCGCAGCCGCAGAGCGTGCCGGAGGAGGTGTCGCCGTGAACCGCCTGCTCGTGGTCATCATGGTGTTCGCGAGCCTGCTCACCGGCTGCGCCAACATCCCCGACCGCACCCCGCCGAAGGTCGTCCTCGACGCCCCCGGACCGCAGGAGCGGGTGGTCCGCAAGCCGACACCGGACCTCGACCCGCTGTCGCTGGTGCAGGAGTTCGTGTTCCGCGCGGGCACCCCGGACGCGGCCCGCACCTATCTCACCGACGAGGCCAAGCAGCACTGGCCGCGCATCCCGGAGCCGACGATCCTGCAGGACGGCTTCAAGACCCCGCCCGCGCCGATCCAGGACACCCGGCCCGCCCAGGGCTCCGACCCTGAGGAAAAGGTCGTCATGCTGACGGCGACCCAGATCGGCAGGCTCAAGGCCGACCGCGCGTTCTACCCGGGCGTCCAGCCGGTCGAATACCGCATCGTCGTGCGCCGCCAGCCGGACGGCCAGTGGCGCATCTCGACCCCGCCGGACGTCCTGCTCATCGAGCAGACCAAGTTCGACGCCGCCTACCGCCGGGTCAACCTGCAGTACTTCGACCCGGAGCAGCGGGTCATGGTCTCCGACCCCCGCTACGTTGAGATCGAGCCGAGCGAGGGCATCGAGGGCCGGGTGATGCGCCTGCTCCTGGCGGGCCCGTCAGACTCCCTCAAGGGCGCGGTCCGAAGTCAGCTGGAAGGCGTGGACCTGCGCACCAACGTCGTCCGCGAGAACGACGGCGCGATCCTGATCAACCTGACCCAGGTCGACAAGTCGATCGAGGACCGCCAGCGGATGGCGGCCCAGATCGTCAAGTCGGTCTCCGAGGTCACCACCAGCCCGCTCCGGCTCACCACCGAAGGCCGCGAACTGGTTCCCCAACACGGCGACTGGCGACCAGCCGACGTGGGCTCGTACGACGTCCTGGCCAACCCGAAAGCGGACTTGCTGGGCTTGGTGGTCGCCGGTCGCACGATCCGCTCGATGCGCGACGGCAAACCCATCGAGGGCCCCGCGGGCGCGGGCGCGTACGACATCGTCAGCGCCGCCCAGTCCCTCGACGGCAGCCAGCTCGCGGTGGTGCACCGCACCCCCAATGGCATGGGCCTGCGCATCGGCAAGATCAACGCCGAACTCCCGGAAATCGGCCTCCCACCCGCCGCCACCCTCACCCGCCCCACCTGGCTGCTCGGTGACGCCAATGGCGGCGGCGAGGTCTGGACGGTGCTGGACGGGACCGTGGTCGTGCGGGCCGTGCGAACCTCCGAAGGCACCTGGGAAGACCTTTCCGTGGACGCCTCGGAGCTGACGGCCGACGGCGGCACCATCACCCAGCTCCGCCTGTCCCGAGACGGCGTCCGGGTGGCGGCGGTGGTCAACGGCGAGGTCAAGGTCGCCTCGGTGGTCCGCACCAACGACGCGGTGGCGATCCGCCTCCCGCGCACCCTGCAGGGCGGCAAGGTCAAAGAGGTCATCAGCCTCGACTGGCTCAACAAGGTGGCGCTGATCGTCGCCACGGAGTCGAACACCATGCCCGTGGCGAGCCTGCCCATCGACGGCCTGACGGTGAACCCGTACAACAGCTCCACCCTGACCCTGCCCGTCACCGCGATCACCGCCGCACCGAGCAGACCGGCCGTGGTGACCGACGGCTCCGGCATGTGGTCGACCCAGGAGGCCGGGAAGGTCTGGCAGGCCCACCAGCACAGTCAGGGCCCCGGCTCGCAGCCCTTCTTCCCAGGCTGAGCCGCATCCAGTTGTCCACAGGCCTTGTGGACAACGGGAGCCTGCTGTCGGTGCCGCGGGCGATCGTCAGTCCATGACCTTTCTGGACCTGATCCTCCCGAGGCGCTGCGCGGGCTGCGACGCCCCCGACACCCGCTGGTGCCACCACTGCGCCCGCACGACCACCACCCTGAGATCGGTGGAGCGAAGCTCGCTCACCACCCCCGCCTACGCCCTGGCCCCCTACGCGGGCCCGGCGCGTAGGCTCGTCCTCGCCTACAAGGACAACCGACGCGAACTCGCTCCCATCCTGGGCGGCGGCCTCGCCGACGGCCTCATTCGACTTGCGGAGCAAGCCCCGGCGTGGGCCGACGATGTCTGGCTGATCCCGGCGCCGTCCAGAGCCGCAGCGGCGGCGGGCAGGGGCGGCAACCACATGCTCCGAGCCGCGGACCACACCGCTCGGGAACTCGCGCGGCAGGGCATTCCCGCGCACGTCGCGCCCGCGCTCCGGGTGAGCGGGACCAGGGATTCGGTCGGCCTCACCCCAAGCCAGCGAACCGCGAACCTGCGCGGTGCCGTGTCGGTCATCCGGCGGAACACGCCTCCGCCCGGCACCCCCACGATCCTCCTCGACGACGTGGTCACGACCGGTGCGACAGCCGCCGCCTGCGTGCGCGCACTCGGCGAAGCGGACATTCCGGTGGTCGCGATCCTCGCTTTCACCGACACGGTCTAAGCCACCGAATACACCCACACGGGTGAACCTGGGTCCGGGAACCAAGCCGCGCCGACAGCCGTTGGCCATGTATGAGGCGTCACGCGAACCGACCGGAGACTCCATCGGAGGTACGCACGTTTCAGGCGTTTGCAGCAACCTTCTACGCCGCTCAGTGGGCCAGTTTGCGCCAACGGGGTGAATCACCAGCCACCCGTCCGGCGGCGTGTCGCGGTGCAGGGCCTTGGCTACCTGCGAGGCAGTCGCACGGCGTGATTCTCGGTCGCTCTCGGATGTCCCCCGCCTCGGGGGCTGTTGCAGAACCGAAACCCGAGCTAGCGTTCAGCGCTATCAGCGTTCCCGTTCGCAGGGAGGAGGCGATCAGCCCATGACCCTGGCGCCGGTGGAGCGCTGAACCTCCCGGAGATCTCTCTCCCCAGGTCACGCCCCCGCTCTGGACGTCGAATCCAGACATACCGGCGCCGCAGTTTCGGCGGATCCAAGGCTCGCAAGCAGCGAGGGAGGTCGTGTATGGACATCGTGGTTAAGGGCCGTAACGTCGAGGTGCCGGAGCATTACCGAGTGCACGTCGAGGACAAGCTGACCCGAATGCAGCGGTACGACCGCAAGGTCATCCGCTTCGACGTGGAGCTGTTCCATGAGCCCAACCGCAGGCAGTCGAAGAACTGCCAGCGGGTCGAGATCACCGGCAAGGGCAAGGGCCCGGCGGTTCGCGCCGAGGCATGTGCGGGCGACTTCTACGCCGCGCTGGACCAAGCCGTGGCAAAACTCGAGAACCGGCTTCGCCGATCGCACGACCGCAGGCGTGTTCACCACGGGCGACGCAGCCCCGCCTCGGTCGCCGAGGCGACATCCGCCGTCGCGAACGGCTCGCGCGAGACCAACGGCAGGCGAGCGGCGCAGCTCGCCGTGCTGGACGCGCCCGAATTCGAGGGGATGCCCGAACTCCCCGAGCAGCAGCGCTGGGAGGACCAGGCTGCCGACAATCTGCCAGGGCGCGTAGTCCGGGAAAAGGAGCACCCGGCCAAGCCCATGACCGTCGACCAGGCCCTCTACGAGATGGAACTGGTCGGACACGACTTCTACCTCTTCGCCGACGCGGACTCGGGAACTCCCAGCGTCGTGTACCGCCGCAGGGGATTCGACTACGGCGTGATCAAGCTGGTCTGATCCGGCCCGCCCACGACCGATCGGTGCCCCGGAGCGTGTCGGCTCCGGGGCACCGGCGTGTCCGGGGCCGGAGTACGGAACCATCGGGGGCGTTGAGGCGTTTGTCCGGAGGTGGAGCCGAGCCGGGTACCCTGCGCGCTGCCGACAAGCGTCGGTGCACGCTGCGGCGTCGGTTGCCTACGATGACGTACAGGAGCGTCCGCAGCGGGCGCACGACTATCAGCTAGCGAGGTCGACCGGATGGTGCTGTCCCGAATTCTGCGCGCGGGCGAGGGCAAGATGCTCAAGCGTCTGCGCAACATCGCAGCGCACATCAACTCGCTCGAGGATGACGTCGCGGGTCTGACCGACGACGAGCTGCGCGGCAAGACCGAGGAGTTCCGCAAGCGCTACGCCGAGGGCGAGACCCTCGACGACCTGCTGCCCGAGGCGTTCGCCGTGGCGCGGGAGGGTGCGAAGCGGGTCCTGGGCCAGCGGCACTTCGATGTCCAGCTCATGGGTGGCGCCGCACTGCACCTCGGCCAGGTCGCCGAGATGCGCACCGGTGAGGGCAAGACCCTGACCTGCGTGCTGCCGTCCTACCTCAACGCCTTGGCGGGCGAGGGCGTCCACGTCATCACCGTCAACGACTACCTGGTCAAGCGTGACGCGGAGTGGATGGGACGCATCCACCGCTTCCTCGGCCTGACCGTCGGCGCGATCCTGTCGGACATGACCCCGGCGGAGCGCCGCGAGGCCTACAACTGCGACATCACCTATGGCACGAACAACGAGTTCGGCTTCGACTACCTGCGCGACAACATGGCGTGGAGCCTCGACGACATGGTCCAGCGCGGCCACCACTTCGCCGTGGTCGACGAGGTCGACTCCATCCTGATCGACGAGGCCCGCACGCCGCTGATCATCTCCGGCCCGGCCGACCAGTCCTCGCGCTGGTACCAGGAGTTCGCGCGGCTCTCGCCGATGCTGAAGAAGGACGTCCACTACGAGGTCGACGAGCGCAAGCGCACCGTCGGCATCACCGAGAAGGGCGTGTCGCTGGTCGAGGACCAGCTCGGCATCGAGAACCTCTACGAGGCCGCGAACACCCCACTGGTGGGCTACCTGAACAACGCGCTGAAGGTCAAGGAGCTCTACAAGAAGGACAAGGACTACATCGTCCGCAACGGCGAGGTCCTGATCGTCGACGAGTTCACCGGCCGC
>NZ_JBOHGC010000142.1:0-38467 GCF_050699995.1 Actinokineospora sp. | reverse complement strand
CGACATGCGCAAGGCCACCGCGGAGACACCCTATGGCGACGCGGTCAGCAGCGTCGCCCCCAACAACTGCGCCTTCGCCACCGGTCGCGACCCGATGATCGAGATCAAGAACCGCCGGTACCAGCCGGGCGTGGTCGTGCAGGCCGATGGCGACACGCAGACCGCCTACCGCGGCGGGGCGAGCGCGGCCGACAAGCTCGACATGCCGCTGATCACCGTCCAGAACAGCGGTGTCCACGGCCACTACGGCGCGCGCAAGAACGCCTGCGTCGACGACGCCGTCAACGCCTACCTGATCGACGGCAAGCTCCCCGAACGCCGGACCACCTGCGCCGCGGTCGCCGACAAGGTCGCCGACATCGCGCCGGACTCCGCGGGCGGCGAACCCGCCACGAAGGGCGACTCGCCCTCGCTGGAGGTACTGATCAAGAACGTCAAGTAGCGGGCCTGCTCGCCACCATCTGCGCCGCCCCCACGGCGCAGATGGTGGCCTTGGCGCCTTCCGGGGCGTGCGCCGACAGGGGGCCGACGTTCGCCTCCCACCAGCGCCGGTAGTGCGGCCGCAGGCTGACCTCCTGGTGGTAGGTCTCGACCAGCCGCCTGCACAGCTCAGGGATCAGACCGTCCACAGAGGACCCTTCGCGCCAGGCGACGGTGATGGACCGGTAGTGCGGGCTGCCCACGACGGGCCGGATCACCACGCCGCCGGGCGGCAGGCACAGCGGATGCATGATCGCCGCCGACCCGGCCGCACGCAGCAGCGGGATGGCCATGTCGCAGTCCCCCACGTAGTGCCTGATCCGAGGGGTGAACCCGGCGTCGGCGCACACCCGGTGGAAGGCCGCCAGCCTGCCGGTGTCGTCCTCGGCCGCGGAGATCACCCAGGACGCGTCGGCCAGCGCGGCCAGCGGGATCTCCGTCAGCCCGGCGAGCGGATGGTCCGCCACGAGACCGACGAACGCGGGCTCGACCGCCACGACGTCGAGCAGGCGCACACCGTCGGGAGCGGTCGCGCCGTGCGGGAAGCGCACCACCAGCGCGACATCGAGATCGCCCGCGCTCAGCAGGTCGAAACCCGCCCGCAGCGAGTCGAGTTGCCAGGTCGAGGTCTCGCGCAGGGGCAACATCTCGGCGACGGTGGCGATGAGGGTCGTCGAGTCCAAATCCCGCATCGCGCCGACGCCCAGCGCGCGCTGCTCGTTCGCGCGAGCGCGCGTGTCGGCGACGAGTCGGTCGAACTCGTCGACCACCCGGCCACCTTCGGCAATCAGAATGCAGCCGAGTTCCGTGGGTTCGACACCTACACGGCTGCGCACGAATACCGGACCGCCGACCGTCTCCTCGATGCGCTGCAACTGACCGAGCAACGCGGGTTGCGAGATAAGCAGCGCCGCGGCGGCGCGGCGGATGCTGCCCGCGCGCGCGATCGCGCCGAGCACTCTCAGATGTCGCAATTCCAGACGCATACCGGCCACTGGCGTACTTTATGGCAATGCGCTTGGAGATGAGACATCTGGCCATCGTGCTCACGTCCGCTGACCTGGGCACACTCCGACAGGCCGCGCCCGCTCTCGGCATGTCCCAGATCGCCCTCAAAGCGCAGTTGCGACGGATCGAACAAACTTTGGGCGGAAATCTGTTCCGACGTGACAACAATGCTTTGATATTGACGGATCTAGGTCACCATTTCGTGCGCGGAGCCCGCGATGTGACCAAGCGATTCGACGCATTGCGCGAGTGGACAGGAGACTCCGCGAAGCAGTGAAGCTATCGCCGGACGGGATATACGCGAAACAGCTTCGGGTGTGGACAATGTGCCAGGAAGATCATTCCTGGTGGAAGGAACACCCCGCACTCTCATGGACGACGATCGCGAACGGCGTGCCACCGAACTCTGGTTCCGCGGCCGGGGTCTCCCCTCGATCGCCGGCAGCAGGACAGACCGGCTTCTGGTGCGGATCATCCCCGCGATCGCGCTCCTGGGCGCTTGGGACCTGCTGGAGGTCCCACTGGAACTGCTGGACGGTGAGTCCGAGGAAGACTTCGGCAGGCTGATGGAGTCCGACGCGCTCTTCGTCGGCTACCACCTTCTCTGGTTCGCGATCATCCTCGTTCCCGTGGTGGCGGCCTGGGTGGCCGGGCGCTGGATGCGCTCGCGCGTCGTCGCGGGCGACTGCACCCCTGCCGCCGTCGCGATCATCAGCGGCTACGCGTTCGGCACACCACTGCTCGCGGCGTCCCTCGTCGGCTACGACGCGATCCCCGACGTGCTGATCGGCTTGTGCGTCATCGGGATTCTCCTGGGCCTGACGGTGATCGGAGCGGGCTCGCTGTTCGTGGCCGCGCTCCGCGCCGCGGGCAAGCAGCTTCGATCGGTCGGCAGCCTGACCACGCGAGCGCTGCCGCTGCTGCTGTTGTTCACCGTGTTCGGACTGCTCACCAACGAGGTCTGGCAGATGTCGGCGGCCATCGGCACCGCCCGGATGTGGCTGGTGGTCAGCCTTTTCCTCCTCGTCGGCGTCCTGTTCCTGGTCTCGACCGGCCGCCAGGAACTGCGCAACCACATCACCGCCTCACCCCAGCGGGTGCCGCTGCGGCGCGCCGAACGCGTCGACATGGTGATAGTCCTCGTGCTGACACAGCTGGTGCAGGCGCTGCTCGTCGCGGTGGTGATGTACGTGTTCTTCGTGCTCTTCGGGCTCGCGTCGCTCAAGCAGGACCTGATGAAGACCTGGAGCGGGCGCGACCTCACCACCGGGAACCTGTTCGGCCAGCAGGTGTCGGTCCCGCACGAACTGCTTCAGGTGTCACTGTTCATCGCGGCCTTCTCCGCGCTGTACTTCATCACCTCCACCGTCACCGACGCCCTGTACCGCCCGGCGTTCTTCGACCCGTTCACGGTGGAGATGGCAATCAGCCTCGCCGAGCGGGACGACTACCTCGCCCGGTGCCACACCCCGTCAACCACACCCCCGGACGGGTCAGCGACGTTCACAGCGTCGGGGTGGTCCACGTCCACTACGCGCACAGCACCACCTCGAAGGTCATCGCCGGGCACGTGATCACCTCCGCCAATCCGCCGGCTCGGTCAGAGCCGGCGATTCATACGGCAACCATTTCGACCCCGGATGTCACACGAAAGCGTAGTCCCGCGCCTAAACGGGCGAAAGTTCCAGCACGTGGCGCGCAGACAGAGTAGTGGACAGCCGTCTTCGGCGATCATCCGCGATGTGTAGTGCGATGACGTGGTGAACCCTCTTCGAGCGTTGATCGACAAGGTGGACGAGCGACTGGGCGACGGCGTGGAACACCTGCTCCGCGCCCACCACGAGCGACGGCTGCGCCGGCTCGGCTGGCCGGACGTGCTCTCGCCCGGCTCACGGGGCAAGTTCAGCGAGCGGGCGCCCGTCCGATCGGGCAACCGGATCGACGTGCTGGTCGACGGCGAGAACGCCCTGGCGGAGATGCAGACCGCGATCGAGCAGGCGACCTCGCGGGTGCACATCGCGAACTGGCACGCGAGCCCGGATTTTCGCCTGACCCGATCACCCGGTGCGCGCACGCTACGTGAGCTGCTCGCCTCGACCGCGGAACGGGTGGACGTGCGGCTGCTGCTCTGGGCCGGGCCGCAGGTGCCGCTGTTCCAGCCCACCCGCAAGCTCGTGCTGGACGCGCGCGAGCAGTTCACCCGAGGCTCGCGGGTGCGATGCGTGCTCGACGCGCGTGAGCGGACCATGCACTGCCACCACGAGAAGATCGTTGTCGTCGATGACTCGATCGCGTTCGTCGGCGGGTTGGACCTCACGGCACTGCAGGGCGACCGGCACGACAGCAACGCACACCCCGCGGACCGTCCGATCGGCTGGCACGACTTGGTCGTGCGGGTCCAAGGGCCGGTCGTGGCCGACGTCGCCGAACACTTCCGGCGACGATGGACCGAGGTGGCGGGCGAACCGCTGCCCGCGCCCCGCGTGAGCGCCCCGGCTGGGCGCAGCAGAGCTCAACTGCTGCGGACGATCCCGGACAAGACCTACGACTTCGCCCCGCGGGGCGACTTCACCGTCCTCGACGCCTACCTTCGAGCACTGCGGTCCGCGCGCCGGTTCGTGTACCTGGAAAACCAGTTCCTCTGGTCGCCGGAGATCGCCGACGTCCTCATCGACAAGCTCCGCGACCCACCCGATGACCGCTTCCGGGTCGTGCTTCTGCTGCCCCGCAAGCCAAGCAACGGAGCCGACACCACCCGCGGCCAACTCGGCAGGCTGCTCGACGCCGACGACGGCAACCACCGGCTCCTCGCCACCACTATCAGCGCCCACGACGGCGACCAGTCGGCACCGGTCTACGTGCACGCCAAACTCGCCATCGTCGACGACGAGTGGATGACCATCGGGTCCGCCAACCTCAACGAGCACTCGCTGTTCAACGACACCGAGGTGAACATCGCCACCGACGACACGGAACTGATCCGGGCCACCCGGCTGCGCCTGTGGGCCGAACACCTCCAGCGCTCCGCCGACGACGTAGGCGCGGACCCGGCCGAGGTGATCGACCACTTCTGGCGCCCGACAGCAGGCGAGCAAGCCGATCGGGAAGCGCAGGGCCGCCCGCGCACCCACCGGCTCACCATGCTCCCCGGTGTCTCCCGCCGGTCGGGCAGGCTGCAGGGACCGTTGCGCGGCTTGTTGGTGGACGGCTGACCACCTCTCG
Organism: Actinokineospora sp.; assembly: GCF_050699995.1. Classification (GTDB taxonomy): domain Bacteria; phylum Actinomycetota; class Actinomycetes; order Mycobacteriales; family Pseudonocardiaceae; genus Actinokineospora. The sequence continues at coordinate 33,757 of NZ_JBOHGC010000142.1, read as the reverse complement.
GCTGGAAATGCCCTGGCCGTCTGGGCGTTTTTGCTTTTGTTCGTGCTGCCGAACCACCGTTATGCGCCAGCTATTCTAGATATCTTGATAGTTAATAGGTGATAGTAATGAGAACGATCCAGTCGCCGAACGATCCGGTCAGGTCAGGTCGTGGGCGTCGAGCCTCGTCGGGCGTTGCGCCTGCTTCCGTTGACGAAATCGTTGAAGCGGTCGACAGCCCAGATGGTGCGAAGTCCTAACCGGCCCATCATCATCGGGCGTGGAAACTTGGGCTTCTTCATCCACAATCCGGCCAAGTCCTCGTGTCGCTCACCGTCGATGAGCAGGTCGGCGATGAGGGATCCGACGTAGGGCGCCTGGGCCAGGCCGTGGCCGTTGCACGCGATCGAGTAGATGATGTTGTCGTCGATCTGCCCGGCGAGCGGAAGCCAGGAGGAGGTGATCGCGATCCAGCCTCCCCACGCACGATCGATCGCGACGTCGGACAGAGCCGGAAACCGCCTTGCGAAGGCCTCGGCGAGTTCTTCGACGAGCGCCGGATCCGGCTTCTTCGGTGGGAGTGGGTAAGTCGTGCCGCGCTCGAGTCGTCGGACACCGAAGACGATGGTGTTGCGCGGTGTCAGGCGGTAGTTCTCCATGATGTTGTGCTGGGTGACGAGTCCGGACCGCCTGGTCCACCCCAGTGCCGCCAGGCGCGCGGGATCGATCGGTTCGGTCTCGACCTCGATGACCCAGATGGGCGCCGACAGCCGTGGCGGGGTGATGTCCCACTCCCCCGCGTACGCGTTCGTCGCCAGAACCACTTTGATCGCCCGCACCACACCTTGAGCAGTGGTGAGGACTACCTGGCCGCGGTCGCGCGTGACGTCGGTGACCTTCGTCTGCTCGAAGACTCGCGCGGACGAGTCGAGTAGTGCGCGGCGCACACCCGAAGTGAATTTGCCGGGATTCATGATTCCCCCGACTACCTCGCGCATCCCGCCGAGGAAGCCGCGGGGGATACCGAGTTCCTCGCTCGTGCCCAGTTCCACGTGGCCGCCTGCGCGGTGAAGGATCTTGGCCACCCGGCGCACTCGGCCAAGCTGTCCACGAGAGACCGCCGCGAAGACGTTGCCGTTCTGTTCGTAGTCGCAGTCGATGCCGTGCGTCTTGATGAGGTCTTCGACGTAGTGGGCGGCGCGCTCGGCGAGGCGGACCATGCCGGGCATTTTCTTTCGGTAGAACAGATTCAGGAGTTGGAGGTCTCCGCCGGGTGCACCCGCCACTTGCCCCGCGTTTCGGGAGCTGGCGCCGTGTCCGCAGAACTCGGCCTCCAGCAGCACCACATCTTGACCGCGTTCGGCCAGCCGCAGCGCCGTCGACATCCCGCCCAGGCCTCCGCCGATGACCGCGACATCACAGGTCAAGTCTCCGGCCAGGGCAGGCAGGATGTCCGCGGGCGGATCGACCCAGCCACTGAAGGTGCAGTACTCGACGTTGTCGGTCCTCATCGGTTTGCTCCTGATCCTTGGTTCGAGGCTCAGGCTCGAGCTGCGATGTGTTCGTTCGCGGCCGGTTCCGCACCCGTCGCCAGGTTGTGGTTGTGCAGCGCGCGGTAGGCGAGGAAATACACGAACATCTGGAATCCCCAGGTGGCCAGCGCGGCGGTGTAGAAGAGCGTGCGGTGCTCGTCGTCTCCCTGGAGCGGGAAGAAGTCGTAGGTGATCGCGATCGCCGAGGCGACCGCCGTCGCCAGCCCGGCGCCGATGGCGAGACCCTTGGCCCCGATCTTCCAGAGCCGCCACGAGAAGTAGGCGAGGAACAGTGTCGTGAGCACGTTGACCACGACGTAGAACGTCGCCGGGCCGACGTGGAGCTCATGGCCGCGGAACTGCTGGAAGTACAGCCCGGCGGCGGCGGCCAGGGCGAACGCCCCGACATCGACGGCGACGCTCGGCTTGTATCGGTGCGTCACGCGCAGCAGACCCATGACGAGGATGAGGGTGATGCCGACGGATCGCGAGAAGGCGTCGAAAAAGTACGCGATGTTGTACAGGGGGCTGCTCTCGTCTCCGCCCAGGAGTGCCCAGAGGAGGAAGTTCGAGCCCGAAGTGGCGACGATCATCCACTCCAGACCGAGCAGGTAGTTGTTGTAGCGGCGGATGAACTTCCAGCCGAAGTAGAAGCCGGCGAAGATCATCCAGAGATCGGCCAGCATGAAGAGCAGGTCCTTCATGTCACTTTCCTTCGGTCCGATTGGTGTTCCGGCTCATAGCCTAACCCCAAGTTAGTCATATGACCTAGGTGTTTGACTAAGAAGTTTCAGAGCTGCGCCGACGCGGCCGTGGCCCCGGGATCCGACTGATAGGCTGGGTGTTGACTTAATCAAGCGTCCAACTAGGTGTGGCGTCGTACCGGGAGGATCTCGTGGCACGGATCTCCGCCGTCCAACGGCGTAGCGACTTCATCAAGGCCGCCGTGGAAGTCATCGCGATCTACGGCATCGACGGCGCGACGACTCGACGGATCGCCGAGCAGGCCCAGGCGAACCTGGCGATGCTGCATTACTGCTATGACTCCAAAGAAGACCTGTTCTCCGATGTCTACGAGTACGTGTCCGGCAGGTTCCGCGATGTCCTCAAAGACAGCGATCCGCACAGCGACGTGATGGACACAGCTCGCCGGCTCCTGCGCGGTGTCATGGTGTGCTACGCCGAGTCGGCCAACTTCGCCGCGGCGACACTGGAACTCATCAGCTGGGCGCGGCGCCAGCACGGAGACCGCGGTATCGCGGTGTACGACCAGGCCCTGGAAGCGTTGCGCGCCACGCTTCGCGGCGCTGACGCGAACCCTCCGATCGCACCGGAGACCGTCGATCAGATCGCCTTGGTCATCGCGGCCCTGGCCGACGGTTTCGCCCTGAACTGGTTCACCTACGGGGATCGTGCCGCGGCGACCGAGCAGATGGACATCGCCGAGTCAGTGCTCGAGGCCTGGCTCGCGGCCCGCCTCGGGTCCGCGCCCGTCGCGCCGTGACTCACAACGGCAGGTCTGGTGAGTCGACACCGACGACCCGGTCGCCGCAGAACACGCGCACCGATTCCGCCGGGCCGTGGCCGCCGATGCCCGCCGGACCCCAGAAGCTCTGAGCCGAGTCCTCACCGAGATCGGCGATCTTGGCGCCGTTGACGCGCACCTCGCCGGACATGATGCGGGAGCCGACATCGATCGCGCGGTCGGTGTCGGCGCCGAACACGTAGGCGTCAAGGCCTGAGGGATTGGCGTTGGCGACACGCAACGCCTCTTCGTCGGAGTCCACGGCGTGCAACGAGACGACCGGGCCGAACAGCTCGGCGGTGGCCTGAGCGGGGTCGGCGCCCGCGGCGACCGTCGGCGACAGGAAGAAGCCGTCGAGCTCGGGCAGCCGGGCGGGCTGACGGATGCTCGCCCCGAGGTCACGCAGCTCGTCGATCCGGCCCTGGAGGGTCTCGAAGTGCGGCGCGTTGGAGATCGGGCCGATCTCGACGTCCTCGTCGAGAGAGTGACCGACGACGAGCTTGGCGATCCGCTCGGTCAGCGCCTCGAGAAGCGGGTCGATCAGGCCGCGGTGGGCGAGGATCTTGCCCGGCCCCTCGCACCACTGACCGTTGAGCTTGGTCATGCCGTCGAGGATGCCGTCGGCGGCGACGTCGAGGTCGGCGTCGTCGAGCACGAGCACCGGGTTGTTGCCGCCGAGCTCCAGCTGCAAGACCTTGAAGTCCTCGGCGCCCGCCCGCGCGATGGCACGGCCCGCGGCGGGACCACCGGTGAACGAGACGATCTTGACGCGCGGGTCGGCGGTCAGCCTCGCGCCGACATCGCCGCCGCCGTGCACCAACTGCAGCGCGCCGCTGGGCAGACCCGCTTGGAGGAAGCACTCGACGATGAGCTGCGCGCTGCCGGGCGCGTGCTCGGAGGGCTTGAGGATGACGGGGCAGCCCGCGGCGATCGCGCTGACGATCTTGGCCGCGGGAATGAAGCTGGGTCCGTTCCACGGTGTGAGGATCGCCGCGGGCCCCCAGGCCACCTTGTACAGGCGGACGTCGCGGCCACCCGCCGCCAGCGCGGTGACGCGCGGGATGTTCACCACGTCCGCCGCCGACGCCCGGATCCGCGCGGGCAGGAAGGCCGCGACCTCGCGCGTGACGCTGATGGGTGTGCCGCTGGTCAGCGAGTCCGTGCGGGCGATGTCCTCGGCACGGGTCTCGATGATCTCGGCGACCCGCACGAGCATGTCGGCGCGCTCACGCCGGGCGTGCTCGTCCCAGTGCCCGGTGTCGTATACGCGCTCCGCGTGCCGCAGCGCGCGCTCGAGATCGTCGGGTGCCGTCGTGACGAACCGGTGGACGGGCTCGCGCGTGTTGGGGTCGACGTTCCACGCGTCCTGGACCGTCTCGCATTCGCTCCAGTCGTCGGCGATGTAGTTCACCGGCTGGGGGATCGTGATCTCGTTGCTCGCCATGGAGCCCACCTCCGCGTTCACTTGTTGGTCAGGACTGGAGATCGACGACGATCCGGGTCACGTCGCCGGACTTCATCGCCTCGAAGCCCGCGTTGATCTCGCCGAAGGGGAGGACACGCGTCACCATCTCGTCGAGCAGCAGGCTCCCCTGCTGGTACAGGCGCGCGAACTGGAGGATGTCCTGCCGCGCCTGGCCCGAGCCCATGTAGGAGCCGATGAGTCGCTTCTCCTCGAAGAAGAAGTCCGAAGCCGGGACGCTGAGTTCGGTGCCCGCAGGTGCGATTCCGACCAGGCACGCGGTACCTGTCGGGCGCAGCAGGGCCAGGGCGGTCGCCGCGGTGCGGGCCGAGCCGACCGCCTCGAAGGAGTAGTCCACCCCATCACCCAACTGCCGGTGCAGTTCCGCGACCGTGTCGCCGTCCCCGCCGTTGATGACGTGGGTGGCGCCGTAGTCGCGCGCGGCCTTGAGCCGGGCGTCGTCGAGGTCGATCGCGACGATGGCCGAGGCCCCGGCGAGCCTGGCGCCCTGGATGATGGCCGATCCGACGCCGCCGCAGCCGATGACCGCGACCGTGCTGCCCGGTCGCACCTGGGCGCCGCGGAAGACGGCGCCGACGCCGGTGATGACGCAGCAGGCCAGGAGGCATCCGACGTGCAGTGGCACGTCGTCGGGGAGCTTCACCAGCGAGTTCTCGCGCATGAGGGTGTGCTGGGAGAACGCCCCGATGTCACCGAGCCGCTCGATCGGCTGACCGTCGGTGGTCTGGAACGCGGGTCGCGGGCGGCGTCGGATCTCCCCCACGTTGCGGCACTGGGTCGACTGTCCGGCCTCACAGTTGGCGCAGCGGCCGCAGGACGACGTCAGCGCGCCGACCACGCGATCGCCGGGACGCAAGCCGACCACCTGCGAGCCGACCGCCTCGACCACGCCCGCCACCTCGTGTCCGACCACGACCGGGAGTCCGGTCGGCACCGTTCCGGTCATGTAGTGCAGGTCGCTGTGGCACAGCCCCACATTCGTGACCGCGACCCGCACCTCGTTCGGCTCCGGGTCGTCCACCCGGATGGCGGTCAGCTCAAGCGGCTCGTTGACCGCGGTGAGTACCGCGGCCGTGGTCTCGATCATCTCGACGTCTCCTCTGACAGTGGTCGTCGGCCAGGCGGGCCCTGCGCGCCGGTGCCCTTGGCGGCCCAGAAGCCCTTGATCCCCGCACTGAGGACTCCGCTCTCCCATGCCTTGTGCGCGGCGAGGTCCTCACGGGCGAAGGCCGCTTCGACCTCGTCCGCCCGCGGGCGCAGCAGCGCGAGATGGAGGGCCGTCGTGTTTCCCTCGGGGGTCCACTCGATGACGGTCTCGATGGCGCGGGCAACCAGGTCGTCGGGCTCGACGATCTCGTCGAGAAGCCCGATCCGCAGCGCTTCGACCGACTGGATCCGCGGGGAGCCAAGGACGACGCGCGTCGCGTGCTTCCCGATGAGGCGCCTCAGCAGCACGCTGGACGCGTTCGAGATCGTGATGCCCCGACCGTTTTCCGGCTGGTAGTACTCCGTGGCCCGAGTTCCGATGCGGGCGTCGCAGCACAGGGTGATCTCCGAGGCTCCCCCGACCGCGAGTCCGTTGACCGCCGCGACTACCGGAACCTGGGTCCGCAGGATGGCCCGGGTGATGTCGTGGAAGCTCTCGAACGCCACACGGACCTCAGCGTCCGTGGACGGTGCGCGCTGGAGGTCCTCGCCCGCGGAGAAGGCCCTGCCCTCGCCGGTGAGCACGATCCCGCGCACGCGCTCGCCGGAGCCGAGTTCGCGGATGACGGTGGCCAGCCGAAGCCGGGTGGCGACGTCCATGGCGTTGAGCTTCTCGGGACGCCGCAGCGTCAGCACCGCCACGCCACGGATGACATCGACGTCGAGGAATCCGTTGCCGGATGCGGGACTTCTTCGTGCACCGAGGTCGTAGGTGACGCCGGGCTCGACGGCGGCGCGGGCCTTGAGGGCCGGCTTGGAGACGCGTTCGGACGGCGTCCGGGGAAAGTCGGCGACGAACTCGACGTAGCGCGGCACCTTGAAGCGGGCAAGTTCCTTGCCTGCCCGCTCGACGATCCGTTCGGCGGTCGCACGATCGGCAGGCACACCGGCCGCCGGATGCACGAACGCCTTGACCTCCTCGCCGTGGGTCTCGTCGGGTTCGGCGACGACGGCGGCCGCGACCACCAGGTCGTCTCGTTCCAGGGCGGCTTCGACCTCGACGCTCGCGATGTTCTCGCCACCGCGTCGGACCATGTCCTTGATCCGTCCGACCAGTTGGAGGCCGTGGTCGGAGCGCCGGACCACGACATCGCCGGTGTGGAGCCAGCCGTCGCGCAGCACCCGGGCGGTGTCCTCCGGGCGGTTCCAGTAGCCGTTCATCATCGGTTTGCCCGTGATGATCAGCTCACCGGGTTCACCGTCGGGCACCTCGGCGCCATCGGGGTCGACGACGCGGACCTGTTTGGTCGGCACCGCGAGCCCCAGGCTCCCGCTGCCCACGGCGTCGGTGTCGCCGAACGGGCTGAACAGGTCGACCCCGGACTCGGTCATCCCGTAGATCTCCCGCCACGGCGCCCCCCATCGCTGTTCCAGTCGAGCGTGGAGACCGACGGGGATTCCCGAGCAGAACACGAGTCGGAGGTCGTTGTCGCGGTCCTCGGGCACGGGCCGCTGCTTGAACAGCAGGGTCGGCATCGACCCGAGGACGTAGAAGAAGGTCGCGCGGTGCCCGCGGACGTCGGCCATGAAGGTCGACGCGGAGAACCGGGGCAGCACGACCAGTGGGACGCCGATCGTGAGTGCGAGCGCGGTGTTCCACTGTGGATCCATGTACGAGAACGGCTGTGCCGTCAGGAGAACGTCCGCGCGCGAGAGCCCGGTCGCCGCGGCGCAGACCCAACCCAGCCGGACCCAGTAGTCGTGCGAGAGCATGCAGGCTTTCGGGAAGCCGGTGGTGCCCGAGGTGTACTGCAGGTTCGCGAGCGTGTCCGCGTCGACCGGCACGGCGGGCGCCGTCGCCGGGAAGGGCTCGGACCCGTCGTCGGCGACGTCGATGACGCGGACGTCGAGCCCGCCCTCGGCCGCCCGAACGTGCGCGACCAGCACGGACCGCTCCGCGTCGGTGAACACGACGCGCGCCCCGGAGTCCCGCAGGACGAACGCGAGGTCGGCCCGCTGGTAGGCGCAGTTGATCGGAACCGCGACCGCCCCCGCCTTCAGCGCGGCGAGCCACACGACGGGCCAGTGCACGACGTTCGGCAGCATGATCGCCACCCGGTCCCCCGGCTGGACGCCGTCGACCTCGATCAGCCGTTGCGCCAGCCGGTTAGTCCAGGCGTCGATCTCGGCGAAAGTCCATGACCATTCGCCGAAGCGCAGGAACTCCCGGTCCGGTGAGTCCCGCACACGCTGGGCCAGCAGTTCGGTCAGTGTCGGGATGGCGGGGTCATCGCCCACCTGCTCGGTCTTCACAACCGGCTCGGTTGTCACGTTCGCGGTCATCGCAAGCTCCCCTGCGTCTGTTCACCGCGGGAAGCCGCGAGCAGCTCCGCCGCGGCCCGGACGATCCACGTCAGCGTCGGGTCTTCGCTCTTCATCCACTCCGGGTGCCACTGGACTCCGAGCACCGGAGCACCTGGCAGCTCGACCGACTCGATCACGCCGTCACTCGTCCGCCCGGTCACCACCAAGCCCGTGCCGCGGCGGTCGACGGCCTGGTGGTGCCAGGAGTTGGTCATCGCGTGCTCGCCGAACAGGTCGGCGGCGATCGAGCCCTTCTCGAAGGTCACGAGGTGATCAGCGGAGCCGTCGGTCGGCGCGATCGCTGTGGACAGATGGCTCACGGCGCCGGTCGCGAGATCGGGTATGAGCGTGCCTCCGAGCGCGATGTTGAGCACCTGCATGCCGCGGCACACACCCAGCACGGGAATTCCCCGCTCCAGCGCGGCTCGCACAAGCGCGATCTCGTACTCGTCCCGAGCCGCGTCGTGGACCATCGGGTCCGACCGCGGATCAACATCGCGAACCACCTTCATGTCGCCACCCCAGAACGCCGGATGGACGTCTTGTCCGCCGGTGATCACCACACCGGACAGCCACCCGCAGATCGCCGTCGCGTCGGTGTCGTAGGACAGGTGCACCGGGAGTCCACCGGCCCGCGCGATCCGGGTCGCGAAGTCCGACATGTAGCTGTCGGCGCAACGGTCGCCGTACCGCTCGTCGGCGCCCTTGATCAGCGCCAGTCGGAACCGGCGCCCGGTGATGCCGATCAGCGGCCGCACTGTCGCGGTCACGGCAGCTCGAAGTAGCGGGCCGACTCCCACTCCGAGAGCTCGGCGAACGGGTCGCCGCCCGCGGTGTGGAACTGCATCCACTCCCATTTGCGCGACGCGATCCAGTGGTCGACGAACTCGTCGCCGAGGAGTTCGCGCAGGATCGGGTCGGCGTCCAGGGCGGCCGCTGCTTTCGTGATGGTGTCGGGGATGCGCTCGATGCCCAGGCCCGGCGGCAGGCACCACGCCATGTCGTTGACCGGCTCGGGCGGGTCGATCTCGCGCTCGATGCCCGCGCTGACCCCTGCCAGCACGCCGGCGAGCGCGAGGTAGAGGTTCGCGTCCGCACCGGGCAGGCGGTACTCGAGGCGGGAGTACTCGGGGTGTCCGCAGACCGCGCGCACCGCGGTGGTCTTGTTGCTGATCCCCCAGCTGATCGTGACCGGCGGCCCAGTGAGGTCGACCAGCCGCCGGTACGAGGTGATCTGCGGCAGCACGATCGAGGTGTTGCCCTCGATCGTCGCCAGCAGCCCGCCGATGGCGTGCCGCATCGTGTCCGACGGGCCGTCCGCGGCGTAGAACGCGTTGACGCCGTCGCGCCGCAAGGAGAGGTTGATGTGGGAGGCCTGGCCGTAACCGGCGGTGGGCTTGGCCATGAAGGTCACGGCGTGCCCGCGCTCGAAGGCGACCTCGCGCATGATCTGGCGGGTCCGCGCCCAGGCGTCGGCGACCTTGATCGGGTCACCGGGTGCGAGGTTGAGCTCGATCTGGCCGGCGGCGTCCTCGTCGCTCCAGGCCTCCCACTCGATGCCGACCTCGTCGAGCCGGTCGGCCACGGCGTCCATGTAGTCGGTCCAGTCCTTCGATTTGGCGAGGTGGTACGCCGTGCCCGCGGCGCCGCCCAGCGGGCTCAGGTCCCGATACCCGCGGGCGCGCGCCTCGTGGATCGACTCCTCGAAGACCGTGGCCTCGATCTCGACCGCGACGGTCGCGGTGAACCCCTGCGCGGCCAGGCGCTCGGTCAGCTTCCGCACGAGGTGGCGCGGGCAGAGCGGGACCGGGGTGCCGTCCTTGAGCCAGTAGTCGCCGATCACCGAGTCCAAGCCCGGCTTCCACTCGACCAGAGTCGACAGGTCGGGCCGCAGGTAGACGTCGTCGAGGTGGCCACGCCAGGCGGGGAACGCGGCGCCGAAGGCGGGAAGGTTGCCAAGGTCGAGGCCGAACAAGAGATCCGCGAAGGCGAACCCCGAGTCCTTGCCCACGGCGAACTTGTTCGGCGAGACGGTCTTGCCGAGGAAGCATCCCTCGTGGTTCGTCGCCTCGAGCCGGACGGCCCGCGCGCCGGAACCGGCGGTGGTGGTGAGCTCAGACATCGTAACGAACCTTCCAGGAGGCGCCGGTCATCACCGACAGCTGCGAGAGGGTGCCCTGGATCCCCAAGGCACCCGAGAAGAGGGCGCCGATGAGGTCGTCGGCACCGGAGAACACACCGGCGAGCGTCTCGGGGGCACCGGCGATCAGATAATGCGTGGGTCCATCGCCGAGCACGACCTGCTCCAGGCCCTCGGGCCCCTCGGTGACCGCGATCAACACGTCGGGAATGCCCGGTAGAGAACGCGTCTCGTCCCAGAACCGCTGAGCGGCCGCACGCCACCCAGGCAGCGGCGGCGTGAGCGCCCTCAGGATTTCCCCAGCCAAATCCGCGTCGCCGGAGGGATCCGCGGTCAGCGCGAACCGCGCGTTGAGGTCGACCGTGATGGCCGCGTCCGGCTCGACAAACACGCCGCCGGACACGTCGATGCCGTCCTCGCCGAAGCTGATCGTCGCGGCCTGGGGCGTGTCGTGCGAACGAATCGCCACGGCGCCGGTCGCCCTGTCCAGCGTGTCGAGGGCGTGCCCGGCCCGGGCGGAGTCACGCAGCGTGCGGCCGATCAGTCGGACGATGGGGCTCGCGTCGTCCTCGATCCTGACGTCGACCTCCGCGGATGTGGGCGTGGGGGCGGTCATGGTTTCGGTCATCCTTCGGTCCTTTCGACTTCGCGAGCTCACGCGGCACCTCGGGCGTCGCGCCGTGTTGGCCAGCCCCGAAGTTATTAGTCATATGACTGAAACGAATGACTATGATGGTGCGGCACGGTTCACACCGTGTCAACACCGTGTTTGCCACCTCGTCGGAAAGGCCCCGCGCATGACCAAGCCAGTCCCCCCGAGTTGGGGGCTTCTCGACGCCGACGCGCTGCTTGTGGCCCAAGCGATCGCCGAGGCGTTGCCGACGCCGGTCCGCGAGCTCGGAGCCGTGGCGGCTCGGGAGCTGTTGGCGAGCGCGCCGTCCGACCGCCCGCTGACACCCCTCGACCGAGTCGAGGAGGTGACCGTGCCGACCCGTTCCCGACAGCTCCGCGCGCGCCGCTACCACCCGCCCGGCGCACGGACCGCGAGCCCGCTGCCGACGCTGCTGTACCTGCATGGCGGCGGATTCGTTCTCGGAACTCTCGACGGAGCGGACGAGGTCTGCCGCGCCATCGCCGCACGGTCGGGGTGGCAGGTGGCCTCCCTGGAGTACCGCCTCGCCCCGGAGCACCCCTACCCGGCAGCCCTTGAGGACTCGCTCGACACGCTGGCCTGGCTCCGCGACTCAGCCCATTCGGACGTGATCGCCGTTGGTGGCGACTCCGCGGGCGGCAACCTCGCGGCCGCGCTCTGCCTCCAGCTGAGGGACCGCGGACTCCCGCTCCCCGTGTCGCAAGTCCTCGTCTATCCCGCGGTCGACGACCGGTTCTCCGCGCCCTCCTGGACCCAGTTCGCCGACGCGCCCCTGCTGACCGCGGCCGACGCGCGTTGGTGCTGGGAGCAGTACATCGGGCACCACTGCGTCGATCAGTACGCGGCTCCCATGAAGGCGGCGTCCCTGCGGGGATTGCCGCCCGCCCTGATCCTCACCGCCGAGGTCGATCCCCTGCGCGACGACGCCGAGGCGTACGCCGAACGACTGCGCCGCAGCGGTGTGCCCACCACCTCCATTCGCCACTCGGGCGTGTTCCACGGCTTCTTCACCGAGGTCGGGGTCTTCGCCAAGACCGACGCGGCGATCGATGACGTGGTTCGACACCTGCGAGGCATTGACGGAGGTCGCGACCCGCGGCTACCTTCTTAGTCATACGACTCAGACTGTTGACTACCTTGCTGCGATCTGTCGACACCTCTGGACCACGAGAAGGCAGAGCCCATGACTGACACCACCGCCCCTGTTGTCGACATCCTGTGCGTCGGCGCCGGATTCTCCGGCCTGTACGCCGCGTACAAGGCGGCCGAACAGGGCTGGACGTTCGCCGGCTACGAGACCGCACCCGACGTCGGCGGCACCTGGTTGTGGAACACCTATCCCGGCGCCCGGTGCGACGTCGAAAGCGTCTACTACTCGTACTCGTTCAGCGAGGAACTCCAGCAGGAGTGGACCTGGAGTGAGCGCTTCGCCCCGCAGGCGGAGATTCTGAGCTACATCAACCACGTCGCCGACCGCTTCGACCTTCGTCGGCATTTCCGGTTCGACACCACGGTGGTGGCGGCGAACTGGCTTCCCGACGAGCACCTTTGGGAGTTGACCCTCGACTCCGGCGACACCCGCCGTGGCCGCTACCTCCTGGCAGGTTCAGGCGGACTCTCGACGCCCAAGGACTTCGATGTGCCCGGCCTGGAGAACTTCACCGGGTTGACGGTGTCGACGAGCCGCTGGACCATCTCGCTCGACGATCTGGCGGGCAAGCGGGTCGCGGTCATCGGCACTGGATCGTCTGCCGTGCAGTGCATTCCGCTCATCGCCGAGGTGGCCGAGCACCTGACCGTGTTCCAGCGGACCCCAAACTACGTCTTTCCCGCCCGCAACGCCCCGCTGCCCGCGGAGACAGTCGCCGAGACCAAGAGCAGGTACCCCGCCGTCCGCGAGGAGTGCAGGCACTCCCCCGGCGGAATTCCCGACCGCCCGGTGACCGACCGCGCCTTCGATGTGTCCGATGAGGAGCGTCAGGAACGCTACGAGCGGGCCTACGAGCGCAGCGGATTCCTCGGCGTCGGCGCGGAGTTCGCCGACCTCCTCTTCGACCTCAAAGCCAATAGGACCGCATCGGACTTCATGCGGCAGAAGATCCGTCAGATCGTCCACGATCCGCGGGCCGCTTCCCTGCTGGAGCCCCAGTTCCACGCGCTGGGCGCGAAGCGCAGCTGCTTCGGAACCGACTACTACGAGACGTTCAACCGGCCGAACGTCTCGCTCGTCTCGCTGCGTGAAGAGCGAATCACGACCATGACGTCCGGCAGCATCGTCACCGAGAGCGGATCCTACGAGGTCGACGTCATCGTCCTGGCGATCGGTTTCGACGCCTTCACCGGACCATTGTTCGCGCTCAACGTCACGACGCCGCGGGCGGGCCGGTTGCAGAACGCGTGGAGTGACGGCGTGCGCACCTACCTGGGCACGATGACCGCCGGGTTCCCCAACTTCTTCATGATCGGCGGCCCGCAGAGCCCGGCGCTCGCGAGCAACGTCGTCGTCACGATCGAGCAGGCCGTCGACTGGATCACCGACCTGATCAGCCATGCCAAGGCCGAGGGCAGCGAGGTCATAGAACCCACCACCGAGGCCCAGAAAGACTGGGTAGGCATCACCGAGGCCACGGTCAACCAGACGCTCTACGCGACGACCGACTCCTGGTACCGCGGCTCCAACGTGACCGGCAAGCCCACCACCTTCCTCGGCTACGTCGGCGGCGTCGGCAAGTACCGCCGAATGTGCACCGAGATCGCCAAGCGCGGCTACCCCGGCGTCCTGATCGGCGGCCAAGCCGTCGCCCCCGGGATCGGCCGCATCGACGAGGAGATCGCATGAAGGTCGTCCACCAGCGCTACGTCGCCCACTCCGATGCCCACTACGCGGGCAACCTCGTCGACGGCGCCTACAGCCTGAGGTTGTTCGGTGACGCCGGAACTCACCTGGCGATCATCGGCGACGGCCACGAGAGCCTCTTCGCCGGGTACTCCTCGGTCGAGTTCCTCGCTCCGGTCCGCGGCGGCGACGTCATCGAGGTCGAGGCTCGCCTCGCGGCCAAAGGAAGCCGGAGTCGAACGGTCGACTTCGAACTGCGCGTCATCTGCCGATCCCTGGACGAGACCGGCCGAGCGGCGGTACTCGCCGAGCCCATCGTCGCCACCCGCGCCCGAGGGACGGGTGTCGTCCCCGCGGGCGCGATCACTCACGAGAGTTGAGGTAGCGATGGACACATCGAGAGACGTGCGTGACCAGGCGTGCGAGATCGTCGTGGTCGGCGCGGGCATGGCCGGGTTGATGGCGGCGACCACCCTGTCCGATCGGGATGTCGTCGTGCTCGAAGCAGGCGGCAGGCCCGGAGGTCGCGTCGAGTCGGTTCGCCAGGGCGACTACTGGATCAACCTCGGCACCCAGTTCACCGAGGGAACCGGAACCCTGATCGAAGCCCTCGAACGCCACCAGATCCCCATGGGGACGCTGGCGGGCAAGAAGGTGGCCCTCGCGCTGCACGGAAAGCTGGTCGACACCTCGAATCCGTTCGGCCTGATGCTTCGCTCCCGGATGGCCTTCATGGACCGGGTGGGACTGGCCGCTGTCGGCGCTCGCATCCTCGCGGCGGTGCCGTTCCTGGAGCTGAACCCGGACAACCCCCTGGCGAAGCGGGTCCGCGCGAAGCTCGACGCCCGATCCGCGTCGTACGTGCTTCGAGGAGTCAACTCCGAAGTCGCGCGAGCCATGGTCCGATCCTGGTCCGGGCAATGGATGGGATGCGAACCTGAGGAGACGGCCGCGACCCAGTTCGTGATCTCGATGGGGATACTCCTGACGGATCCGGCGAAGGTTCCGAACTTCTCCCTGCCCGCGGGCGGAAACCAGACCCTAACCGACATCCTGGCCGCCGACCTCGGCGATCGGCTGCGGCTGAACTCGCCGGTGACGTCGGTGCGGTGGACCGAGAACGGCGTCGTCGTGGACTACGAGGACGCGAACGGACCGGCGCGCATCCGCGCCCGCCGGGCGATCGTGGCCGTTCCCAGCGACGTGGCTGTGAAGATCATGCCTGACCTCCCACCTGGGTATCGGGCGGCGTTCGACGACATTCACTACGGCCGATACGTGGTGGTGGGCTACTTCACCCGCGAGGAAGGCCCGCAGCGGTGGGATGACTACATCGCGGTGTCGACGCCGCAGCTGTCGTTCCAGGCGATGTTCAACCATGCCGCGGCCATGCGCGGTCCTGGCCGACGAAAGCCGGGCGGCGCGCTGGCCTGTTTCGCGGGCGGCGCGGTGGCCGACAGCCTGTTCGAGCTCACCGATGAGGAGATCGTCAAGCGATTCACCACGGACCTCCTCTCGCTCTACCCCGAACTCGAGGGGAAGCTCGACCCGGGGATCGTCCGACGTCACCACCGCGTCGTGCCGTTCTGGCCACCCGGCGGACGTGCCTCGCTGCCGACGCTGCGTCAACACCTCGGCCCCGTCCACCTGGCAGGCGACTACCAACTCGACATGCCATCACTCGCCGACGCGGCCTCGTCCGGTGAGCGGGCCGCGCAGCAGGTTCTGGCGAGCCTGTCCCGTCCGGTGCGCTGACCGCGATCTCCGGCCACTCCCCCGACCCTCGCAAGGAAGGTACCCATGCCTGCCACCCAGAACCCCACCCGCCAGGCGGACCGGCTCTACCACGACCTCCTCTCCCCCGCGGAGACCCGGGGGCTCCGCGACCGAGCGCGCAAGATCGCCGCCGACGTCGTCGCCCCGGACGCACGCCGGATAGCGAACGGGGATGAGCGCGTCGACGGCTTCCCGCGGGACGTCTTCGACGGGCTTGCCGCCGCCGGGCTGTTCCGGGTGCCCTTCGCCGCGGAGGTCGGCGGGGACGGCCTCGCGCACCCGGTCACGGCGACCGCCGTCGCGATCGAGGAGTTGGCCTACTACTCCAGCAGTATCGCGGCCGTCTTCGACGTTCACTGCATTCTCGCCGGCAACGCCCTGACCCACGGAACCCCCGCGCAGCAACAACAGTGGCTGACCCAGGTCGCCAACGGCTCCGTCGTCGGCGCCTTCGCGACCACCGAGCCCGACGCGTCCTCCGACCTGAGCCCGCAAGCGGTGCGGACGGTTGCCGTCCAGCACGGCGACACCTGGATCCTCAATGGCCGCAAGCGGTGGATCTCCAACTCGCCGGTGGCGGGATTCATCGTCACCCTCGCCCGCACCGGCGACCGGCTCTCGATGTTCGTCATCGACACCTCCCTGCCCGGAGTCCGAGTCGGCGAGCCCGACCAGAAGATGGGCAACCGCGGCCAGCTCACCGCCGACGTGTGGTTCGAGGACGTCGAGCTGACAAACGACTCCCTGCTCGGCGGCGAGCCGGGACACGGACTCCGCCACGCGCTCGCCACACTCACCCTTGGCCGTATCGGCATCGCCGCCGCCGGTGTCGGCATGGCGCAGGCCGCCTTCGACCACGCCGCCGCGCACCTGTCGACCCGGGAGGCGTTCGGCCGGAAGCTGGCCGCCAACCAGCACTGGCAGTTCCTCATGGCCGACCGTGCCACGGAGATCGAGAACGCCCGCGGCCTCTACCTCAAGGCCGCGCTGCGTCGTGACGCGGGCGAGGTGTTCCCCGAGCCGGAAGCCGCGATGGCGAAGCAATACGGGAGCCGACTGGCGGTCGACATGGCCCGCGACGCGGTCCAGGCGTTCGGCGGGCTGGGATTCGCCCGGGAGCTCAGCGCCGACGGCACACCTGGACCGGTCGAGGCGATCTACCGCGACAGCAAGATCGGGGAGATCTACGAAGGCGCCAACGAGATCCTGAAGTGGGTCATCGCCCGCGGCATCTTCGGCAAGGAGATCACCGGCTGAACCTGTCGATCCTGCTTGAGGACTCCGCCCGCAAACACCCCGACCGGAATGCTCTCGTACTGGATCCGCGACCGGCCCTGGCCGCCGCCAGGCGACCACCGTGGAGGAGACGTGACTCGACCGTGTCTCGGGGCCGAGTGCGCCTGCACCCGCCTGTCCCGAACACCGCGACGCCGCGGACGCCGAAGGGCTGGGACTTCAGCAGCACCTCGGACCCCGAAGACCCGGTCTCGTCACCCGCGGCTGATCACTCGGCGTCGACCACCCTCGCGGGGGGCGAGGCCGGTGGCTTGCGGTGCTCAAGCTTGATTCCGCACTTGCCGACCAGCGCCACCCCGGCTCCGATCGTCGTCGCCACCGGCGCGGCCAGCGCGGCTACCATGCCGACGGCCAACGGCACGTCCAGGACCACGTCGTCCTCACTGTCGCGGACGACCACCCGGCGGTTGATGCCCTCGTGGAACAGCCCCCGCACGGCGTCGACCACGGAATCGACGGCGGCGCGGGTCGCCTCGGGCTTGGCCTCGTTCATGAATTCTCCTTGTACTGCGGAAAAGATCCCCTGACAAACCCCCATGCTGCCCGTTCCGCGACGGCGCACCATCAGGGTTTCCCCCGGGCATCCCCCTGATTCACCCCGGCCGCCGGTCGGGGTGGCGGTCATGCCGGCTGCTAACAGCGTCTTCGGATAGTCGGCCGGGGCCGCCGATGCTGGTGTGAGAGTTTGCGCGACGCGGCTCGCCCTGCGGCTGCGTGAAGTCAATCCTCAGACAGGCCCGCACGGCCTACGGTCTCCGCTGGTCATAAGCTCGACACGGGAAGCCGGTCGGATGACGCGGGGGTCGGGACATGCTGAGGGCGACGACGCCGAGGGGGCGCTGCCTGGAGGGGTTGCGCGAGGTGCGGGTCGCGACCATCCGGGAGCTGGCCGCGCGCACCGGGTTGTCGCGGCCCACGGTGGAGGCGCTGATCGCCGACCTCGAGGCCGAGGGCCTGGTGGACGGTGACGTCGCCCCCGCGCCGCCGAGTTCGGGTGGGGGCAGGCCCGCGCGGCGGTATCGCTTCCGCGCGGAGCGGCACCACGTCGTCGGGTTGGACGTGTCCGACGTCCGCCTGCGGGTGGCGATCGCCAACCTGGCGGGCGACGTCGTGCACACCGACATCGACGGACCCGCCAGCCCGCGCACGGGCACCGCGGACCTCGCGCCGCTGCGCGACCACGTCGCGCGGGCGTTCGACGCGGCACGGCTGCCGCTCAGCACGTTGGCGGGCATCACCGTCGCGGTGCCCGGGATCGTCGGCGGCGACGGCAGGCTGTCGCACTCCCCCGCGGTGCGGGAGTGGCAGGGCGTCGACATCGCGAATCGGCTGACCGAGGTGTTCGGCTGCCCGGTCACGGTGGAGAACGACCTCGTGCTCGCCGCAGGCGCCGAAGCCACTCTCGGCGCCTCCCGGTTCGCCGACACCAGCCTCTACCTGCTCACCTGGTTCCACGTCTCGGCCCGGCTCGTCCTCGGCGGGCGGGTGCACGTCGGCCGCCACCACCAGGCGGGGGAACTGTTGGCGCTGCGCGTCCTCGCCGGGCCCGTGCGCGGCGACGAGGGGCCGTGGGAACACATCGAGGCCACGGACGCGCGGCTCGCGGCGGGTGGCCCGGACGCGCTCCGGCTCGCCGAGGAGCTGACCGACCGGATGGCTCTCGCGGTCGGCGGCCTGCTCGCCGCCGTCGACCCCGATCTCGTCGTCCTCGGCGGACGGCTCGGCCGGTACGCCGACCTGCTCGTCCCCATGCTGCGCCCCAAGGTCGCCGCGCAGCTCAACCTGTCGTTCGAGTACCCCATCGTCGGGCACGCGCTCGGTGAGCTCGACGTCCCGCTCGGCGGCGTCCTGCGGTCCTTCGACACCGTCGGCGCCGGCCTGCTGCGCAGCCCCGACGTCAGCACCCCGCCGATCAGTCTGCGCGAGCACGCGCCCGCCACATTGTGAAACCTGGCAGCTCAACTAACACCGTTCACTGGTAACAGTTGGGTAACCTACCCGGCAAGCCCTTGTGCTGAACAGGCATCTCCGGCAACCCTCGGCATTCATTAGTAGGAAAAGTCATTTTCACTACTGCCTCGGATGCCCTGTGGAGAGCGCTTGATGAACGACCTGTCCATCGCCGTCGTCGGCGTCGGCGCGCGTGCACCCATCGCCCAGCACGCGGTGGCCGCGGGGGCCACGCTCGTCGCCGCGGTCGACCCCGACGACCGCGGCGCCGACCGCGCGGCCCGCTGGTTCGGCGACGTGCCGGTGCACCGCGACGTCACCGGACTGCTGCGGGCATTCCCCGACCTGGACGCCGCGATCGTCACCAGCCCGGACCACACCCACGCCGAGGTGAGCGAGCAGCTGCTCGCCGCAGGGGTCGCGGTGTACCTGGAGAAGCCGCTGGCGACCACGATCGAGGACGCCGACCGCGTGCTCGCCGCCGCGCACACCTCGGGCGCGAAGCTCTACATAGGACACAACATGCGGCACATGCACGTGGTGCGGCTGATGCGGGAGATCATCGCGCGCGGCGACATCGGCGAGGTGACCTCGATCTGGTGCAGGCACTTCGTCGGGCACGGCGGCGACTTCTACTTCAAGGACTGGCACGCCGAACGCGCGAAGACGACGTCGCTGCTGCTGCAGAAGGGCGCGCACGACATCGACGTGATCCACTGGCTGGCCTCCGGCGTCACCCGCGAGGTCGTCGCGATGGGCGACCTGACGGTCTACGGCCGCGTCGACTCGCGCCGGGACAACGGCGACCGCACCATGCGCGACTGGTTCTCCCTGGACAACTGGCCGCCGCTGGCCCAGACCGAGCTCAACGAGACCATCGACGTCGAAGACCTGTCCATGGTCCTCATGCGACTGGACAACGGCGTGCTGGCGAGCTACCAGCAGTGCCACTACACCCCGGACTACTGGCGCAACTACACCGTCATCGGCACCGAGGGCCGGATCGAGAACTTCGGCGACGGCGCGGGCGGCCAGGTGCGGGTGTGGAACAAGCGCACCGGCTACCGCCCGGACGGCGACCAGTCGTGCTCGATCGTCGGCGACGATGTCGGACACGGCGACGCCGACGCGCTGACGATGACCGAGTTCCTCCGGTTCGTCCGGGAGGGCACGCCGACCGACACCGACCCGGTGTCCGCGCGCGAGGCCATCGCCGCCGGGGTCGCCGCGACCCGGTCCCTGCGCACGGGCTCGACACCGCAGCGCGTCCCAACTGTCACACCCGAGATAGCCGCGTACTTCGCCGCGCACCAACCCGCCCGCCCCCCGCACGACCTCTAAGCTAAGAGCACAGATGAAGAAGCACCTCGCCGTGCTGTCCGCCCTCGTCGCCGCGACCGTCGCCTTAGCCGGGTGCGGCGGTGGCTCCGGCGACGGCGGCGCCGCCGCGCAGCCCGCCAATCCCGCCGACCTCAAGGCGGAGATCTCCTACGGGGTCTGGGGCGAGAACATCGCCGGGGCCGCACAGCAAATCGTCGCGGACTTCAACAAGACCTACCCGAACGTCAAGGTCAACGTCCAGGTGACGCCGTACAAGGAGTACTGGACCAAGCTGCAGACCCAGGCCGGGTCCAAGACCACACCCGACGTGTTCTGGATGAACGGGCCAAACTTCCAGCTCTACGCCGCCAACAAGAAGCTGGCCCCGATCACGGGCCTGGTGGACGGCAAGAAGATCGACCCGGCGCACTACCCGAAGGCGCTGGACACGCTCTACACCTACGAGGGTGTCCGCTACGGCGTGCCGAAGGACTACGACACCATCGCGGTGTTCTACAACAAGAAGCTGTTCGCGGAGGCCGGTGTCGCGGAGCCGAGGTCCGACTGGACGGTCGAGCAGTTCGTCCAGTCCGCCAAGGACATCCGCTCGAAGCTGAAGGCGAAGGACGTCTTCGGCGTGACCGCGGCGCTCGTCGACGGCGGGCAGCAGACCTACTACGACACCATCGCCGCCGCGGGCGGTGAGGTCATCTCCGCCGACGGCAAGAAGTCCGGCTTCGACACCCCGGAAGCCGTTCGCGGCCTGCAGGTGTGGGCGGACCTGATCGCCGCCGACGCGATGCCGTCCCTGGCGCAGGACGCCGACACCCCGGCGCTGAGCCGGTTCACCAGCGGCCGGGCCGCCATGTTCTGGACCGGCTCCTGGGACACCAAGCTCCTCGCCGAGAGCCCGATCGCCGCGGACGTCGCGGTCGCGCCGCTGCCGCGGGACAAGCGGCAGGCCACCGTCATCCACGGGCTGGCGAACGTGATCAGCGCCGACACCAAGAACAAGGCCGCGGCGGAGGCGTTCCTCACCTACCTGGCTTCGCAGGAGGCCGCGGTCACGTTCAGCAAGCTCAGCGGCGTGATCTCGGCGTACGAGGGCACCCAGGAATCGTTCCTCAAGGTGCTGCCCGGCGCCGACCTGAAGGTCTTCCTCGACGGGGCTGAGAACTACGCGGTGCCCTACCCGGTGAGCAAGAACTCCTCGGCCTGGGGCAAGTTCGAGGTCGACCTGCTGCCCGACGCGTTCTCCGGCGCCAAGCCGGTCGGCGAGGTGGCCAAGGCGATGGCGGAGGCGATGAACAAGGCGCTGGAGAAGGAATGACGGCGTCCACGACGGCGCCCGGGGCGGGGATCGCCATCCCCGCCCCGGGTCGCCCGGCCCGGCCGCGCGGGAAGAAGGCGCACACCGGCCACGGCGCGTGGCCGTTGCTGTTCGTCGGGCCGCTGGTGTTGGGCATCGCGGTGTTCTACCTGTGGCCGATCGTTCGCACCGCCTACTTCAGCTTCACCGAGTGGGGTGTGTTCGGCGGGTCCACCTGGGTCGGATTGGAGAACTACCAGCGGCTGCTCGCCGACCCGGAGCTGGGCCGCGCAGCGGTGAACACGCTCATCTACACCGGGATCGTCGTGCTCGGCGTGCCCATCGGGCTGGTCCTGGCCGCGTTGCTGAACCGTCCCGGACTGCGCGGCGCGACGCTGTACCGCACGCTGTTCTTCCTGCCGTACGTGGCCATGCCGGTCGCCGTCGCACAGGTCTGGAAGATCATCTACAACGGTGACTACGGCGTTCTCAACTGGGCGCTCGGCCTGATCGGGATCGAAGGCACCTACTGGGTGTCGACGCCAGGCTGGTCGCTGATCGCCACCGCGGTCCTCGGATTGTGGCTGTCCCTCGGGTTCAACATCATCATCCTGTCGGCGGCGCTGAGGAACGTGCCCCGCGACCTGTATGAGGCGGCCGCCCTCGACGGCGCGTCGCCCGCCCGGCAGTTCCGGTCCATCACGATCCCGATGGTCGGCCGGTCGGTGTTCTTCCTGACCGTCGTGACGGTGATCGCGGGCCTGCAGCTGTTCGACCTGCTCTACACGCTGGTCGGCACGGCGAACCCGGTGATGCGGGACACGAAGTCGCTGGTCTACCTGTTCTGGGAGGCCTCCTTCCCGGACAACGAGAAGGGCTACGGCGCCGCGATCGCGATCGCCATCCTGGCGATCACCGCCTGCGTCACCGCCGTCCAATTCCTCCTGCAACGCAGGTGGGTGCACGATGTCTGAGCGCGCCGCCATCACCCGCGGCCGAACCTGGCCCACGCACGTGGTCCTTTCGGTCGGCGCGGCGACCATGGTGTTCCCGTTCGCGTGGCAGATCATCCTGAGCCTGTCCACGCAGAGCGAGGCGACGAGCGCGACTCCGACACTCCCGGCCGCGCCAAATCTGGACAACTACGCGCTCGTCTTCGAGCGGCTGCCGTTCCTGTCCCAGTTCTGGGTGTCCGTGCTGATCACGGTCCTCCGCACCGTCGCCCAGCTCGTCCTGTGCTCGATGGCGGGCTACGCGTTCGCCCGGATGCGGTTCCGCGGCCGCGACGCCCTGCTCGCGGTGACGTTGTCGGTTCTCATGGTGCCCAGCCAGGTCTACCTGATCCCGCAGTACGAGATCGTCCAGTCGCTGCAGTGGCTGAACACGGTGCAGGGTGTGGTCGCCCCCGGGTTGTTCAGCGCGTTCGGCACGTTCCTGATGCGCCAGTTCTTCGCGTCGCTGCCGGTCGAACTCGAGGAGGCCGCCCGCCTCGACGGCTGCAACCCGTTCCAGGTGTTCTGGCGGGTGATGCTGCCGCTCACCCGTCCGGGTCTGGTGGCGCTGGCGATCATCACGGTGCTGTGGTCGTGGAACGACCTCCTGTGGCCTCTCGTCGTCACCACCGACGGCACGAAGATGCCGCTCGCGGTCGGCCTGGCGACGCTGCAGGGTGAACGCAGCACCCAGATCCCACTGGTCATGGCGGCCAGCCTGCTGGCGATGGCGCCCATCCTGATCCTGTTCATCAGCCTCCAGCGGCGGGTCATCGAGGGAATCGCGCACACCGGACTGAAGTAGCACCCAACGTCAGCTATGGCAGGAAGGCCCCACTCAGTCAGCGTTTGAGGGCGAAGTGCTCGACGTCGGCGTTCGGTCGGCCCGCGTAGTGGTCGGCGATGCGGCGCTCCACTTGTTCGGCCTCCCATACCGCCGCCCGCTCCAGACCTTCGCACTCCTCGATCGTGGCCGGGCGCATGCCGCCGTGGGCGTCGAGGATCGTGCAGCGGGTCGGGTCGGCGATGTCCTGCATGTAGGTGTCGGGCACGGCGAGGTCCTGCGCGCCGGGCGCGGTGCCGACCGCGCGCCAGCGGCCGGACTTCCACACCGCGTCGAACACGCCCACGAAGAACAGGATCGGGCAGGCGATGATCTCGTCGATGCCCGGGGTGCCCTCGCCGTCGTCGACCCGGCAGTCGTACACCGCGATGTAGGGGGCGGTGACGAGGCGCGCGTAGGTTCGGGCGCCGTTGCCGAACGGGATCTCGACGACCGTACCCAGCGCGCCTCGCCGTGCCATCACGAACTCCTTCTCTTGGCCTAGTAACCAGTGTAAGAGTGCAGCGGGCCGAACCTGGCGGTCGACGCGTTGTGGTAGATCACGCCGAGCGGGTTCCATTTCGCGACGCCGCGGATGGCGTTGCCCGAGGTCCCGCCGTCGCTCAACGATCCGCCGCGGTGGTCGATCATCTGTTGTTCTCGCCCGCGTATCGCCTGGTAGGCGGGGTCGGCGTGGCGCAGCGTGTGGGACATGGTCGCTTGTGCGGCGTTGGTGAGTTCGGCGGGGCCGTACCCTTCGGCGGTCTTGTGGTGGCCCGCGTCGCGGGCCGCGAGCACCTGCTGCGGAGTGCCGTAGCCGCTGGCCCGGCCGGAGTAGTACTTGCCGGTGGCGGCGTTGTACTTCTGGTAGGTGATGTACCAGAGCTGCTGCTCCTTGCGCTCCGTGCGCGTCACCGTCTCGATCGTCGTGGACGTCGACACCGTGGTGGTCTTCATCGCCGCCCAGGCCCCGGCGATGATGATGCCGATCCCGATGACGTCGCCCGGCCCCGGCACCGGGGTGTCGGCCTGGCTGGCCACGCCGCCGGTGGCGAGCGCGGGCCCGAAGACCGCCCACCCGCCGCGCGCGGTCACGGTCCTGGTCACCGGGACGCGCGCGGTGGTCGTGGTCGTGAGGTAGCGGCTGCCCATCAGCTCGTCGCCGAGGGTCACCGGGTCCGGCGCGTTGCCGTCGGGGTCGGTGTACTTGACCGGGTTGTTGTGCGCGTAGCTGTACAGCGCCAGGTTCGAGCTGTTCTGCACCCCGCCCGCGGGCTTGCCGTCCAGATAGGAGCCCAGGATCGGGTCCGGGCTCTGCCAGACGCTTGTGCGCGGGTTGTAGTAGCGGGCGCCGTGGTAGTAGAGCCCGGTCTCCTCGTCGAGTTCCTTGGCGCCGTACTGGTAGGGCACGGGGGTGGGCTGCGCCGGGTGCTCTTTGACCCACGTCTCACCGGAGGCGAAGTACTCCAGGTGCTCGGTGAGGTTGGCGTGCTCGTCGGTGACGTAGCCCGACGATCCCAGGTGGTCGGCGTGGAAGTAGAAGATATGGTTCTCGAACGTCGAGTCCGGCTTGACCGTCTTGGTGGCCAACCGGGTCTCGCCCGCGAAGACGTGCTTGAACCCGGTTCCGTTGCGCTCGCTGAAGTACTGGTTGGGGTAGATGTGCTGCGGCCCGGCGTTCTTCACCACCCGGGTGCCGTCGGCGTCGTAGTGGTACCGGACCGTGGCGGGCTGCTGCGGGCTGGTGCAGGCGCTCGGGTCCTGCGCGATCGTGGAGTTGCGGTTGTGGTCCTGGTTGCAGGCCAGCCGGTTCTCCTCGTCCCACACCAGCTGTCTGCGCTTGCCCGGCGCGGGCGGCAGCGTGTTGACGGTGTCGACCAGGTTGCCGTTGGCGTCGTAGGCCTGGTTGACCGGGCCGATCGCGCTGGGGGCGTGCGGCCTGCCGCCGGTGTGGCGGTAGGTGTAGTCGTAAGAGGTCTGGCGCTGCGGCTGGACGGTGGGCCCGCTCGCCATCATCGGTGAGCTGAGGCTCTGTTCCTCGGCGGTGAGCGGCGCGTCCTCCTCGGGCTCCTCGATCACACCCAGCGGCGGGTACTGCGTCTCAGGCGCGGGCTCGGTCCCGGGCTCAGGCGCGGGCTCGGTGTACGGAACCGGCGCGACCGGCTCCTCGATCCCCACCACGGGCTCGTTCGGGTCGAACGCGGCCGTGGCGTACTCCATCGTCGACGACTCGACGACGATCTCGTGCCGCTGCGTCTTGCGGACGGTGTTGTGGATCGCGTCGTAGCCCTGGGTCAGCTCGTACCGGTCGAGCTTGTTGTCCTTGTCGCGGTACTCCCCCTTCGCGGAGGTGAGCCGGTAGAGGTCGTCGTAGGTGTAGGTCTGGGTGCTCGGCCCGCCGATCGGCTTGCCGTGCGGCAGCGGCACCTCGTTGTGCAGCCGGGTGATGTTGCCGACGTTGTCGTAGGTGTAGCCGATGTTCTGGAAGTGGTGGCCGTCGGGCAGTTTCGACTTCAGGTTCGCCAGCTGCCGGTCGAGCGGGTCGTAGGCGAAGGTGGTGCGCACGCCGGTTCCGGTCTCCTGCAGCAGCCGCTGGGAGAACTTGTCGTAGTCGAGCCGGGCGAGGTAGGTGTAGTCGAACCCGCCCTTGACCCCGGCCGCCCGGTGCACGAGGCCGCCGGCGTCGTAGCTGTAGGTCAGGACCTCGCCGTCCGGGTAGGTCATGTCCAGCACCCGGTTGAACGAGTCGTACCGGTAGGACGTGGTGTACGAGCGCGCCGGTCCGTTGAGGATCGACTCGGGCACCGTCCTGGTCTCGCGCACCACCTCGCCGAGCGCGCCGTACGCGCGGGTCAGCGTGCCCGCCCCGTCGCGCACCTCGGTGACGCGGTCCGCGGCGTTGCCTGGCGCACCGGGTCCGCCGTATCTGTAGGTGACGTTGTTCGCGGTGAACGTCGGGTACCGGACGCCCACGACGCGGGTGTGGTCGTAGTCGTACTCGATCGCCTTGTTCTGGGCGCGCAGCTTCGAGGAGATCTTGGCGGTGATGTTGCCCGCGAGGTCGTAGACCGTCTCCGCGCGCCCGGAGTCCGGGCTGTCCACAATGGTGCGTCGGCCGAAGTTGTCGTACACCGACGACGTGGTGTTGTTCTTGTCGTCGACCACGGACGTGATCTGCCCCATGGCGTCGTAGCCGTAGCTGGTCCAGATCACCGGCTGCCCGCCCGCCGGGTTGAACTCCTTGACCGAGGTGGCCAGGGTGCGCACGTCGGTGTAGGACTCCCGGGGCTTGCCGTTGGCGTCGGTGGAGACGGTCTTGAACCGGGCGACGCCCGCGCGGTCGGTGCCGAAGCCGTACGCCATGGCCGACGCCGTGCCGTCCGGCAGTTCGGTGCGGGTGGCGCGGTCGAGCACGTCGAACGCCGACTTGGACGGGGCGACGGTGTCGAACGCGGCGTTGAAGGCGGTGTTGGCCGCGCCCTTCTCCTCGGTGAGCGGGTAGAACTGCTCGACCACGCGACCGGCGAAGTCGTACTTCGCCCGGCCCGACACGGTCATGACCGACTCGGCGGCGGCGCCCGCGGCAGTGGCGACGACGGCGTCCTTCTTCGTCTGCACCATGCGCTTGAGGCCGTCGACGAAGCTGATCGTGTCGATGGTGTCGGCGCGCACCCCGTCGGCGGCGCGGTCGACGTGGCGGGTGACCGCGTACGGCACCGCGGCTTCGGGGTGGTACTCGAAGTCGATGGTGTAGCGGTTCTCGGGCAGCTCGTACGGCCCGGTCACCGCGTCGATCCGGCCGACGCTGTCGTAGGCGGTGACCATCCGCTGGTTGTTCTCGTCGGTCACGCTGTCGGGGGCGCCGTACTTCAGGTTGTGCGTGGACGTCGACCGGTAGCCGAAGCTGTCGGTGATCGACTCGACGTGCACGCCGACGACGGTGTCGTAGCCGTAGTCGAGCCGGTAGCGCTGCCCGTTCTTGTTGGCGGGCTCGGTGACGGACTTGAGGTTGCCGTCGGGGAAGCGCTCGACGTCGGTGACCGCGGCCCGGCCGTCGGCGAGGAACTCCTTGACCTGCCGGACATCCGCGGTCACACAGTCCACTGTGGATTCGCGGTGGCGCAGGAGTGTTCCGGTGGCCGCGGCGCTCTCCCGCAGGGAGTTGGCCACGCCGACGATGTTGCGGTCACGGCAGGCCGGGATCGAGGCCGAGTAGCCGATCCTGGTCTCCAGGTCGTCGGCGGCGCCGTGGTCGGCGACGTCGAGCGAGCGCACCATGTTGCCGAACTCGTCGTAGGACGTCTCGGTCGAGGTGGTCTTGCCCGGCGTGGGCTGCCCCTCGTAGAACCGGCGCTCGGCGCGGGTGAGCTGCGGGAACACCGTGGCCGTCGTGCTGTCGGGAGCCGCGGTCGCCCCGGTGGCGACATCGCGCAGCTGGTAGGTGTTGACCGACTCGACGAACGGGCGGCCCGCGCCGTCGGCGGTCATCGTCCGCGCGAGCAAGCCCTTGGTGTAGTAGCTGTCGACCAGGTAGTCGCTGATGGAGGTGCGGTACACGCCGCCGGAGCCGTCGCGCTGCTCGGCCACGACCTTGCCGTAGCCGTAGAACTCGCGCTCCAGCCGGTCGTGCTTGCCGTTCTCGTAGCGGAACGTGGTGACCTGGTGGTCGTCGCCGTCGCCCGCGTGCCCGTCGAAGACCGCGGTGCGGGACAGGACCCAGCGCGACTCGGGGGCGTCGTAGGTGTTGCCGCTGCGGGCGTAGTCCAGGTCGATCCGCGCGCCGAGCGGGCGGCCGACGGACTTGAGCAGGTTGGTGCGCCCGGTGCGGTTCTCCGCGACGACCAGTTCGTTGTCCTTGGTGGACTTCACGTGGTCGGCGTAGCCGTCGCCGTTGACGTCGCGCAGCGCCAGCTCCGCGCGCCCGACCCCCTTGGAGACGTCGGCGCCGGGGTTGAACACGATGCAGCCGAAGATGAAGCAGAACCCGAAGGTGAAGTACACGCCGCCGCCGAGGGTGGCGTTCTTGTCGCTGTTCACCCCGGAGAAGCCGCCCCGGAACGGGGTGGGCGCGGCGAACCCGCTGCCGGTGTTGATCGCCACGCCGACGGGCGCGCCGTCGTGGGCGAAGACGCGGTCCATCAGGCCGTCGCCGTTGACGTCGGTCAGGGTGGCGTCGGTCTTGGCCGACCCGGTCGCGGCCGACACGCCGCCCGCGAAGCCGTAGTAGTCGGTGTTGAACCCGAGGTTGAGGCCCGCGTTGCGGGTGTCGCCGGAGTTGAGCGGACCACCCGGCCACGGCTCGCGCCCGGCGAAGGAGTATCCCAGGTTCAGCGCGGCGTCGCCGTTGTCGAACACACGGTCCGGCAGGCCGTCGCCGTTGATGTCGATCAGGTCGAACGCGGTGTCGGACTCGCCGCCGCCGAGGTTGCCGCCGATGCCCAGCGACGGCATCTCCACGCCCGCCTTGGCGGTGTTCGCCGAGCCGGAGCCGGTGGGCACGTCCTGGCCGCGCGCGGTGGCGCTGGTGCGCGCCGGGCTGCCCGCGTTGCCCGAGACGCTGTAGGCGCGCGAGTCGGACTCGCGAACGTCGCCGCCGACGCTTCCCCGGGTCTGCCCGAGGCCGCCGACCATGTCGGAGTACTGCACCCCGGCCGAGCCGACGACGTCGGGGAAGCGGTCGCCGTTGAGGTCAAGGAAGTCGACCTGCCCCTTGGTGCGGCCCTTCGCGAGGCTGCCGCCCAGCGGGCCGACGCCGAAGGTCGTCGAGATCTGGCTGGTCTTGGCCCGGCGCGAGACCGCGGTGGCCCCGGCGAAGTCCTCGTCGCGGACCACGTCGATCATGTCCTGGCCCAGTCGCGAGCTCGACGCGCCCGCCGCGGCGACCCAGGTGTTCTCGTCGGCGCCCGCCCAGCTGCCCCGCGCGGGCATCGGGGCGAACACCGCGATCTTCGGCGCGGTCACCCGCGGGTCGGCGGTGAAGCCAGGGACGTCGGCCTCGGTGGGGCCGTTGGGAATCTGGTCGCGGAAGCTCTGGTCGAGCACCAGGTCGGCCTGTGCGATCGGGCGGGTGGCCCGGTCGCGGTTGCCCTGGTAGCCGATGGCGGCCCAGCCGCGGTAGGGCTGGGCGAACGCGCCCTGCTCGGCCGAGGCGTGCAGCGCGCTGGGAACCGCGACACCGTCGACGGACACCGACTGCGTGGTCAGCTTGGACAGCAGCGTCGTGTCCACAGTGGAGTAGTCGAAGAACAGTTCGTCGCCGTCGGTCACCGGGACCGAGAGCGGGGCGATGGCGGGCACGACGCCGTCGACGACGTCGATCACCCGCTTGCCCAGCAGGGCGCCGCGCTTCTTCACGGTGAACACGACGCGCGCGTCCGGCGTCTGACCCGCCAAGTCGAACGCCAGGCTCGGCTGCACACTGATGTCGCCGGTCTGGGTCGCGGTGTAGTGGCCCTGCGGCGCGGTCAGCGTCGTTGCCGGGTACAGGTCCAGGTCGTACGGCGGGCTGATCACGATCGCCGGGTCGCCGTTGGCGTCGACCACGGAGTCGACCCCGTCGGCGGCGGTGTAGTGCGCGCGCGGCACCCAGGTCAGCGTGCCCACGTCGATCGGCGAGTCCGCCTTGAGCCGCCAGGACAGCTTGTCGTTGACCGACACCGGGATGTCCAGGTCGATCGCCGCGGTGCCGCCGCTGTTGGCGGGCAGCACCTTGGTGAACACATCGGTGCCGTTGCGGCTGACCACGACCGTTACGTCGTCGGTGGTCGGGCCCGACTTCACCGCGTCGCCGGACAGG
This sequence comes from Actinokineospora sp., assembly GCF_050699995.1. Taxonomy (GTDB): domain Bacteria; phylum Actinomycetota; class Actinomycetes; order Mycobacteriales; family Pseudonocardiaceae; genus Actinokineospora. The sequence goes on along the minus strand of NZ_JBOHGC010000142.1, from coordinate 3,838 downwards.
TGCAGCGTGCCGGTGAGCGGCGCGGTCGCCACCGAGGGTCGACCGCCCAGGGTGAAGTCGCGCGAAGCCAGGTAGCGGTGGTTGTCCAGGCCGTTGACGTCCGTGCTCGGCGCGGCGCCGACGTAGGTGATGTCGGGGTCCCAGGCCACCTGGTCGTAGTTGCCGTCCAAAATGGACTGCACGCGGAAGTAGACCGCCTCGCTGCGCCGGACCGGCACCGCGGTGACGCCGGTCGGGGCGAACTCGAAGTAGTCGTCGGGCCCGATGCGCTGCGACCACAGTTCGGTGTCGGCGTGCTGGATGGCCACCCGCACACCGTCAGCGGCACGGTACTCTGCACGCTCGGCACTGGTGTCCTGAACCAGCCGCACCCGGCCATCGATCCGCACCGTGCCGTCGTAGGGCGCCACCCAGCGGCGGACGCTGTCCAGCAGCGGCGACGCGTCGACCTGGCGCTCGAACTCGGCGGTCTGGTCGCCCACGACCGAACCGGACGCGGTGCCCGCGCCGACCGGGACGGGCGTGGCGTGGCTGTCGGCGCTGTAGGCCGGATTGCCGTTGGCGTCGAGATAGCCGAAGAGCACGCCGCCGTTGTTCACCAGGTCGGTGATGCCGTCGCCGTTGACGTCGCTGAAGTAGCGGTCCGCGGTCGTCGTGGTCGACACGTGGTCCAGCTGCGCGGCGACACCGAAGTAGGACTCGATGCCGACGGTGGTGGAGCGGGTCTTCTCCTTGGCGATGCCGGGCAGGTTCGTCAACGGGATCGGCGTGTCGCCGAAGCGGGTCTCGCCGCCGGGACGCGCGAGGTTGGGGCGGTAGAAGATGCCACCGCCCGCGCGGAAGACCTTGTCGGGCAAGGAATCGCCGTTGACGTCGGCCAAGGCGAGCAGACCCTCGGTCGACCCCTGGTTGTAGCCGACCTTCAGGCCCGCGGAGTTCGACTTGCTCACCGAGGTCGGGTTGTAGCCGACGTAGAGGTGACCGCCCGCGCCCTTGGACGTGCTCGCCGAGAGGGCGCCCGCCTCGCCGTCGTGGATGCCGCCGCCGAGATGGTCGTCCGGCACGCTCCAGCCGGTGGCCCCGCCGAAGGCGTCGTAGGCGCCGGACTGGTCGCGGATGTCGTCGAAGTAGTCGAAGGTGTGCGTGGTGAACGCGCGGTTGTCCTCGCCGAAGTTCGTCACCGACGCCAGCAGCGACTTGTGGAAGGCGCCGGTGCGGTAGTTCAGCTCGTAGGCGCGGATGAGCTGGTCGTCGAGCTTGACCTCGACTCGCCGGAGCAGGTCCGCGGTGACCTTCTTGAACCCGCCGCGCGCGTCGATGGCGACGTCGGGCCGGCGGGGCTCGCCGCGTTCGCGGTCGCGGTCGAAGGTGACCGAGTAGCGGCCCTCGGTGCCGCCGTGCCCGGTGTAGGTGATCCGCTCCAGATACAGGTTGGCGCCGGGCACCGACGCGCCGGGCACACCGCCGTCCTCGACGCGGGTGTGGTGGTAGCGCAGGAGATTGTCGTTGGCGTCGCGCTGCTCGTTGATCGCCCAGGACGCGATGTTGCCGTTAGCGTCGGTCAGTGTGGTGCCGCCGTCGCGGCCGAACACCATCCGGCCGCCGACCCGGTCGGTGACCTCCCACCAGTAGTTCGCCGGGCTGTCGCCACGCCGGACGATGCGGCTGAACTGGCCCTCGACGCGGGTGTGGAACACCTTCTCCGCGGTGCGCGCCCGCAGTGCGGAGCGGTGCGCGACCGGGGTGAGCTGCTGGCCGTTTAGCAGGTAGGTCTCGGTTTCCAGGCCGGCGTGGTAGCGCGGCACGCCCCAGCGGGTGTCGATGGCGACCGTCGGGATGCCCACGTCCCACCCGGTGCCCAGCCAGCCGGACTGCGCGGACGAGCTGTAGTTCAGCGCCAGCTTCGGCGCGACGCCGTTGCGGCCGGGTGGCACCTCCAGCGGGTAGGACAGGCGCGCGTCACCGCTGTTGGACGCGCCGGGCGCGTCGATCAGGGTGACGCCCGCGCCGGGGTCGGCCGCCTTGATGTCCTTGATCTTGTTGGGGTTGAAGCTCTCGCCTTCGGGGTGCTCGGGCGCCTCCACCGCGGCGCTGCCTGCCGCAGGCCTCGACCCTTGGACCTCGCTCGCCGGGACCAGCCCGGCGATCAGCAAGGCGAAGATCACCAACAGCGTCAAGCCTCTACTGCGAACGGACCCCTGGCTACCGAACACGGCGAAAACCCCTCTCGGCCGGATCAACCAGGGGGCGTTTCGCGGTGGCCGAGTGACCTGTTACCGCAATCGACCGGGAAGTTTCGGCCCGACCGTCCGTTCAGCAGGATTTGCGCCGAATGCCAAGCGGCCCTGCGACAAGCGGCCCTGTCGCGGGCGCACCATCCGGCCGAGCGCGGCAAACCGGGTCAAGGCGGTGGTCCGCGGTTGCCGGACCCCGACTCCGACACGCTCCACTTTGGACAGGGTCGCACCATGCCATCCGGGCGGGATGGCCAGGTCAGCCGATGACGGGCGACGCCACCGGCACGGACCGGTCGATCTGTTCGCGAAGGATGTCACCGTGTCCCGCGTGCCGGGCGAACTCTTCGATCATCGCGCAAGCATGTTCTCGATGATCTCCCGTTCGACGCCGTCGGTGATTCGGTTGGTAATCATGGGTCTCACTCCATTCTCTTGCGCGGCCGCGTGGTCCCGGGTCGGCGGACTACGTACTGACGTGGAACACGCATGTCTCTACGCAATATCGCCGATGCCTGATCAGGCGCGTCACGGGAGGCTCGCGGTCGACGTGGAGAGGCCGAATTTCTCGCCACGGAGAGTCGCGCCGCACTGAATCGCAAATCTGGGCGGCGCGTTTGTCCAAATCCATCAAAAGCGGCCTTACCGATCCGCCCGCGCGGGTTCGGGTGCTGTTGCCGCCGACAATTGTTCGGCTGACGGAGGAATCAACAGATGCGGAAGTGGCGCAAACTAGGGACCGCGGTGGGTATCGCGGCCATGATCGCTACCGGGACCGGCCTGGCGAACGCGGGCCCCGGCGTCGAGGGCAATCCTTACCAGCGGGGTCCCGCGCCGACGACGGCGAGTATCGAGGCGCCGACCGGAGCGTTCGCGGTGACCAGCGCGTCGGTCCCCGGCGGGAACGGCTTCGGCGGCGGGACACTGACCTACCCGACCGACACCAGTCAGGGCACGTTCGGCGCGGTGGTGGTCACGCCGGGGTTCCTCTCGCCGGAGATGAAGTGGTACGGCCCGCGGCTGGCTTCGCAGGGCTTTGTCGTGCTCACCATCGCGGCCAACACCGCGGTGGACCAGCCGGGTGCACGGGCAGCACAAATGCTGGCCGCGCTGAAGTATCTGACGGAGCAGAGCGCGGTCAAGGACCGCATCGATGGTTCCCGGCTCGCGGTGATGGGGCACTCCATGGGCGGTGGCGGCTCCCTTGAGGCCGCGGAGACGTATCCGGCGCTCAAGGCCGCCATCCCGCTCGAACCGTGGAACATGGGCAAGAACTTCAGCGCGGTGCGCACCCCGACGCTGATCGTCGGCGGACAGAACGACTGGATCGCACCCGTCGGGCAGCACGCCGTCCCGTTCTACAACAGCATTCCCGCAGGCGTGAACAAGGCCTACATCGAACTCGCCGGCGGAAGCCACTTCGTGCCGATGTCGCCGAACGTCACCATCGCGAAGTACAGCATCGCGTGGCTGAAACGGTTCGTGGACAACGACACCCGATACGACCAGTTCCTCTGCCCGGTCCCGCAGGCTGCCACGATCTCGGTGTCCAAGGGGACCTGCCCGCACACCTGATCACCGAACGCCGCTGCCCCGCCTGGCCA
>NZ_JBOHGC010000141.1:0-7245 GCF_050699995.1 Actinokineospora sp. | reverse complement strand
AGGCCACGGGGCGCAGCGGGATCCGCTTGGGAAAGCTGAGGAACTCCTTGTCCTGCAAGGAGGGCGGATAGATGTCCAGGTACGGGTCGGGGAACGGCCCGGCCGGGTCGTAGTCGACCCCGAGTTCGGCGGCCACCTCGGCGTTCTTGGTGAGGAAGCTGGGGAACGTGTTCCCCAGGGCGCCGCGGCCGAAGGCGTGGCAGAGCACGGGAATGCCCGCGGCCTTGGCGGCGAGCCCGGCACCAGGACTGCCCGCTTCGTAGACCACCAGGTCCGGCTTCTCCCGGTCGAGGACGGGACGCAGGTCGGCGGCGATGCCGCGGGCCAGCACCGAGATGAAGACGGTGCTCACCATCTCGCCCATCGCCTCGACGTCGCCGAAGTCGGGCGGCGAGCCCTGGGTGACCTGGTTGAAGGCGTCGGTGATCGTGGTGCCGACGTCGACGACGTCGAAACCGAGCGAGATCAGGACCGGGTGGAAGGAAGCGTCGGTCGCGTAGGTGACGCGGTGGCCGTGCTCCTTGGCCGCGATCGCCAACGGGAGCACGGGATAGGTGTGGCCATGGCTGGGCAGGCTGGAGAACAAGACATGCACTGCACCGACAGTACGTGCGCCGACTCGGGTTTCGCCGGCATTTTTCCAACCGCCCCGATTACCGGACGGCGATCGGCAGTTCATCGGTGTCGCCGACCGGCCACGCCAGCGGGTCGGGTCCGAGCCGGGTCAGCTCGCTGATCTGCAGCACGCTCCACGGCGAGACTGCCCGCGTCCCGGCGAGCACGGACTCGCTGAACTCCGCCCACGACACCCAGTCCGCGGCGTCGACCTCCTCCGGGTTGGGCACGGGGTCGGTGGTGACGACGACCCGGAACACCGGGCACATCTCGTTCTCCACCATGCCGTTGCCCATCACCGCGCGGTAGCGGAACCGGGGCAGGATCAGATCGGGGTGGTGCGGCCCGGCGAGCCCGAGTTCGTCCTCCAGCCTGCGCGCCACACTGCGGGCGATCGGCTCGTCGGGGCCGGGGTGGCCGCAGCAGGAGTTCGTCCAGACACCGGGCCAGGTCTTCTTGTGCGACGCCCGCTGGGTGATCAGGAACCGCCCGTCGGGGTCGAAGACGTAGCTGGAGAACGCCAGGTGCAGCGGCGTGTTCGCGTGGTGCACCTCGGCTTTGGCGGCGGTGCCGATTCCTTGGCCGGTCTCGTCCAGCAGCAGTACCTGCTCCGTGATCACGGTATTACCTTGCCTGCCGGGGTGGCACCAGGCAACCTGGCCGCATGCTTGGCCTAGGGCCCCCGTGCCGCGTCGACCCGTTGTCCAGCAGTCCCGGATCGCAGGTCTGGGCCGTCGATCTCGCCGACCGGCGGGTGGTGGTGAAACAGCTGTTGGGAGCCGATGCCGACACACGTTTTCACCGCGAACTGGTCGCCTTGCGAGCGGCCGCGGCGGCGGGCCTGGCACCCGAGGTCCTCGACGCGGACGCTTCGGCGAACGTCACCGTGTTGGAGTACGTCGAGAGCACCGGCGTGTTCCCCGACCCGGTCACCTACGCCCGCACCCTCGCCCGGCTGCACGCCGTCACTCCGCCGCCGTCGCTGCCCGCCGCCGACCCGCCGGGGGAAGCGAACCTGGTCGCGTTCCTCCGCCTGTGCGCCGAAGTCGGCGTCCGCCCCCCGGCGTCGGCGGAACAAGCCTTGCGCTCCTTGCTCACCCGAGTCGCCACCGGCGGACCGTCCCTCCTCCACGGCGATCCGTGCCCGGGAAACCTGCTGGTCAGCCCGTCCGGCGTGCGCTTCATCGACTTCGAACAGGCGGGCCGCGGCGCGGGTCTGGCCGAACTGGCGTACCTCCGGATGGCGTTCCCGACGTGCGGGTACAGCACGGTCCTGGTGCCGGAGGTGATCGCCTCGGCGGAATCGGCCTACTTCGAGACCTGGCGGGAGCTCACGGGCACCGACGTCCCCGACTCCCTGCCCGACCACTGCGTCGCCTGGCTCCTCCGCGGCGACGCCCTTGTGCAACGCATCCAGCGCGATGTGCGCGACCAGTTCGCGCGGGTGTTGGTGGAGGACTGGAGCTGGGGGCCGATGACCGCCAGGGAACGACTCCTCCACCGGCTGCGGCTGGTGGTTGACTTGGACGTGCCGGACGTCAACCCCCTCTTCGCCGCGCTGGCGAACCGCCTCGAAACCCACTGGTCCACCACCTGATCTTGCCGACACCTGGTGATCGGAGTGATATAAGACTAAGGTTATGATGGTGTGGTGGTCGGATGGGACGTTGAGCTACACGACGAAGTTGCAAGCTGGTTCGAGCGGCTGTGCGAACTGGACCCAGAGAGTGCTGATCTCGTGGAGCAGGCAATCGACGTGCTTGCCCGCGAGGGGCCGCGCCTTGGTCGACCATTGGTGGGCCGAGTCAAAGGCCCGCGGTTTCACAACATGAAGGAACTGCGGCCGGCGTCGGCAGGCGCCAATACGCGGAGCATCCGACCGAGGTGCGGAACGCTGCAGGGAAGGACTAAGTGATGGCCCGTCCGTGGAAAGACGTCAAGGCTGACAAGGCTCAGCGCGATAGTGAGACTGGTCGCGACGTCGCGGCTGCCAGTGCTGAGGCACGCACCCGCACGCAGGCGTACGTCCTTGGATTTCGGCTCGCCCAGCTTCGCGCGGAGGTCGGGCTGTCTCAGGTCCAGATCGCTTCGGCCATGGGGATCAGCCAGCCTCGGGTGAGTCAACTCGAGAACGGCGACATCGGACAGATGGAGGTCGACACGCTCGCCCGGTACGTCATGGCGCTCGGCGGCAAGCTCAAACTGGTCGCCGACTTCGATGATCGTGACGTCACCGTGTCGGCGACCGAGATCGATCGGACCGCGGCCTTGGGCTGAGCGGCGAAACGCCACGCGGGCCACACTCGAATCGAGTGCGGCCCGCGACGCGTTTGCCACTTAGAGCGTCAGGCTCCAGGTGTCGATGTTGCCGGTGTCGTACCGGGCGACGTCCTGGACCTTCAGCTTCCAAGTGCCGTTGCGGGCCTCGGACGACAGGTTCACCGTGTAGCTCGCGATGACGTTGTCGGCCGAGTCGTTCGACGAGGACGCCTTCAGGCGGTAGGACGAGCCGTCCGGGGCCACCAGGTCGACGACCAGGTCGCCGCGCCAGGTGTGCTTGATGTTGACGTCGACCCTCGCCGTGGCCGAGGCGTTGCCCGTGCAGCCGGAGATGGTGATGTCACTGGTGACCGCGGCGCCCAGGTCCGGGATGGCGACGTCGGCGCCGTTGGTCTGGGTGGCGCAGCCGGTGGGCGGGGGAACGTCGCCGCCGCTGCCGACGAACAGCAGCTTGTTCGGCGACCCGGTGCCCGCGTTGGTCACCTTGCCGCTGCCGGCGTTGGCGATCAGCGCGTCGTGCACCTGCTTCGGGGTGGCCGTCGGGTTGGCCGCCAGGTACAGCGCCGCCGCGCCCGCGACGTGCGGGGACGCCATGGACGTGCCGCTCTTGGTGGAGCTGCCCGTGGTGCTTGAGTGCGACGCCGAGACGATGCTGTCGCCGGGGGCGAAGATGTCCGAGCAGGTGCCGTAGCTCGATGACCACGTGCTGTTGCTGACTCGGCCGTCGGTCTTGTTGCTCGCCATGACGTTGATCGTCTCGGACACCCGCTGCGGGCTGTACTGGCAACTGTCGTCGCCGAAGTTGCCTGCCGCGACGGCGTAGGTGATGCCCTTGGCGATCGAGTTCTTCACCGCGGTGTCGAGCACGGTGCTCGGCTCGTTCTTGGTGCCGGTGTAGAGGCTCATGTTGGCCACGGCCGGCAGCGCCGCGTTCGCGGTTACCCAGTCCACGCCCTTGGCCATGCCCGACACCGAACCGCCGCCCTGGCAGTTCAGCACGCGGACCGCCTTGAGCTTGACCTCCTTGGCCACCCCGAAGGTCTTGCCGCCCACGGTGCCCGCGACGTGCGTGCCGTGGCCCTGGCAGTCCTTGCCCGCCTGGCCGTCGGTGAACACGTCGGTGCCCAGGCTGGCCCGGCCGCCGAAGTCGGTGTGGTCGTAGTTGATGCCGGTGTCGATCACGTACGCGGTGACGTTGGACGCCCCGGTCGCGTACGAGTAGTTGCTGTTCAGCGGCAGGTCGCGCTGGTCGACCCGGTCCAGGCCCCACGACGGCGGGTTGGGCTGGTCGGTCAGCATCTGGATGGTGCGGTCCTGCTCGACCGACGCCACGGCCGGGTCGGCGGCGAGCTTGCGGGCCTGCGCGGCGGACATGGTCACCGAGAAGCCGCGCAGCGCGGACTCGTAGGTGAAGCCGACCTTGCCGCCGTACTTGCGGCCAAGGCTGTCCGCCGACGCCGCGACGCCGCGGGACTGTCCGTCCTTGAGCATGACGATGTAGCTGTCCTGGATGGCGTTCGCGGAGTTCTCGTTCAGGATCTGGGCTTCCGCCGCCGTGGCCGGGACGGCCAGGGCAAGGGTGGCGCCGACAGTGGCCGCGGCCGCCGAGACGGCGACCGCCACCCTGGTTCGGGACATGCGCATACGACTGACTCCTCTGCAGGGTCGCCTGAGGCTCCAGCCCTCGATGGAGAACCCTCAGGCAAGGGTTAAGGAGAACCCGGCCAGTCTTGTTCGCGATCACCGCGGTTCACAACGGTTAACCACCTGCGGGTTTTGAACAGTTCATTCACACTTCGAGTTCATTTCCCACTGCTGCTCGCGCTCCGCAAAGGCTCGAAGTCGGTCCTTTGGCGAGCGCGGAAAGGTGGTATGGGGCACGCTGAGGAGGCAGCGCACGTTCGGTTGATGTTCCCCGATCGGTGGTTGCGGGCCGGAGTTGGCGCTGCGAGCATGCGTGGGGTCGGAGTTTCAATGGGGACCCAGTCAGACCTTTGCGGAGGGGCTTGGCCATGCGCGACACCGAAGGCCTGCTGTCTGTGGCCCGCCTGCGTGAACTCGTCGAGTCGGGCGAGATCGACACGGTGCTGGTCGCGATGACGGACATGCAGGGCAGGTTGCAGGGCAAGCGCTGCTCGGCGCGGTACTTCCTCAACGAGGTCCTCCACCACGCGACCGAGGCGTGCAACTACCTGCTGGCGGTGGATGTCGAGATGAACACCGTCGACGGCTACCGGATGTCCTCATGGGAGACCGGCTACGGCGACTTCGTGCTCCGGCCCGCCCTGGCCACGCTCCGGGTGCTGCCATGGCATCCGGGCACCGCCTTGGTCCTGGCCGACGTCGAACGGGTCGAGGGCGGCCCGGTCGCGGTCTCGCCCCGGCAGGTTCTGCGCGGGCAACTCGCCCGGCTCGCAGACCTCGGTCTCGCTGCCTTCGTCGGCACCGAACTGGAGTTCCTGGTCTTCGACGACACCTACGAAGACGCGTGGAACAAGGGATATCGGGGCCTGAGCCCGGCCAATCAGTACAATGTGGACTATTCGCTGCTGGGCACCGGCCGGGTCGAGCAGCTGCTGCGCGAGATCCGCAACGCCATGTCCGGCGCGGGAATGTACGTCGAGTCGGCGAAAGGCGAGTGCAATCCCGGACAGCACGAGATCGCCTTCCGCTACGCCGACGCGCTGACCACCTGCGACAACCACGGCATCTACAAGACGGGTGCGAAGGAAATCGCCGCGCGTCAAGGCAAAAGCCTCACGTTCATGGCGAAGTACAACGAGCGCGAAGGCAACTCCTGCCACATCCACCTGAGCCTGCGCTCCACCGACGGCGGCGCGGTCTTCCCTGGTGACGGCCAACACGGGTTCTCGCCGCTGATGGAGCGCTTCCTCGCGGGCCAGCTCGCCTGTCTGCGCGAGCTGACGTACCTCCTCGCGCCGAACATCAACTCCTACAAGCGGTTCGCGCCGGGCTCGTTCGCGCCGACGGCGATCGCGTGGGGCGGCGACAACCGCACGTGCGCCCTGCGGGTGGTCGGCCACGGCGAGTCGCTGCGGTTCGAGAACCGGGTGCCGGGCGGCGACGTCAACCCGTACCTCGCGGTCGCGGCGATGATCGCGGCCGGGCTGCACGGCATCGACAGCGAGCTGCCGCTGGAGCCCGCCCTCACCGGCAACGCCTACGCCTCCGGCAGGCCCACCGTGCCCACGACGCTGCGGGAAGCCGCCGAGGTGCTGGCGAACAGCAAGGCCGCCCGGCTCGCCTTCGGCGACGACGTGGTCGAGCACTACCTCAACGCGGCCAAGGTGGAACTGACCGCCTATGACGCCGCGGTGACCGACTGGGAGAAAGTCCGTGCCTTCGAACGCCTTTAGCGCCAGCCCGGTCATCGGCCTCACCACCTACCGTGAGCGGGCCCGGTTCGGCGTGTGGGACACCGACTCCGCCGTCCTGCACAGCGACTACCTGAACTCGACCGCGGCCGCGGGCGGTGTGCCTGTGCTGCTGCCACCCGTGGGTGGCGCGCCCGAGCTGGCCGGGCTCGTCGACGGCTTGGTCCTCACCGGCGGGGCCGACATCGATCCGGGACGCTACGGCGCGCCGCCGCACCACACCACCGTGTTCAGGCCGGACCGTGACGCGTTCGAGTTCGCCCTGCTCTACGCCGCGCTCGCCGCCGGCGTGCCCGTTCTCGGTGTCTGCCGGGGCATGCAGGTGCTCGCCGTCGCGCTCGGTGGCACGCTGACCCAGCACCTGCCGGAGGTGACCGGCTTGGCCGACCACCAGCCCGCGACCGCGACCTTCGGCAAGTGCGAGGTCCAGTTCGCCGAGGGCAGCCGCGCCGCCGACATCCTCGGCGCGCACACGACGGCGCACTGCTACCACCACCAGGCGGTCGCCACGCTCGGCCCGGAGTTGCGTGCGGTGGGCTGGGCCGACGACGGCACGGTCGAGGCCGTCGAGCGACCCGGCGATCAGTTCGTCCTCGGTGTGCAGTGGCACCCCGAGCAGCAATCCGATGATGTGCGGCTCTTCGCGGCTCTGGTCGCCGCCGCCCGCCGCTACCGCGAGGAGAGGGCATGACAGCCACGTTCGACGTGATCAACCCGGCCACCGAGCAGGTCGTCGACTCGGTCCGTCTGGTCGGCGTCGACGAGACCGACGCCGCGATCGGCCGCGCTCACGCGGCGTTCCCGGCGTGGCGGGCCGTCGCACCGGGGGACCGGGCGCGGCTGCTGCGCCGGTTCGCCGACGCCGTGGAGGCCGACCTGGAGAACCTCGCCCGGTTGGAGGTCTTGAACGCCGGGCACACGATCGGCAACGCGCGGTGGGAGGCGGGCAACGTCC
>NZ_JBOHGC010000140.1:0-1412 GCF_050699995.1 Actinokineospora sp. | reverse complement strand
CTCCTACAAGCGCTTCGTGCCCGGCAGCTTCGCGCCGACCGCGATCGCCTGGGGCACCGACAACCGCACCTGCGCGCTGCGCGTGGTCGGTCATGGTCAGTCGCTGCGGATGGAGAACCGCGTCCCGGGCGGCGACGTCAACCCGTACCTCGCGGTGTCCGCGCTGATCGCGGCCGGGCTGCACGGCGTGGAGAACGACCTGCAGCTGGAGCCGGAGTTCACCGGAAACGCCTACGCCTCAGCGAAACCGAGGGTCCCGGGAACTCTGCGGGACGCGGCGGACCTGTTCGACGACAGCGCCGTGGCCCGGCAGGCGTTCGGCCACGAGGTCGTCGAGCACTACCTCAACGCGGCTCACGTGGAACAGGCCGCCTACGACGCGGCGGTCACCGACTGGGAGCGGATCCGTGGCTTCGAACGGCTCTAGCGCCTGGCCTCCGGTCATCGGAATCACCACCTACCTTGAGCACTCCGCTTTCGGTATCTGGGAAACGGAGGCGGTCGTCCTGCACCGCAGCTACGTCGAGTCGGTGCGGGCGGCGGGCGGGAACGCGGTGCTGCTGCCCCCGCTGGGCGACTGGCGCGCGGAGACCGTCGGCTGGCTCGACGGGCTGGTCCTCGCGGGCGGCGCCGACATCGAGTCCACCCGCTACGGCCAGGAACCGCACCCGACCACCGGCACCCCGCAGCCTGCCCGCGACGAGGCCGAGTTCGCCCTGCTCGCCGCCGCGCGCGAACTCGACCTGCCGGTGCTCGCCGTGTGCCGCGGGATGCAGCTGCTCAACGTCGCCCTCGGCGGCACCCTGCACCAGCACACCCCGGAGCAGGTCTCGAACACCGACCACCAGCCGTCGATCGCCCGCTTCGGCAAGAACGACGTCACCGTCCGCGGCGGCAGCCGCCTGGCGGGCATCCTGGGCCGCGCGGTCACCGTGCAGTGCCACCACCACCAGTCGCTCGACCGGATCGGCGAGGGACTCGACGTGGTCGCGACCGCCGCGGACGGCACGGTCGAGGCGGTGGAGCTGCCCGGCGCGCGGTTCATCATCGGCGTGCAGTCCCATCCCGAGCAGGACATCGAGGACAGCCGCCTGTTCGCGGCGCTGGTGGCCGCCGCCGTGCGGCGCAGACAGGAGCTGGAGCGACAGTGACCGCGTACGACGTGATCAACCCGGCGACCGCCGAACGGGTGGAGACAGTGCACCTGGTCGGCGTCGACGAGACCGACGCCGCGATCGGCCGCGCCCACGCGGCGTTCCCGGCTTGGCGGGCCGTCGCACCGGGAGACCGGGCGCGGCTGCTGCGCCGGTTCGCCGACGCCGTGGAGGCCGACCTGGAGAACCTCGCCCGGTTGGAGGTCTTGAACGCCGGGCACACGATCGGCAACGCGCGGTGGGAGGCGGGCAACGTCC
>NZ_JBOHGC010000139.1:0-2341 GCF_050699995.1 Actinokineospora sp. | reverse complement strand
CCCGGAAACCGCCCACCGACGCGACAGTCGGCCCACAACCATGGCCATATCCAGGAATTCCTGGCAAAACCCCGCCACAGCAACCTTTCAACCAGATCCCACAAACCCGTGCAAGATCGAGGCTAGTCGGCGGACGCGGTGTTGAGCCCGGAGGAGATCAGGGCCATCACCGACGAGTCCGCAAGCGTGGTCGTGTCGCCGACGGCACGGTTCTCGGCGATATCGCGCAGGAGGCGCCGCATGATCTTTCCGCTGCGGGTCTTGGGGAGTTCCGGCACGACCAGAACCTGGCGGGGCTTGGCGATCGGCCCGATCTCCTTGGCCACATGGTCACGCAGCACGCTCACGACCGAGGCGTCCTGACCGCCGCGAAGGATCACGAAAGCGACAATGCCCTGCCCCGTGGTGGGATCAGCCGCACCGACGACGGCGGCCTCGGCCACGCTGGGATGCGACACCAACGCCGACTCGACCTCCGTGGTGGAGATGCGGTGGCCGGACACGTTCATCACGTCGTCCACGCGCCCGAGCAGCCAGATGTCGCCGTCGCCGTCGTATTTCGCGCCGTCGCCCGCGAAGTAGAAGCCCTGATCGGCGAAGCGGGACCAGTAGGTGTCGCGGAAGCGCTCCTCGTCGCCCCAGATGCCGCGCAGCATCGACGGCCACGGCTTGTCCAGCACCAGGTAGCCACCACCGCCCGCCGCCACCTCGACGCCCGCGTCGTCCACCACGCGGGCGCCGATGCCGGGAACGGGCCGCTGCGCCGACCCTGGTTTGGTGCTCGTCACCCCAGGCAGCGGGCTGATCATGATCGCGCCGGTCTCGGTCTGCCACCAGGTGTCCACGATCGGACACCGGTCCGCGCCGAGGTGCTTGCGGTACCACATCCACGCCTCCGGGTTGATCGGCTCGCCGACCGAACCCAGCAGCCGCAACGACGACAGGTCATAGCCCGCCGGGATCTCGTCGCCCCACTTCATGAACGTGCGGATCAGGGTGGGTGCCGTGTAGTAGATGGACACCCCGTACTTCTGGATGATCTCGAAGTGCCTGCCCTGGTGCGGACTGTCCGGCGTGCCCTCGTAGATCACCTGGGTCGCGCCGTTCGCGAGCGGGCCGTAGACGATGTAGGAGTGGCCGGTGATCCAGCCGACGTCGGCGGTGCACCAGTACACGTCCGTCTCCGGCTTGAGGTCGAAGACCGCATGGTGCGTGTAAGCGACCTGCGTGAGGTAGCCGCCGCTGGTGTGCAGGATTCCCTTGGGGTTCCCTGTGGTGCCCGAGGTGTAGAGGATGAACAGCGGGTGCTCGGCGTCGAACGCCTCCGGCTCGTGGGTCTCGGACTGGCCGTCGACCATGTCGTGCCACCACACGTCGCGGCCCTGGGTCCACTCCACAGTGGACCCGGTGCGCCGGACCACGAGGACGTGCTCGATCGACGCGCAGTCCGCGACGGCCTCGTCGGTGTTGGCCTTCATCGGGGCTGCCTTGCCACGCCGGAACTGCCCGTCGGAGGTGATCAGCAGCCGGGCCTCGGCGTCGTCGACACGCGAACGCAGTGCGGTGGGGGAGAATCCGCCGAATACCACGCTGTGGACCAGGCCGAGCCGGGCGCAGGCGAGCATCGCGAAGACCGCCTCGGGGATCATCGGCAGCTGGATCGCGACCCGGTCACCCGCGCGCAAACCGAGCGACCGCAGCGCGTTCGCCGTCTTCGACACCTCGCGCAGCAGGTCGGCGTAGGTGATGGTGCGGGTGTCGCCCGACTCGCCCTCCCACTGGATCGCCACCCGGTCGCCGTGTCCGGCCTCGACGTGGCGGTCGACGCAGTTGTAGGCGACGTTGAGCTTCCCGCCGACGAACCACTTGGCGGCCGGCGCGTCCGACCAGTCCAGCACGTTCGACCATTCGGTGTCCCACGACAGCCTGCGCGCCTGGGCCGCCCAGAAGTCCTCCCGGTCGGCGTCAGCGGCGGCGTACCAGCCCGCGTCCACGTTCGCCGTGGCCGCGAAGCCGGTGTCCGGCGCGAACGTGCGCCGCTCGTCCATCAGGTTCGACAAACTGTCCGTGGTCATCGCGTTCTCCCGCCGTCCCAGGTGCGCAGGCCGCCACGCTAGGACGACATCGGCGCCACCGGAGATGATCAGCGACGGACGGTGTCGGCTTGGGGACGAACGGTCGACGAGTGGACGGGAACGGAGAGCCGTCGCCTAACATCGACCCATGTCAGTGCCCGCACAGCCGCAGGTACGGTCGCCGCGGCGGCCGTGGCCGCCCTGGGCGCGCGCGGACGCGGCCTCGGTGCTCGGCACCGCGCGGCAGATCGCCGACGACCTCGCCG
>NZ_JBOHGC010000138.1:0-6276 GCF_050699995.1 Actinokineospora sp. | reverse complement strand
CCCGGAAACCGCCCACCGACGCGACAGTCGGCCCACAACCATGGCCATATCCAGGAATTCCTGGCAAAACCCCGCCACAGCAACCTTTCAACCAGATCCCACAAACCCGTGCAAGATCGAGGCTAGTGTGGCCAGGTCAATCCTTGCGACGCGATGAGGTGTTTTGGTGACTGTTCGGACGGTTCGGCGCGCCGCTGTCACCCACACCTCACCCGTAAGGACCGACCGAAGTGGATCTTCCACGTAGTTTCACCATCCGCGAGAGCAGCCACCGGGTCCTCAACCCGATCACTCCCGAGAAGCTCGCCACGATGGGCCGCGCGCTGCGCCTGCCCGCGGGGACGACAGCGCTGGACCTGTGCTGCGGCAAGGGCGAACTGCTCTGCACCTGGGCACGCGACCACGCCGTGACCGGTGTCGGCGTCGACATCAGCACGGTGTTCCTCGACGCCGCCCGCGAGCGCGCCGTCGAGCTTGGCGTGGCCGACCGGGTCGCCTTCCGACATGACGACGCCGCCGGATTCGTCGCCGACGAACCGGTCGATCTGGTCGCCTGCGTCGGCGCGACCTGGATCGGCGAAGGCGTGACCGGCACTGTCGAGTTGCTCGACCGCAGCCTGCGGCCGGGCGGGCTGATGCTGATCGGCGAGCCGTACTGGCGGCTGGCGCCACCGGACCAGGCGACCGTCGAAGCCTGTTACGCCACCGAGGCCGACGAGTGGCGGTCGTTGTCCGATCTGGTCGCGCACTTCAACGACCTCGGCTGGGACGTCGTGGAGATGGTCCTCGCCGACGGCGACAGCTGGGACCGCTACGTCGCCGCCCAGTGGCTCAACGTCCGCCGATGGCTCGATGACAACCCCTATGACGAGTTGGCGCCCGAGCTGCGCGCCGACCTGAGCGAGTCGCAAATCCGCTACACCCGCTACCTGCGTGAATACCTCGGCTGGGGTCTGTTCGCGTTGATGAAGCGGTAGTTCGCGGGGCTCGGCGGAGGTGTTCCGCCGAGCCCCCTACTCGCGTGAAGATCACTCCAACGCCCGCTTGTGACGACCGGGACCGTCTCGTTAGGTGGGAACACCTCTCTAAAACCGCCCGGGAGCGTGCCTGGACCGCGCTCCCGGTCCCCTGCTGAAGGGCGGAACAATGAGAACCACCATCCGACACACCCTCGTCATCACGGCGGCGGCACTCGCGGTCGCGGGCGTCGTCCCCGGCACGGCCGCGGCCAACGACCTGGCCGCGTCGCGCAGCGCGCAGCAGCTCGAAGAACTCAAGTCCCGACTCGACAACGGCACGCCCGGCACGGCGTGGGCAGTGGATCCCGCTACCAACCAGGTCGTGATCACCGCCGACAGTTCCGTGCGGGAGGCCGACTTCGGCCGATTAGTGGCCATGGCCGCACGCTCGGACGGCGCGGCCCGCGTCGAACGCGCGGCGGGCACGTTCGCCCCGCTCACCACCGGCGGCGACGCCATCTACGGCGGCGGGTACCGCTGCTCGCTCGGATTCAACGTCCGCAGCGGCAGCACGTACTACTTCCTCACCGCCGGACACTGCACCGACGCGGCGTCGGCGTGGTACGCGAACTCCAGCCAGACGACCAAACTGGGTGACCGCACGGGATCCAGCTTCCCGGGCAATGACTACGGCATCGTGAAGTACACCAACTCGTCCATCACCGTCTCCGGTTCCGTCGGCGGCCAGGACATCACCTCGGCGGCCGACGCATACATCGGCGAGTCGGTCAGCCGCCGCGGCAGCACCACGGGCACCAGGAGCGGCACGGTGACCGGCCTCAAAGTCACCGTCCACTACTCCGGCGGCGGCACCGTCCGCGGCATGATCCAGACCAACGTGTGCGCCGAACCGGGCGACAGCGGCGGCCCGCTGTACGACGGCTCGAAGGCGATCGGCCTGACCTCCGGTGGCAGCGGCAACTGCCGCACCGGCGGGACGACGTTCCACCAGCCGGTCACCGAAGCCCTGAGCAGGTACGGCGTCTCGGTGTTCTAACCGGTACCGACCCCTGGTGTCCACACTGGACACCAGGGGTCGTCACCAGAGCTTGTCGATCTCCCCGGGGTAGAGGGCCACGCGCGTCCCGAGGAATGCCGACCGGTCCCGTTTGGCCGGTTCGGAGAAGAAGTCCGCCATCGTCACCTTGTCGAATCCGGTCTGGTCACTGGGAAACGGCGACGAAGGTGTCCCGCCGACGAGCACGGTGCCCGGCAGCCACCGCCATCCGGCGCTCTCGTAGAAGTCCCGCAGTGGCCGGTCGCAGGTGAAGATCCCGAGATCGAAGCCGCGCTCCGCGATGGCGTCATGCCCGGCCGCGACGAGCAGCCGGCCGTACCCGCGACCGCGAACGTCCTGCCGGGTGACGACCGTGCTCAGTCCGGCGGCGGAGTAGGCGCGTCCCGCGTGGACGATCTCCTTGGCGAGGACGTCCAGAGCGGCGACCACGACGTCGGTGTCCACCAACAGCATCGACATCGGCCGCAGAGCCGGGTCGTGGGTCAAGGAATCCCGCCCACCCGGCCATGCCTGAGCCTGCATCCGCAAGACCTGGTCGCGAAACACGGGCGGCGTATCCGCTTCGGGACACGACAGGACACGCACCCGCTTATCTCACCACGCGGCGAGTCAGAGCAGTCGGGTCGCGTAGGGCACGATGCCCCCGTAGCGGACCGGGGCGATGCGGACGCGTGAGCCTGAGTACGGCGCCTCGACCATCTGCCCGTTGCCGATGTACATCGCCACGTGGTGGATGCGGCCGCGCGTGGCCCAGAAGAGCATGTCGCCCGGGGCCATCTGGTTCAGTGGGACTCGACGGCCCGCGGCGGCCTGGTAGCCGCTGTAGTGCGGCAGTTTGATCCCCACACCGGCGAAGGCGTAGATCATCAGCCCGGAGCAGTCGAACCCGACCTTGTTGTAGTCGCCGAACGTGTCGGCGACGCCGCCGTCGCGGATGCCGCGGGTGGGGCCGCTGCCGTTGCCGCCACCCCAGGCGTACTGCACGCCCAGTTGCGACAGCGCCCGGTCGATCACGACGCGGACGGCGTTGCCCGTCGGCGGGCGGTTGACGGTCGGACGCGGGCCCGCGGGGCCGCTCTGCGCGGCGGTCGCGTTGGCTGCGTCCTCGCGCTGCTTGGCGGCGAGCCAGTCCTGGTAGCGCTTGCGCTGGTCCTCCAGGCCGCCGACCTTGGCCTGGGCCTCGTTGAGCTGGCGTTCGTAGTCCGCGCGGGCGGCTTCGAGTTCCTGGGACTTCCCGGCCTGGTCGCGCTGGGCCTGCTGAGCCGAGGCAGTGGCGGCATCCGCGTCGCGCTTGGCCTGTTCGGCCTCGGCCTGACGCTTGGTGGCCTCGTCAAGGGCGGCGCGGGCGAGCGAGTCCTTGTTGGCCTTGACCGTGCGGGCCCGCTCCATCGACTCGAGCGCGTCCAGTTCGCTGCCGCTGACGGCGTTGAGCAGCTGGGCGCGGGCGAGGAGGTCCTCGGGGCTCTTGGCCCCCATGTACGCCGACATCGAGCCGACGGTCGTGCCCTGCTTATAACTGCCAGCGGCGAACTCGTCCAGCTGCTTGCGGGCGTTCTCGATCGACTGACTGGCGTCGTCGGACTCGCGCTTGGCGGCCTCGGCGTCGGCCTTGGCCTTGGCGGCGAGGTCTTCGGCGGTCTCGAGGTCGACGAGGGCCTTGTTGGCGTCCTCCATCTTGGCCTCGACCTCGGCCTGAAGCTCCATCAGCCGGGCCTCGGCCTTGGCGAGCTGGTTCGTCAGCTCGCCGACCTTGCCCGCTTTCGCCTTGGCCTCAGTGCGGCCCGCGGAGAGCTCCGAATCGCTCGGGTTCGGCGGGGGTGGGGGCACCGCGACCGCTGTCGCCGGGACCGCCATACTGATCACCAGCGAGAGTGACGTCGCGATCATGAAGATTCTGCTACCGCGTCGTTTCCCCATGGTTCCCACCTCCCAGTGTGGACAGCTCCCCCCGTCCACTTCGGACGGATCGGCTCGCCGTGACCACCGACCTCGGCGGGAAACGGACCGACCCACGACGACTGTGCCATTAGGACCACAATTGCACCAGTCGTAACAAGGGAAACTTCATCACCCTGGACAACTTCGCCCCCTTGTGCCACGGAGGGTGCGTCCGCGCTGCTCCACCTGGGTGATCGACACTAGACACAGCGAGTGAATCGGCGGGGAGCCCGATGTGACTGCCTGTGCCCGGTGCTGCGACGATGTCGCCGTGACTCAGGGATCCACGCGCGCACGGGGGGCGGCGACCGCCGTGATCGCCGCGGCGGGGCTCGTGGCGGTCGTCGCGGGCATGTTCCTTCCCTGGTTCCGGTCCGGCTCGGTGCTGCGCGACAGCTTCCAGCTCATCGGCGTGATCCAGACCCTCGGCTTCCTGCGCGGCGACGTGCTGGAGCTGCTGCTTTACGTCTGGTTCGGCCTGGTCCCGGTGGTCACGCTGAGCGTTGTCGCCTACACGTTCGGCTTGCGCCGGACGAGCGCAACGATCTGCGTGGTTCTGACGATATTCACCGGAACCATTTCGGGTGTCGCGACCGTCGAAAGCGGTGGCGAGGAAAGCTCGCTCGGCATCGCGGGCACCGGACCGACAGTCACGTTGATCGGCTCGTCGGTGGCCCTCATCGGGGCCTTGGGCATCTTCGCAAGCCGGCGCAAGAGCGCAAGCAGGATCGCAGGAGGGGAACCGTGACCTATCCAGGTTCAGGCGGCCAGGGGCAGCCGAACGACCCATATCAGCAGCCGGGCGGCCAGCCTGGGTACCCGCAGCAGGGCGGTTACCCCCAGCAGGGCGGCCAGCCCGGATACCCGCAGCAGGGGGGCTACCCGCAGCAGCAGGGCTACCCGCAGGGTTACCCGCAGACCGGGCCGCAGCCCACGCAGCAGTACGGGCAGCCGGTCGAGCAGCCGTTCGGCCGGCCGCAGGGCGACCCGTACGGCCAGCAGCAGTTCGGCGCGTACGGCTACCCGGCGCCCGAGCAGCCCAAGAAGCGCAAGGGCCTGGTCATCGGCGTCGTGGCCGCGGTCATCGCGGTCGCCGCGGGTGCCGGTGTCACGGTGTGGGCCCTCAACCGGGGCAGCGCCCCCGCGGGCGCGCAGAGCCCGACGGCGGCGGCCACCAGCCTGGTCAACGCCCTCGGTCAGGGTGACGTCGCGGGTCTGCTCACGGGCCTGGCGCCCGCCGAGCGGGACCTGATGACCACCCTGAACTCCGAGACCACCAAGGAACTGCAGCGGCTGGAGATCTACAAGGCCGACGCCGACCCGAACAAGCTGCAGGGCTTCGAGCTCAAGACCGAGGGCCTGCAGTTCGACGAGGCAGGCGCGGAGAAGGTCAACGACCACCTGACCATCACCAAGCTGGTCGCGGGCAAGCTCACCATCAGCTCGGACGCGAGCAAGCTGCCGCTGACCGAGGAGTTCATCGAGGCGGCGTTCCCGCGCGGCCTGGACGCGAAGCCGCAGACCGAGACGGTCGACATCGCCGAGATCGTCAAGGACAACGACGGCAAGGCCATCCGCATCGCCACCGTGAACGTCGACGGCGAGTGGTACCCGAGTCTCTTCTACACGATCGCGGACTACGCGCTGCAGGAGTCCGATAACTCCTGGCCGAAGACCCCCATCGCGGCAAAGGGCGCCGACTCCCCCAACCAGGCCGTCCGCGAAATGGCCGAGGCGGGCCTGGACGCGAACCTGGAGCGAGTCATCGAACTCCTCCCGCCGGACGAGATGGCCGTAATCCACGACCTGGGCCCGATGCTGGTCGAGATGGCCAAGAAGGACGGCGCTGAACCGACCGGGGTGAAGATCACCAAGCTGGAGACCGAGACCACCGAGGTCGAGGGCGCCACGAAGGTCCTCCTCAAGGAGTTCGAGGCCGAGATGGAAGGCGAGAAGGTCAGCGTCACCAAGGACGGCGAGTGCTACTCGGCCGAGGCCCAGGGCGAACGCAAGAAGTTCTGCGCCGACGACGCGGCAGCCGAGATCGGTGGCAAGCGGATGAAGCCGGAAGCCAAGAAGGCGCTGACCAACCTGGTCAAGGGCATGATCGCCAACACCGGCGTCGTCACCACCCAGGTGGACGGCAAGTGGTACGTCAGCCCGATCCGGTCGCTGACCGACATCCAGGTCACCGCCCTGAAGAGCCTTGACCCCGCGGACGTCAAGGCCCTCATCAAGATGCTCAAGTAAGACAGAACCAAGTGCTGAACATTGAAGAGGCCCCGCCACCGGCGGGGCCTC
>NZ_JBOHGC010000137.1:0-3568 GCF_050699995.1 Actinokineospora sp. | reverse complement strand
GGCATGTGCGGTGGGCGATCACGGTCTTCTCGACGGCCTCGCCCAGGTTCTTCCATAGGTGCCAACGATCCGCGCACTGAGTTGCCTGCGGTGCGCCTCGCGTGCTGGCCTCGGCGTAGGCGCCGGCGCGGTCTCGAGCGATAAACTGGATCTCAGGGTGGGCCTTCAGCCACTCCACGAGTGTGTCGGCCTCCCGGTCCGGGAGCACGTCGATGGGTTGGTGTGTCGCGAGATTGATCAAGATCGTGGCGTATGTCTGTCCTTTCCTGATCGCGAAATCGTCGACGCCCAGGGCCGTGATCTCGCCGATCGGCTCCTCCGGCAGGCCCTGCAGCAGCCGTAACAGCGTGTTCCGACTGACCGACAATCCCAGCACCGCGGCTAACCGTGCGCCCGCACGACCGGCCAGCGCAACGCCGATCGAGGTCAGCATCGCCCGCGACAATGGTGTTCTGCGCGCGTGCCGTGTGGCCACGCCGGCGGGCTGTTCGGTGAAGGTTCGCACGGCGCACTCGGTGCTGTCGCAGAAGAATCGTCGCACCCGCACGCGCAGCACCACGGTCCGGCCAGCGATCGGCGCATCGGCAAGCCTTCGGTCGTAGCGGCTGTGCACCCGGCTCGCGGAGTGACCACACGCGTGACAGGCCACCTCAGAAGCCGTCGAGCTCACCCACATCAGCACGCCACCGGCCGCTTGCTCGACCCGCTCGATCACCACACCGGCCAGGTGCGGAAATAGCATGTCAAGAACCTGATCACCGCACCTGGCAAATGATCACACATCGGGCTCCTCGTCCGTCGCGAGGAACAACTTGATCACGCAACTTGGCCCAGAGCCTGAGGATGGGACCACCAGATCAGGGTTTTGCCACTGATGGGACCACCACCCGGATGTGTCCGTGTGGTGCCCCGGCTTCCGGTCGTCTGCCGTTTGTGCTGGTCAGATGGCGTATCGGGAGGTTTCGGTGATAGAGATCAAAGAGGTGCTGCGGCTGTGGTTGTCAGGCCACTCGCTGCGTGAGGTAACCCGGCTGGCCGGGCTGGACCGGAAAACGGTCCGCCGGTACGTCCAGGCCGCGCAGGCGGCTGGCGTGGCCCGTGAGAGCGGCGACGGGCAGCTGACGGACGAGGTTCTCGGGGCGGTGGTGGCGGTGGTCCGCCCGGACCGGCCTCGGGGCAACGGCGCGTCATGGGAGGCAATCGCCGCGCAACGCGAGCAGATCGCGGTCTGGCTGAAGCAGGACCTGACCCTTGCGAAGATCTACATGTTGCTCGGGCGTCGTGGTGTGGTGGTGCCGTATCGGACCCTGCACCGTTTCGCGGTGGCGGAGCTGGGGTTCGGTCGCCGGAAGGCGACTGTTCCGGTAGTCGACGGCAAGCCGGGGCAGGAAGTTCAGGTCGATTTCGGGCGCCTTGGGCTGGTCGCGGACCCGGCGACCGGTCGGCGGCGGGTTGGGCAGGGGTTGATCTTCACCGCGGTCTACTCGCGGCACATGTTCGTCTATCCGACGTTGCGGCAGACGCTGGAGGATGTCGTGGCCGGGTTCGAGGCCGCGTGGCTGTTCTTCGGCGGTGTGTTCGCGATTGTGGTGCCGGACAACATGAAGACGATTGTGGATCAGGCCGACGCGGTCGATCCGCGGTTGAACGACGCGTTCCGCGAGTACGCCCAGTCCCGCGGGTTCGCGGTGGATCCCGCCCGGGTCCGCCATCCTCGGGACAAGCCGAGGGTCGAGCGGTGTGTGCAGTACGCACGGTCGAATTTCTTTGCCGGAGAAGACTTCCGCGACATCGACGACTGCCGGGAGCGTGCGTCGACGTGGTGCGCCGAGGTCGCGGGGACGCGCATCCACGGCACCACCCAGCTGCGGCCAGGTGAAGTATTCGAGGCGGAGGAACGTCCGGTGTTGCTGCCGGCACCGACCGAGACGTTCGCGGTCCCGTCCTACACACGGCCGAAAGTCGCGCCGGATCGGCACATCGAGGTCGCCAGGGCTCTCTACTCTGTCCCGGGTGACCTTGTCGGGCAACGGATCCTGGCTCGCGCCGACGGTACGACGGTCAAGCTCTACTGGCGTGGGCAGCTGATCAAAGTCCACCCGGATCAGCAGCCTGGTCGGCGGCGCACCGACCCGGCGGACCTGCCCAGCGAGGTGACCGCCTACGCCATGCGGGACCTCGACGCGTTGCACCGCCGCGCTGCGGCGCACGGTGAGCACATCGCCGCCTACACCACCGCTCTGCTGGAACATCCGTTGCCCTGGACGAAAATGCGACAGGTTTATCGACTGCTCGGCCTGGTCCGACGGCACGGTGCCGACGCGGTCGACGTGGCCTGCGGGCGCGCACTGGAGGCCGAGGCGATCAACGTCGGCCTGATCGACCGCATGCTCACCCGCGGCCTCGACGGCCAGCCCACCGCAGCGCCGGCGGTTCCGCTCAGCAATGCAAGCCGTTTCGTCCGTGACAGCAAGGACTTCACCGTCAGGAGGCCCTCATGAGCCCCACCAACCGCGCCACCACAGCCCGGAACACGACCACCAAACCCATCGAGGTCACCGCGGAACTCAAGGCGCTGCTGCGACGCCTGAAGCTCGGCCGGTTGCTCGACACCCTGCCTGAGCGTCTCGCGCTGGCCCGCGGCGAACACCTGCCGCATCATGACTTCCTGGAGATGCTGCTCGCCGACGAGGTCACCCGCCGCGATCGCCAATCAGCGCTGGTCCGCGCGAAGACCGCGCACCTGGAACCTGGCATGCACCTGGACGCCTGGGACGAGTCGACCAAGGTGACCTACGACCGGCAACTCTGGGCCGAGCTGACCTCGCTGCGGTTCCTCGCCGACTCCTACAACGTCCTCGTCATGGGACCGGTCGGAGTCGGGAAAACGTTCCTGGCCAACGCATTGGGACACGCGGCGGTCCGACGCCGCTACACCGTCCACGCCGAACGCGCCGACAAGGTATTCAAGCGCCTCAAAGCCGCAAGGCTGGACCACACCTACGACGACGAGATGCGCAAACTGCACCGAGTCGAGCTGCTCATCCTCGACGACCTGGCCCTGCATCCGCTGGATGCGTTGCAGACCAACGACTTCTACCAGCTGATCGTGGAACGTCACCGGGAAGCCTCCACCATCATCACCTCCAACCGGGAACCGCCCGAGATCCTGGCCATGATGGCCGACCCGCTGCTGGCCCAGTCCGCGATCGACCGGTTCCAGTCCGCCGCCTTCGAGCTCGTCATCGAAGGCGAGAGCTACCGGCAACGACAGAAGCCCACCTTCGCCACCCTCACCGACCGAGACGACGACAGCCAAAGTTGACCTATTCCACCTCCTGGACCACCATCAACACACGGCCCGCGACCGCCAGCCCGAGATGGTCCCTCGTGGAAAACGGTGGTCCCATTCTCGTGGCAGGCGACAGTTGAACGCTGACTTCTGAGCTTGAGTTTTAAGGTCTCAGAGCCCAGTGGGACCCCCGGTTGATCATGGATGAAGCCCTTGGTTGATCATTCCTTCTTGCGACAGAGGAAGATCACAACCAAGGGCTTCAGTTGATCAGTG
>NZ_JBOHGC010000136.1:0-1521 GCF_050699995.1 Actinokineospora sp. | reverse complement strand
CGGGCAGGCCGGCTCGATGCCGGCCCGGGAAGAAAGCAGGAAGTCGAGTCTATGCACGTAGACGCGGTTTCGGATGCTTACTCGGACCAGGGTTCGATTCCCTGCGCCTCCATGGCCGGGCGGGATGACACTGACATCCCGCCCGGTCGGCTTTACGCCTGATTCGTGTTCAGCGTCTGTTCAACCATTGCGGTAACCAGCTACGTCAGAATACTTTCGGCGGTGCATATCACCTAGTTTCTCAGGATCAGCCGCTCGATGACTGCGACCACATTCCCCGATGCGGTCACCGCATTCACGGCCCAGGTGCGCGCCGCGTTCCCGGCGCTCGATCGCCGGCATCGCGGCGTGCCCGTCGCCTACTTCGACGGTCCCGGGGGCACGCAGGTACCGCAGGCCGTGGTGGACGCGGTCGCCGACTACCTCCTGCACCACAACGCCAACACGGATTGGCACTACCCGACCAGCCACGAAACCGACGCCATGATCGCCGAGGCGCGGACCGCGCTGGCGGATTTTTTGGGTGGGCGGCCGGACGAGGTGGCATTCGGGGCCAACATGACCACCCTGACCTTCCACCTGGCCCGCGCGCTCGGCCGGCGCTGGGGGGCCGGAGACGAGATCGTGGTCACCGATCTGGACCATCACGCGATCGTCGCCCCGTGGCGCGCGCTGGGGGCGGAGCGTGGCGTGGTGGTGCGTGCGGTCCCATTCCACCGGGATGCCGGCGAGCTGGATTGGGATGCGTTCGAGGCCGCCGTATCGCCGCGCACCCGCCTGGTGGCGGTCGGAGCCGCATCGAACGCGCTCGGTACGGTGAACGACGTGGCCCGGGCCGCCCGCCTGGCCCGGGGGGTCGGAGCCCTGCTATTCGTGGACGCGGTGCACTCCGCCCCGCACGTGCTGCCCGACGTGCGGGCGCTCGATGCCGACTTTCTGGCCTGCTCGGCCTACAAGTTCTACGGGCCGCATATCGGAGTCCTGTGGAGCCGGCGGGAGCTGCTCGCGGGGCTCGACGTGCCCAAGCTCGAGCCGGCGCCCGACACCGTGCCGGACCGGATCGAGACCGGCACGCTGAGCCACGAGGGGATCGCGGGTACGCTGGCCGCGGTGGAGTTTCTGGCGTCGCTGGCTGGGAACGGACGGGAACCGGCGGGAACGGTCGGGAACCGGCGCGAACGGCTGGCTGCGACGTACAGGCAGCTCCGCGCAGAGGGGGAGCGACTGGGTGCCCGGCTGTGGAACGGTCTTGCCGCTATTCCGGGGGTGACGCTCTACGGCCCGCGACCGGGCCGCCCCCGAACGCCCACGGTCGCGTTCGCGGTTCGCGGCCGCACCTCCCATGACGTCGCCAAGGCGCTGGCCGACCAGGCCGTGTTCGTCTCGAGCGGGGACTTCTATGCGGCCACCGTGCTGGAGCGTCTCGGATACGCGCAGGACGGATTGGTGCGGGCGGGGTGTGCCTGCTACACGACGGACGAAGAGGTAGACCGGCTGGTGACGGCTGTGGCCGGACTACAG
>NZ_JBOHGC010000135.1:0-1651 GCF_050699995.1 Actinokineospora sp. | reverse complement strand
TAGTCGCGGCCGGTAGCGGCGGCGGTGGCCAGATCTGCCAGGACCAGGCCGCGAACCTTGTTGTCCGCCAACGACAGTGAGGCAAGCAGCGAGTCCGCTGCGGTCTCGGCCTCGGGGTGGCCGAGGGTGGTGTAGGTGGCGACGGTGGAGCTGCCGAGCCGGCCCGCGGTGAAGAACGCGGTCCACGGTCGCTCGGTTCGCGGCTTGGCGAAGTCGAACGCGGTGATCGCCCGGTCGAGCGCCCGCAGGGACGTGGTGGTGTCTCCGAGCCGGGCGGCCTCTTCCGCCTGCCGGACCGCGATCCAGGAGCGGGTGGCAGGGGCGGAGGAACCGGAGACCTGCCCTTCGGCCTGGCGTAGCAGCCTCAGCGCGGGCTCGGTGTCCCCGCGGGTGGAAGCCAGGTAGCTCCAGTAGCCCAGGGCGCAGGCGGCGAGGGCGCCGTCGCCGGTCTGCTTGGCGATCACCAGGGTCCGCCGCCAGGCTTTGACCGCCTCCGCCGGTTGGTCCAGGTCGAACAGCAGCCACCCGAGTAGCACGTCGGTTTCGCCGGTGGCGGTCAGCAGCCGGGTGCGCAGATGCTCGCCTGCGGCGTTGTGTAGCAGCGCGGTCAGGGTGTGCCGGTGCTGGCGCATCGCCGCGACGATCTCGCGGGCCGGTTGGGTCTCCTCGGCGTGAAAGAACTCGGCGGTGCGGTCCTCGATGAGCTGAACCGTGGTGGCGTCGACGGGTCGATCCCGGGTGACGCTGTCCACCAGGCGTTGCCATGGCGTCTCGGCCAACAGGCCGGACCCGGCGACAGCCACCACCGAAGCCGCTTTGAACAGATCCCGGCGTCGCACGTCGCTCCCTTCGCCCTGCTGCGCTTCCAGGGTAGGGATTGCGGGAGCCGGGGCGCATGCGTCGGACGCATGGACGGTCAGCGTGAACCACAGGCACCGCTGAGGAATGCCCAAAGCCCTGGCCCACCGGTCGAGTTTCCCGAGGTCGTGAACAGGTGCGGTCGCCCGTTCCATGCGGCTGACCTGCCCCTGGGTCAGCCCGATCCAGCGGCCGGCGACGGCCTGCGTGATCTCGGGTGTGACGGCGGTGCGGTAGGCGCGCAGCACGCGGCCGAAGTGGCGCTGGGCGAACGCTTCGCGCAGCTGCGGCCGGTCCCACAGGTCCTCGGGCATGCGCGGGGCCACGCCGGTGAGGTCCTCGTCGCCAAGCCGGGCGCACGGTGTGCAGGTCTCGCCGGTGTTGTCCGAGGCAAGGAACGCACCGCACGAACGGCACGGCTTGCGCGGTGCACGGTCCGGCATCAACTGCCCCTCCACCTAACGAGTGAACGCAGTGTAGCCGAACGCACACGTTCTGACGTGCAGATATGCGTCGCGCGCATTCCCGCTGGCAGCGATATGCGCCGCCGTCGTTTCCGATCCGGTCGGGCAGTTCCAGGGTGAGTCAGGCAAGAGCTTGACCAGCGACAACCCAGGGAGCAGCTGTGATACGCAGCGGCTGGCAGTGGATCAGCGTCACCGTTCTGGCGGCCGTGACGGCCCGCCTGGCCGTGCGAGACGTCCAGCGCGCTCGGCGGGGCCGACGGTGAGCGCCGCGAGCCGTGCGGGCTGGGTCTGGATCGCCGCGATGGGCAACGAGCCCGCGCATGCCC
>NZ_JBOHGC010000134.1:0-60481 GCF_050699995.1 Actinokineospora sp. | reverse complement strand
GCTCCGGGGGCGGCGTCGGCGCAGGCTGGCGGCGCTGCGGCGCGGGCTTGGGCGCGTGCGTGGTGCGGCCCTGCCGGTGCGACACCCGCTCCGGCGGCGCCTGCTCCTCGGTGATCGGCAGCATCTTCCCGCTGTCGGACATCACCCGCTCGATGATCGCCTGCGGCGCCGTGTCCGAGCCGTCCTCGGGCTTGCGGCGCCGTCGCCTGGGTGCGCTTTCGCCCGAGGTGCCGCCGTATTTGGCCAGCAACTCGGCAACGGTGCGCTGGGTGCGCTCCGACCCGCCTTCTTGACTCATCCACTCCACCGTGCCCCGTGCTGGCCGATCCGTCCAGTGCCGGCACGCTCCGCGGAGGCTTCCCGGGCGGGAAGTCCCCGACTTATCTCAGTCCGAGGAGACAGTGTGGTCCCCACCGTTCGTCTGGTCCAGCCGCCGGAGGATCACGCCTTCGCGCAGGGCCCACGGCCCGATCTCCAGTTCCGGCAGTGATAACGCTCGCATAGTGGCCTGCGCCACAAGTGCACCGGCCACCAACTGGTGCGCGCGGCTCGGGCTGACGCCCTCCAGTTCGGCGAGATCACCCGCGGACATGCGGGAGATGAACGCGATCAACTGTCGCAGGCCCGCCTCGGTCAGCGTGCGCCGCACCCGCGGTCCGGCCGACGACGGCGCGGCGCCGGTCAGCCGGGCCAGGGTGCGGAACGTCTTGGACGTCGCGACCACCCGATCAGGCTGCCCGAACTTCGCGACACGCCTGGCCACGGGGGCCAACTGCTCGGCGAGCCAGTCGGTGGCCGACTCGATCTCACCGCGCTGGGGCGGGTCGCTGGTGAACCGGGTCCGGGTGAGCCTGCCCGCGCCGAGCGGAAGCGACCACGCGAAATCCGGGTCCTCATCGATGCCCGCGGCGATCTCCAGCGAGCCACCGCCGATGTCGAGGACGAGCAAGTTCCCCGCCGACCAGCCGTACCACCGGCGGGCGGCGAGGAAGGTGTAGCGGGCCTCGTCCTCACCGGAAAGGACCTGCAGATCGACCCCGGTCTCCTTCGCGACCCGGCGCAGCACCTCGGCGGAGTTGCCCGCCTCGCGGACCGCCGATGTGGCGAACGCCATCATCTCGGCGCAGCCAAGCCGGACCGACGACTCCTTGGCCGAGGCGACGGTGCGGACGAGTTCGTCCGCACCGGCCTTGGACAGCATGCCGGAGCGCGTGATCCGCTCCGCGAGCCGCAGCACGGTCTTCTCCGACCGTGCCGGGGTCGGGTGGGCGCCCCGGTGGGCGTCCACCACGAGCAGGTGGACCGTGTTCGATCCGACGTCCAATACCCCGAGGCGCACCGGGGGAACGCTACCCGCTCAGGTCAGGACTCGAACTTGTAGCCGAGCCCGCGGACGGTCACCAGGTGTCGCGGCGACGCCGGGTCCGGCTCGATCTTCGAGCGCAGCCGCTTGACGTGGACGTCGAGGGTCTTCGTGTCGCCGACGTAGTCCGCGCCCCACACCCGGTCGATCAGCTGGCCGCGGGTCAGCACCCGGCCGACGTTGCGGAGCAGGTACTCGAGGAGGTCGAACTCCTTGAGCGGCAAGGGAATCTCCTCACCGTCCACAGTGACCACATGGCGTTCGACGTCCATTCGGACCGGTCCGGCGGCAAGCACCTGCGGGAGCAGCTCACCGTCGCCACCGGCCTCGCCGCCGCGGCGCAGGACGGCCCGGACGCGGGCGATCAGCTCGCGGGCGGAGTACGGCTTGGTCACGTAGTCGTCGGCGCCGAGTTCGAGCCCCACGACCTTGTCGATCTCGCTGTCGCGGGCGGTCACCATGATCACCGGGACGGCCGAGCGCTGGCGGAGCGCCTTGCACACGTCGGTGCCGCTCATCCCGGGGAGCATGAGGTCGAGCAGCACGATGTCGGCGCCGTTGCGGTCGAACTCCGCCAGCGCGTCCTGCCCCGTGGCGGCGATGGCCGTGGTGAAGCCCTCCTTGCGCATCAGGAAGGCGAGCGGGTCGGCGAAGGACTCCTCGTCCTCGACGATCAGCACTCTCGTCATGCCATTCCTCCGTGATCGGTACCGGCGCCGTCGGACTTCGACGGAGCGGCGGACGCGGCCAGCGACGCGACCGCGGTGCGGCCCACCCTGGTCTTCTCCGCGCCGTTGAGGGTGTCCGCACCGGCGGTGGCCGGGGCGTCCAGGTGCGCGGGGATGCGCATGGTGAAGGTGGAGCCGAGACCGGGCTTGCTCCACAGCCTGACCTCGCCGCCGTGGTTGGCGGCGACGTGCTTGACGATGGCCAGGCCCAGCCCGGTGCCGCCGGTGGCCCGCGAGCGTGCCTTGTCGACGCGGTAGAACCGCTCGAAGACGCGCTGCTGCTCCTCCTCGGCGATGCCGATGCCGCGGTCGGTCACCGCGACCTCGATGAACCCGTCGACGAGCGAGCGGCTCACCGAGACCGGGTTGCCCGGCGGCGAGTAGGCCAGCGCGTTCTCCAGCAGGTTCGACAGGGCTGTGACCAGCAGCGTCCGGTCGCCTTCGACGAGCAGACCGCTGTCGGCGTCGGTGGTGACGTCGATGCCGGTGGACTCCATGACCAGCCGCGCGCGGCCGAGGGCCTCGCGGACGACGGCGTCGACCTCGACGGTGTTCATGTCGGGCAGCCGCTCGGCGCCCTGCAGCCGGGAGAGCGCGATCAGCTCGGTCACCAGAGTCCCGAGGCGATTGCCCTCGTGCAGGATCTTGGTGGTGAAGCGGCGCACCTCGACCGGGTCGTCGGCGGCGTCGAGCACGGCCTCGGCCAACAGCGCCATCGCGCCGACCGGAGTCTTGAGCTCGTGGCTGACGTTGGCCACGAAGTCCCGCCGGGTCGCTTCGAGGCGCACGGCGTCGGACTGGTCGTCGGCGTCGACGACGGTGTAGCCCTCGCCCAGCGGCCGGACCTCGCCGAGCACGGCTTCCGGGGTCCGCCCGCCGCGCGACTCCAGCGGCGAGAGGTCGATCTCCACCGGGTCACCGGTCTCCAGGACCAGCTCGGAGGCTTTGCGGGCGCGCTCGTCAACCGCGCGGTTGCGGACTAAACCGAGTTCCTCGGCACGCGGGTTGTAGATCACCACGTCGCCGAAGTGGTTCAGGATGACGACACCGGAGTGCGACGAGTGCACCCAGCGCTGGACAAGATCCGAAACGGTCGGTCCGGTCGGCCTGCGGGCCGGATCCCCGTGCCGGGCGCGCCCGACCAGGTATCCGACGAACAGACCGACGAGCACTCCACACGACAGTGCGATCCACGCGGCCACAGGAGGATCGTAAGCAGGTGGGGAGGGGTTTGGACCAGCCCGACGAGCCGTTCAGTGACAGTGCTGACACCGAACGGCCCCCTTGTTCGCGCCCCAGCCAACCCCGGTTCACCCATTCGTGTCCTACCCACCAGTAACCCACCGGGGGAGGTCAGCGGCCCTGGTTGGCTACCTTGGCGATGGCGACGGTGGCGGCTTCGGGGTCGAGGTAGAGGCCGCCGGGGGTGGTGGGGGCGGCGGACTCGTCGAGGTCGTAGCGCAGCGGGATGCCGGTCGGGATGTTGAGGCCGGCGATGTCCTCGTCGGAGATCGAGTCGAGGTGCTTGACCAGCGCGCGCAGCGAGTTGCCGTGCGCGGCGACCAGCACGTTCCTGCCCGCCTTCAGGTCGGGGACGATCTCGTTCTCCCAGTACGGCACGACCCGGGTGACGACGTCCTTGAGGCACTCGGTCAGCGGCGCCTCGATGCCGGCGTAGCGCGGGTCGCCGTCCTGGCTGAACTCGCTGCCCTTCTCGATGGGCGGCGGCGGGGTGTCGTAGGAGCGGCGCCAGAGCATGAACTGCTCCTCGCCGAACTCCTCGAGGGTCTGCTTCTTGTTCTTGCCCTGCAGGGCGCCGTAGTGGCGTTCGTTGAGCCGCCAGTCGCGCTTGACCGGGATCCAGTGCCGGTCGGCCGCGTCGAGGGCCAGGTTCGCCGTCGAGATCGCGCGCCGCTGCAATGAGGTGTGCACGATGTCGGGCAGCAGGTTCGCCTCACGCAGGAGGTGACCGCCGCGGGCGGCCTCGGCGACGCCCTTCTCCGAGAGCTCCACGTCGACCCAGCCGGTGAACAGGTTCTGCGCGTTCCAGACGCTCTCGCCGTGCCGGATGAGCACCAAGGTTCCAATTGCCATGCGCTGAGCCTGCCAGATCCGGGGCCGGCCGCGGCCGTGAAGGACGTCTCCCCGCCCACCGGAGCGCGTGGGCTGATCGACGGTCGCCACTGGGCCAGATGATGTAACCGAAACCACATGCAGTCCAGCGGATGCCCCAATCGGAGTAATCGACCGCGTGGAGCTGGGAAACTGGCAACCGATAGTCGCAAAAGCCTGAGATTCCGTGACAAAACTGTTACTTACTGACAGCTATTTCCACGATCGGCGTACTACGTGGCCTTGTGTCGGTTGCCCAGGTCTGCCAAGTTGGCTCAAGCCACATCGGGTCTGCTCCCACGCACTCCCTGACCCGAGGTGGCCGCCGTGCGGCTCGACTCCCCTGCCGAGCCGCACCCCCGCACAGCGTGTCCGTGGCCTCCCCCGCCACGTGACCCGAGCGGGTTTGGTCGCGGGGCGGTCCAGATATGCGACTCCCCCCTCGCTGAATCGCCCCGCGACCCTCTTAAGACTCCTGAGTCACCGGCTGGGCGGGCTGCGGCGGCGTCGGTCGGGGCGACCGCCCCCGGTGGCGCCAGACGAAGAAGGCCGGGACCCCCAAGACCACGGCGAACGGCAGCACCAACGCGACCGCCCGCACGACGAACGACGTGGTGTCGACGAACGCCTTCCAGCCGCCCGCGAGGGCGCCGAGCACCGTGTCGTCCTCCGCCGCCGGCGGGGGCGCGCTGTCGCGGGACAGCCGGAGGGTCACCGTCGACATGGCCACGCTGCCCGCGAGCCGCTCCCGGCGCTTGAGCAGCGACTCCAGGTCGGCCTCGCGCCGGGTCACCTCGGATTCGAGCTGGACGATCTCGGAGATCTGCTGGGCCCGGCCCAGCAGCGCCCGCACCCGCTCCAGGCTGGCCCGCTGGGTCTGGATGCGGCTCTCGACGTCGACGATCTGCTCGGTGACGTCCTGCGCGGACTGGCTGCGCGACTCCTCCTTGCCCAGTTCGGGCGCGGACAGCTTGCTCAGCGTGTCGTCGAGTTTGTCGCTCGGGACGTAGAGGGTCATCGTGGCGCTCCGGTCGCCCACCTCGGCCTGACCGGTGTAGCCGCCGGTCCCCACCACGATCTGGCGCGCCCGCTCGGCGCTCTCGCGCACATTCGGCGTGACCAGGACGATCGTGGCCGTGCGGACGAGCTTGCGGTCGACGCCGGGCTGCCCGACCTGCGCGGCCTGCTCCGGCTTCTCACCGGGTGCCGCCTTGTCCGCCCCACCCGAGGTGCCGTAGCCGGTGGCCGCCTCCGGGGCCATGGCGGGGTTCTCGGCGGGCGCGGCGGCGCTGCCGGAGTCCGAGGCGGACGAACCGCAGGCGGTCAGCCCGCCGGTCGCGGCGAGGGCGAGCAACAGTCCTGCTAATCGTCTCTGTTTGGTCGAGCGCATTCGGTGCCTCCCAGTTTCGTCGTCCTCATCAGACGGCGGCGGAGGCACTTCACGTTGCCGAAGTGCTGATCACGACTCGGTTTCGGTCAGTCCCGGCCGATCCTGCCGCTCGGACTGCACCAGGTGCTCGAACGCCTTGAGGTTCGCCAGCGACTCGCCGCGCGAGACCCGCCAGTCCCATTCCCGCCGGATGGAGCTGGCGAAGCCGATCTCCAGGATCGGGTTGAAGTCGCCGTCGGCGGCTTCGAGGACCTGGCCGAGCAGGCGGTCGAGTTCGTCGGCGGTGACCGAACTCAGCGCGACCCGGCCGATCAGGTAGATGTCGCCGACCTTGTCGACGGTGTAGGAGACGCCGTAGAGCTTGGCGTTGCGGCGCAGCAGGTAGCGGTAGACGTCCTCGTGCGCCTCGTCGGGACGGCGGCACACGAACGCCTCCACCACGAGGCCATGGTTGCCGACGATCAACCACGTGTTGGTCTGCTGCTTCTTGGTCCCCGGCAGGGTGACCAGGAACCGGCCCGGCGCGGGGTGGTCGTAGGCGAGCTCGCGCTCGTCGAGGGTCTTCTGGATCAGGGTGTCTAGATCGCTCACACCGCCACCTCAGCACGCGCAGGCGAGTAGCGCAGCGCGTGGTCGGCGTCGGCGTAGGCCGCGATGAGAGCGTCGGTCGTGCGGTCCCAGGAGAAGCGGTGGGCGTGCTGGACGGCGCCCGCGGCCAGGTTGAGACGCAGGCCGGGGCTCATGGCGAGCCTGCCGAGGGTGTCGGCCCAGTCGTCGGTCGCGTGGCCTGCGACGAGCAGGCCGGAGAAGCCGTCGGCCACGGCGACCGGCAGACCACCGACGGCCGCCGCCACGACCGGTGTGCCGCAGGCCTGCGCCTCCAGGGCGACCAGGCCGAAGCTCTCGTTGTGGCTGGGCACGGCCACGGTGTCGGCGGCCCGGTAAATGTCCGCGAGCGCCTCGCCGGACTGCGGCGGGAGGAACCGGACGACATCGGTGATGTCGAGCGCGACAGCCAGGTCTTGCAACGCGGCGGGCTGCTCCAGCCCGGTGCCCGAGGGGCCGCCCGCGACCAGCACGACGAGCCGCTCGCGGGCGATCTCCCCGCGCGCGAGCAACGCGGCGACCGCGCGCAGCAGCACGTCGGGGGCCTTGAGCGGCTGGATGCGGCCGACGAAGGCGAAGACGATCGAGTCGGGGGCGATGCCGAGACGCACCCGGGCGGCGTGCCCGCCGCCGGGCCGGAAGCGTTCGAGGTCGACGCCGGGGGCGATGATGTCGACCTTCTCGGGGTCGGCGTCGTAGAGCGAGACCAGCTGGGCGGCCTCGACGTCGGTGTTGGCGATCAGCCGGTCGGCCTCGTCGACGATCTGCTGCTCGCCGATGACCCGCTGCCGCGGCTCGGGGGTGTCGCCCGCGGCGAGCGCGGCGTTCTTGACCTTCGCCAGGGTGTGCGCGGTGTGCACCAGCGGCACGCCCCAGCGCTTGCGGGTCAGCCAGCCGACCTGGCCGGAGAGCCAGTAGTGGGAGTGCACGAGGTCGTAGTAGCCGGGTTCGCGCCGGGCTTCGGCGCGCAGCACGCCTGCGGTGAAACCGCACAGCTCGGCGGGCAGCTCGGCCCGGTCGAGACCTTCGAACGGTCCCGCGGAGACGTGGCGCACCAGGACACCCGGCGCGAGTTCGGCCACCGGGGGCAGACCCGAGGACGTGGCCCGGGTGAAGACCTCGACCGCGATGCCGCGCTCGGCCATGCGGGTGGCGGTCTCGGTGATGTAGACGTTCATGCCGCCCGCGTCGCCCGTGCCGGGCTGTTCGAGCGGCGACGTGTGCACCGAAAGCACCGCGACGCGGCGCGGCTTGCGCAGCTGAGTGGGAGTCACCCCGGTTCACCCCTTCCGGTCCGCCGCATGGCTGGCGGAGGACGCGGTTCCTCGTCGACGCGTTCGGCGAAGGGCGGAGACCCACCCGGGAGATCCAACGCGGAAACGACCCCGGAATCTTCCCGAGTGCGGGACTCCCCAACCGCTCGGTGAGCTATGTCACATCCGTCCGCGGGTCAGGTGTGGACACACCAGGTTGATCAGCGCAGGGCGGACATCTTCTGCCACTGGCTCCACGGGATCAGCCAGTCGTAGACATCCGAGGTCGTCGGCATGTTCGCCTGGGAACCGGTGACCTCCACCGGGTCGCCGATGATCGCGCTGTCGAAGTACGCCTTGGCGTCGGCCTCGAACAGGTTCACACAGCCGTGCGAGGAGTTGACCTTGCCGATGTTGGCCCGGTTCTCCTCGTTCTCGTGGATGAACTCACCGTGGTTGGAGAAGCGGACGGCCCACTTCTTCTTGACGTTGGTGTAGCCGTACTGCGGGTTGGAGAAGTCGCCGATCGGGTCCTTCTGCATGACGATCATGGTGCCGTTGGGCGTGTTCAGGTTCGGGTCGGCGTCCTTGCCGTTGCTCGCCGGGTAGCTCGCGAAGAGCTTGCCGTCGCGGTAGACGTTCATCTTGTGGTCGGGGGTGTGGATCTTCACGACCTGGTTGCGCCCGATGGTGAACTTCGACGACAGGTCCGCCTTGCCGTAGGCGCCGCCACCGTAGGCCAGCCCGTAGAGCTTCGCGGTGACGGTGACCTTCGTGCCCGCGGGCCAGTACTCCTTGGGCCGCCAGTCGACCTGCTGGTCGTGCAGCCACGCCCACGAGCCCTCGACCGGCTGCGACGTCTCGACCTTGAGGGCCTTCTCCACGGCGGCCTTGTCGGTCACCTTGCCCTCGGGGAACTTGATGCTGATCGGCATCGCGACACCCACCGTGGCGTTGTCGCCGGGGTTGACCGTGGCGCGCGGGGTCTTCGCGGGCTTGAGGGTGGTGAAGGTGCCCTTGAGCTCGACCTTCTTGCCGTCGGTCCCGGTCGCGGACGCCGTGTAGGTGTACTTCTTGGCGTAGCCGAGCACCTCGCCGGACTTCCAGGTGAGCTTGTCGGGGGCCAGTTCGCCCGCGACGGGCTTGCCGCCGTCGTTGGTGAGTTCGACCTCGTCGAGGGTGCCCTCGGTGACCGACACCGTGACCGGCTCGGTCGGCGGGACGTCCTTGGCGTCGGCGGCCGGGCTCGCGACGAGCTTCGCCTTGGGCGGCTCGTCGTTGCCGGTGGAACCACCGCCGGGGCCAGGGGATTCGGACGTGCATCCGGCGACCAGCGCCAAGGCCAGGAACAAGGTTCCCAGCATCCTCAGCACCACTGCCGTCCGACTGCGTCTCACCGTCTTGCCTCCTGTGTCGAGTCTCGTCCCCACCGATGGGGACGCGCCACCCGCCGCCCGGGTGGGGTCGCTGTGACCGTGCTCATACATGGTTGACGGCGGGTGGGGAAGGATTGCGCCGTGAACAACGCAATCGCGGTAGTGACCGGCGCCAGTGCGGGGATCGGCGCGGCCACCGCCCGCCACCTCGCGGCCGCCGGGTTCGACGTCGTCCTGGGCGCCCGGCGCCTCGACCTGCTCGAGAAGGTCGCCGCCGAGGTCAGCGGACAGGCGATCGAGTTGGACGTGACCGATCCGGCGTCGATCGAGTCCTTCTGCGCCCGGGTTCCACAGTGCCACGTCTTGGTGAACAACGCCGGTGGCGCCCGCGGTCTCGACCGCGTCCTCGACGCCGACGAGGACCGCTGGCAGTGGATGTGGGACGCCAACGTCATGGGCACCCTGCGGATGACCAAGGCCCTGCTGCCGAAGCTGGTCGCGTCCGGCAACGGGCACGTGGTCACGGTGACGTCCATCGCCGCGACCGAGATCTACGACGGCGGCTCCGGGTACACCGCGGCCAAGCACGCCCAGTCCGCGCTGCACCGCACCCTGCGCGGCGAGCACCTCGGGCAGCCCGTGCGGTTCACCGAGGTGCTGCCCGGCATGGTCGAGACGGACTTCTCGGCCAACCGGTTCGACGGGGACCAGGAGCGCGCGGAGAAGGTCTACGAGGGCATCGACCCGCTGACCGCCGACGACGTCGCCGAGGTGATCACGTTCGCGGTGACCCGGTCGCCGCACGTGAACCTGGACCAGATCGTCATGAAGCCCCGCGCCCAGGCCTCAGCGACCAGGGCGCACCGGGTCCAGCGCGCTAGAGTTCGCAGTTCACCATGACGGGCTCGGGGTGCAGGTCGACGCCGAAGGTCGCGCGGACGCCGTCGCGGACCTCGGCGGCCAGCGCCAGCAGGTCCGCCGTGGTCGCGTTGCCGCGGTTGGTCAGGGCCAGGGTGTGCTTGGCCGAGAGCGCGACCCGGCCGCCGGGGCCTTCGTGGCCCTTGGCGAAGCCCGCGCGCTCGATCAGCCAGGCGGCCGACAGCTTCGACGCGCCGGGGCCCGCGGGGTACTTCGGGACCGACACGTCCGGGCCGACCCGCTCGACGATGCGGGCCATGACGCCCTCGATGTCGACGTCGGCGACGATCGGGTTGGTGAAGAACGAGCCCGCGCTCCACGTGTCGTGGTCCAGCGGGTCGAGGACCATTCCCTTGCCGCGGCGCAGGGTCAGCACGGCTTCGCGGGCGGCGGCCACCGGGACCCGGTCGTCCTGGCGGACGCCGAGGGCGCGGGCCAGCTCGGTGTAGCGGATCGGCGCGGACATGCCGTCGTCGACCAGTTCGAAGCGGGCACGCAGCACGACCGCGCGGTCGGTGCCCTTGAGGATGCTGGTGCGGTAGCCCAGGCCCAGCTCGGAGACGTCGAGGGTGCGCACCTCGGTGGTCTCGCGATCGAGAAGGTCGACCGAGACCAGGACCTGGGAGATCTCGACGCCGTACGCGCCGACGTTCTGCACGGGGGTCGCGCCGACGAAGCCGGGGATGCCGGAGAGGCACTCCAGGCCGCCGAGCCCGGCCTCCACGGTGCCGGCGACGACGGTGTCCCAGTCCTCGCCCGCCTCGACGGTCAGCTGGACCCGGCCGGGCGAGGTGCAGTCGATCTTGCTGCCGCGGTTGGCGACCCGCACGACGGTGCCGTCGAAGCCCGCGTCGGCGATCACCAGGTTGGATCCGCCGCCGAGAACAAGCAGCGGGGTGCCCGTGCCGTCGGCCGCGCGGACCGCGTCGACCACCTCGGCGGCGGTCGCGGCGGCCACGAAATCGGCGGCCGGACCACCGAGGCGCAAGGTGGTGTAGCCGCTGAGCGGAACGTCCGTCCGGACGCCGGCACCGAGTGGGAGGCTGGTCACGGGACCCAACGGTAACCTCCTGGCCATGGCTAGCCGCATCGAGCACCGCGCCGCGTTCACCCGACCGGCCTCCGAGGTCCACGCCGCGCTCGTCGACCGGGCGTTTCTCGACGCGCGGCTGCGCGAACTGGGCGGCAAGGACGCCATGCTGCTGGACTACGCGGTCAGCGGCGACACGGTGACCTTCAAGCTGCGCCAGGGTGTCGACGCGCAGCGGCTGCCCTCGGTCGTGCGCACCGTGATCAAGGGCGACCTGATCGTCGAGCGCACCGAGTCGTGGCGGCCGGACGGAGCCGCTTTCACCGGCTCGACCGCGGCGAACGTCTCGGCCGTGCCGGGCGACATCAAGGGCGCGTTCCGGCTCGCGGACACCGCGGGCGGCAGCGAGTGGTCGACCCGCGGCGAGGTGAAGGTCAGCATCCCGTTCATCGGTGGCAAGATCGAATCGGTCA
The DNA here is from genome assembly GCF_050699995.1 of Actinokineospora sp. Taxonomy (GTDB): domain Bacteria; phylum Actinomycetota; class Actinomycetes; order Mycobacteriales; family Pseudonocardiaceae; genus Actinokineospora. Next base: position 49,232 of record NZ_JBOHGC010000134.1, on the reverse strand, counting down.
TCGCCGAACAGGTCAACCGGCTGCTCGCCGCCGAGGCCGAGTTCGCCGCGAAGTGGCTCGCCGGTAAGTAGCGCGTGGCCCGTACCCCCCGCTTGGCCGCGGGTCGAGCCCGAGCCCTCGGCAGCCCGACGCGCGGCACGACCAACCCGAACCGGCTGCGCCGGGTCGACCGTTGGCTGGTCGGGTCCCCCGACGTGCGCGCGGCCCTGACCGCGGCCGCCGACCCGCTCGCCGTCGACCTCGGCTACGGCGCGACGCCGATCACCACGGTCGAGATGGCGGCCAGGCTGCGCACCGTGCGGGCGGATGTGCGGGTGCTGGGCCTGGAGATCGACCCCGAGCGGGTAGCCGCTGCCCTGCCGGTCGCCGACCCGCCCAGGCTGGAGTTCCGGCGCGGCGGGTTCGAGCTCGCGGGTGCCCGACCGGTGCTGCTGCGCGCGTTCAACGTGTTGCGGCAGTACACGAAGGAGGAGTCGGCGGCGGCGTGGGCGACCATGCTCGCGCGGCTCGCGCCCGGCGGTCTGCTGGTCGAGGGCACGTGCGACGAGATCGGCAGGCGCTGCTGCTGGATCACGCTCGACGCGTCCGGACCCCGCACGTTCACGCTGTCCTGCCTGCCGTCCGGGATCGAGCGGCCCTCGGACCTGGCCGAGCGGCTGCCGAAGGCACTCATCCACCGCAATGTCCCAGGCGAGCGCGTCCACGACCTGCTCGCCGCTTTGGACGGCTGCTGGGCCACCGCGGCGTCGTTCGCCCCCTTCGGCCCGCGGGCGCGGTGGGTGGAGACCATCCGGGCGTTCGCGGCGGCGGGGTGGCCGGTGCTCGACACCCGGCGGCGCTGGCGGCTCGGCGAAGTCACCGTGGAGTGGTCCGCCGTCGCGCCTTGACATTGACGCTGCGTCAACTTCTACCGTTGACCTCGGCAAGGAGGGAGACGGGATGCGCTGGTCGATCGCCCAGGTCGCGCGGATGTCGAAGGTGACGTCACGGACCCTGCGGCACTACGACGACATCGGGCTGCTGCCGCCGGAGTCGGTGGGCCACAACGGTTACCGCTACTACGGGCAGCAGCAGTTGCTGCGGCTGCAGCAGATCCTGGTCCTGCGTGAGCTGGGGCTGGGTCTCGACGCGATCGCCGAGATCGTCGACAACGGCCGCGACAAGGTGGAGGCGCTGCGCCTGCACCACCGCTGGCTGCTCGCCGAGCGCGACCGGTTCGACCGGCTGGCCGAGACCGTCTCCCGGACGATCAAGGATGTGGAGGGAGGACACAAGATGACGACCGTTGAGCACTGGTTCGAGGGATTCGACTCCCCTCGGCAGGCGGCGTTGCAGCAGGAGGCCCGCGAGCGGTGGGGAGCGTCGGACGTGGACGCCGCGACCGAGCGGGTCAAGGGCAAGGGCGAGGACTGGTGGCGCGACCAGGGACAGACCTGGGTGGCGTCGCTGGAGGCTCTCGTCGCGCACATCGACGCGGGACGTGAGCCGGCGGATCCGCTGGTGCAGGAGACGATCGAGGGCCACCACCGGTGGCTGACGAGCTTCTGGACCCCGAACCGCGAGTCCTACACGGGCCTCGGCGACGTGTACGCCGACGACCCGCGGTTCCGGGCGAAGTTCGACGACACCGACCCCCGCCTCGCGGAGTTCCTGCGCGCGGCGATGGCCGAGTACGCCCGCACAAGGCTCGACTAGCACCCGGCGGGGGAGCTGCAGATCCCCCGCCGCGCGCTCTAAGGTCGGACGGTGGACTTCGCCAAGGCAGTCGACCAGATCCGCCTCCACTCCACCGCCCTGCGCGCGGCGGCCATCGACGCGGGCCCGGAAGCGGCGGTGCCGACATGTCCGGAGTGGACTGTCCACCAGCTGGTGTCCCATGTGGCCCGAGCCCAGTCCTGGCCCGGCGCGGAAGCCCCATCCCCGCCCGGCACCGGAGGATTGGGGCGAGCTGCTGGCGTGGTGGAGCCCGGAGTCCTTCTGCGACACACTGCTGTCCGCCGCGGCACTGTGGCCGCACACGACCCTCATGTGGTGGGCGCGAAGGTCGGCCCACGAGGCCGCCATCCACCGTCTTGACGCCGAGCACGCGCGTGGCCTGCCAGTGCCCACGCTCCTTTTCGACCCCGACTTCGCCGCGGACGGCATCGACGAACTGCTGTCCCTGATCGCCGCCCGCCGCTGCACCGTGGCCGCCCCCGCCGAGGTCCTGCTGCACGCCGCCGACGCCGGCCGGGTGTGGAACCTGCGGCTGGCCCCCGGCCAGGGCGTGGAGGTGGGCAACGACGAGGGCCCCGCGATCGACTTCGACGCAGCCATCGTCGGCACCGCCGACGCGGTTTACCGGGCCCTATGGCGCAGACCGAGCGCCGCCATCATCACGGGCGACCAACTACTGCTGAACCAACTCAAGTCCCCGTAGCCTGTCTCGGCCCCAACCCCCAATAACCACAACGAAACGCAACGGGCCGAACCCAACGGCCTGTTCGGGTGGTTCGCCTTGATTCGGGGGGAGAAGGACCTAAACTCGCGTGGCGCGGGGCAGTTTCATCATCTGCCCGCCGTGGGTTCCAGCACGGCGGAACGTCGATCGTGGACGCAGCGGCTGATCCTGGTCCCCCGAGTTGCGTTGGATGTCCGGGGGAACGGTCGACCCAGGTGCGGAACGTGCGGTCCACGGTCCGGTCGTGGGTTCAGGTGCTTGCGGGTGGGTGAGTGTCAGGTGGTTTCCTCCAGGAGGTTGGCTTCGAGGGCGGCGATCAGGGTGCGGTCGGCTGCCAGGTCTGTCCGGGGGCCGCGGCCGTAGCCGAGCCAGGTGAGGGTCTTGCCGGGGTGGGACTCCTTCCAGTCGGCGACCAGGCGGTCGGTTGGACAGTGAGTCGGAGCGGTACAGCCGTCCCCAGCGGACCGTGCGGCCGTCGGCGGTGGCATAGCCGCCTAAAGTCGCGGAAGTTGTGCAGGCGGGCGAATTCGATGTGTCTCCTCACGGTTCGACTGTACGAGTGATCATCGTGGCGACAGGGCGATGACAGGGCGGATGTCGAGGGCGATTCATGTTCGGGCTGGTCACAGGGGTGAGGGTGGTCCGGCCGGAGCACGCGGGCCGACGAGCGCCTGACAGAATCGGGGGCGTGCCGCCGAACGAACGTCGCTATGTGATCAAGCTCGGGTGTCCGGACCGGACCGGGATCGTGGCGCGGATCGCGTCGTTCTTGACCGAGGCCGGTGGGTGGATCGTCGAGGCGGACTACCACTCCGATCCGGACACCAACTGGTTCTTCACCCGGCAGGAAGTCCGGGCTGACTCGCTGCCGTTCGGCGTGGACGAGTTGCGGGCGCGGTTCGCCGAGGTGGCTCGGCAGCTCAGCCCGCTGTCGGACTGGAGCATCATCGACACCGGGGTCAAGCGGCGCGTGGTGATTCTGGTGTCCAAAGAAGGGCACTGCCTCTACGATCTGCTCGGCCGCGTGCACGGCCGCGAGCTCGATATCGACGTCCGCGCGGTCATCGGCAACCACCGCGACCTCGCCGACATCACCCGGGCGCACGGGATCCCGTTCCACCACGTGCCGTTCCCGCCCGGCGACCCAGAGGGCAAGGCGGCCGCTTTCGCGCAGTTGGCACAACTGGTGGACGCGGCGACCCCGGACGCGATCGTGTTGGCCCGGTTCATGCAGGTGTTGCCCGCCGAGCTGTGCGCGCGGTGGACTGGTCGCGCGCTGAACATCCATCACAGCTTCCTTCCTTCGTTCGTCGGCGCGCGCCCATATCACCAGGCGCACCAGCGTGGGGTGAAGCTGATCGGCGCGACGTGCCACTACGTGACCGCGGAGCTCGACGCCGGGCCGATCATCGAGCAGAACGTGATTCGGGTGAACCACGGCGACTCAGTGGCCGACATGGTGCGCAAGGGGCGTGACATCGAGAAGGTCGTGCTCGCGGGTGGGCTCCGGGCGCACCTGCAGGGACGGATCCTCGTGCACGGCAACAAGACCGTCGTCTTCTGACGCGACACTCCGAGCGGCGGGGTAACCCGATGGAGGCGACCGGAGGCACGCCCCGCAACGCACGCGCGCACTCGCAAAGACGGGCGCCGCTTCGCAAGACGGGGCGTGGCAATGACGGAAAGCGGCGTGACCGGTGCCGTGTCGAGGGGCAGCCATGAGAAACGGGATCGCGGCACAGATACTGCACAGATACTGCACAGAACCCTTGTGTCTCAATAGTTTTCACGGTTGTCCTCCCGACTCGGTGATTCCAGGTTAGGTGGCCGACCGTGGCCTGTCATTGCCTCTTTAGCATGGGGATGGACGTTTGACGGGCGGCGATCCGTGTGCTTCGCCGGTTAATTCGATTGCCGAGCACTGCCTTGTGTCGCCATGCTTTCCCTATGACCATCCGACCCGCCGACCAGGTTCCCACCACCGATCCTCGCCCGCTGTCCCTTGTGGACCTGACTGCTTGCCTCGAGCTCGCGGACAACCGCGAATGGCCGTACGAGGACCGCAAGTGGGAATTCCTGCTGCGGGTAGGCCAGGGATACGGAATCGTCGACGCGGCCGGGAAACTGGCCGCGTCGGCCGTTCTCACGCGCCTCGATGGTGTGGCGGCGATCAGCATGGTGCTGGTGGCCGACCGGTATGAGGGTCGCGGACTCGGCAAGCGGATCATGCGCCATGTGATGGCCGAGGCGGGTGACAGCATTGTCACCCTCTACGCGACCTCCTACGGCAGGCCGCTCTACGAAAAGCTTGGCTTCGAAGCCGCTTCCGGCTGCGACGTCTTCCTCGGCGGCTTCACCGGAACCGCGGAGCACACCACGCGCCCGGCGACGGCTGCCGATCTTCCCGCGATCCGCCGGCTGGACGCAGAGGTGCTCGGCATCGACCGGACGCACGTTCTCGACCGGCTGCCCGAGTACGCCGACCACATCCGGGTCCTCGAGCGCGACGGGTCGATCACCGGCTACGCGGCGGCCACCCGGGCGATGTCGACACAGGACTACACCCAGATCGGCCCAGTGATCGCCGCCGACGAAGCCGACGCACGGGCGCTGATCGGGGATCTGGCGGCAGGCGGCCGGATTCGCATCGACCTCGACCCCGCGCAGTCGGAACTGCCCACCTGGTGCAAGGAAAATGGCCTGGAAGTCCTCTTCCAGGCCACATCCATGGTCGTCGGCGGCGTGCCGCTGCCGGGCGACCGCACGCGGCTGTTCGCGCCGCTGCTTCCGGCGATCGGCTAGACCAGCCGCACCAGCATCTTCCCCGTGTTGCCGCCGCTGAGCAGCGAAAGGAACGCCTCAGGCGCGTTGCGCAGGCCGTCGACCACGGTCTCCGTGTAGCGCAGTTCGCCGGACTTGATCCAACCGCCGACCTCGCGAACGAAGTCCGCACGGCGGGCCGCGTGGTCGCTCACCAGCATGCCGCGCATCGTGATGCGCTTGCCGACAATCTGCATGAGGTTTCGCGGCGCGGGCGTGGGCTCGGTCGCGTTGTAGAGCGAGATCATGCCGCACACGGCGATCCGGCCGTGGACGTTCATCGCCGAGATGGCGGCTTCCAGGTGGTCACCGCCGACGTTGTCGAAGTACACGTCGATGCCGTCGGGCGCCGCCGAGGCCAGCTGTTCGCCGATTGGCGCCGCCTTGTAGTCGAGCGCGGCGTCGAAGCCGAGGTCGAGCAGGTGCTGGACCTTGTCCGCCCCGCCCAGCGGCGAGACCGTCGGGTCGACCTTGGCGACCGCGTCCGCCCGCACGATCGCGTGGTCGCGCCACCCGGCGCCGTGCAACACGAAGTCGCCCGGCGCCAGCGAGTCCACAGTGGACTCAAGTACCTCGCCCACCGCCCCGCCGTGCATCACCTCACCGAGCGCATATGGCTCGGCATAAGACTTCGCGGCGCTCATCCGTCCCCGCATGTACGGGTCGAGACTCATGACGTGGTTGCGCACCAGGATCTCGCCTGCCGCCGGAGCGGGCAGCGAGGTCTCGACGAAGGCGAAGTTCTCCAGCCTCGGCACACCTTTGGGCCTGCCGGCGAGATGCACTTCCAGGGCGGCGGTCATCAGCTCTCCAGTTCCCGCTTCAGGTTGGCCAGCAGCTCGCCGTGGATGCGGCGCAGGCCCGCCGGGGCGAAGATCCGCTCGAAGAACCCGCCGACGCCGTTGGCGCCTTCCCACGTCGTGACGACCCGCACGGTGCTCGTGTCCCCGGACCCCTCGACGGTCCAGGTGCTGATCAGCGTGGAGTTCTTGTCGGCCTCGACCAGCACGTCCGGCTGCGGCGCGCTGACCTCGACCAGCACGTCGCGGACCCGCTTCGCGGTGGCCTGCAGCGTCCAGTGCACGACCGTGCCCGGACCGGTTCCGCCGGAGCGGACCTCGTAGTCGCGGTAGTGCTCGGTGAGGATCTTCCCGCGCACGCCCGCGTAGTCCGCGACAGCGGCGCGAGCCTGCTCGACGGGGACATTGATCACCTGTTCGGCGACAGCCTGGACCTGGTTCATCGTTCTCCGTACTTCGAATCGGCGACGCCCGTACGCTACTCGCGTGCGGACTGAGATCACCGACCTGGACACGCTCCGCCGCCACCGCGCGGAGAACCGCGACCTGCGGGGAGTCGTGCTCGTCCGGCTCGACCTGACCGCCCGCGAGGACGACGCGCTGCTGCGCACAGCCCTGGACGACGCGCTGCTGCTCGGCTGCGTCCTCACCCCGGAGGCGGCCAGGCGAGCGGAGGCGGCGGGCGCACTGGCGTTCCCCGCCGTCCCCGACCTGCCGTACGACATGTACCGGTCGACCCTCTACACCGCCACCGAGCTGTTCGACGGCTTCGACCCCGCCCGCCCGGAGTCCTACGCGGGCACCCCGGACGCCCGGATCTACCGGCACACCAAGGAAACCAAGCTCGACCCGCTGCACGCGCTGACCGAGCGGCTGCACGACCACAGCATCTCCGAGGCGCTCGCCGACGCCATGACCGGCCACCCGGTGGCGGTGATGGGCGGCCACGCACTGACCCGCGACTCACCCGGATACCGCGACGCGGTGGAACTCGGCGTCACCCTCGGCCAGGAGGGTTTCACCGTCCTGACCGGCGGCGGACCGGGCGCCATGGAGGCGGTCCCGCTGGGCGTGCGGCTCTCCCACACGTCCTCTGTGGACTCTGTGAACGACGTGGTGCGCTCACTCGCCATCGCGCCGAAGTTCGCGAGCGGCGCCACGGTCGACGCGAGCGAGATCGGCACCTGGCTGGCCGCGGGCCTGGCGGTCGACCTGCCCGTCGACCACACCCCGCGCACGATCGGCATCCCCACGTGGTTCTACGGCCACGAGCCGCCGAACCCGTTCTGCGAGCTGCACGCGAAGTACTTCGCCAACTCGGTGCGCGAGGACGGCCTGCTGACCATCGCCACCGGCGGCATCGTCTACACCCCGGGGAGCGCGGGCACGGTCCAGGAGGTCTTCCAGGACTACACGCAGAACCACTACTCGTCGATCGGCCCGCCAGCGCCGATGATCTTCCTCGGCAGCCGGTTCTGGAACGAGGACGTGCCCGCCGCGCCCCTGGTCCGCAGGCTCGCGCGCGGGCGCGAAGCGGAGCCATGGATCATGGTCACCGACGACATCGACGAAGCAGTGACCCTGCTGCGGAACTACGCCGAGTCAGTCCAGCAGGCCGGCGCGCTGCGCTAGGACCGCCGCGGTGACCCGGTTCGAGCAGCCGGTGGCCGCCAGGATCTCCGAGACGTACCCGCGCACCGTCGAGTCCGACAGGCGCAGCTCCTCGGCGATCTCGTTGTTGCTGCGTCCCATGCCGACCAGCCGCAGCACGTCGCGCAGGCGCGCGGAGAACCGGGCGACCTCGGCGGCGGCGCCGATGCGGTCGAGGTGGTGGGAGGCGAGGTGGCCCATCAGGTCGTGCGTCAGCGTCGGGTCAAGCACGGCACCGCCGCGCGCCGCGACGCGGACCGCGCGCACCAGCTCGGCCGGGTCGACGTGCTTGAGCAGGAAGCCCTTCGCGCCGAGCCGCAGCGCGGAGGCCACGGCCTGGTCGGCGTGGAACGTGGTGAGCACCACCACGGCGGGCATGGTCGGCAGCCTGCGCAGCTCGCGGAGCGCGTCAAGACCATCCATCCGGGGCATCTTCAGGTCCAGCAGCAGGACGTCGAGGTCCTGGGTGCGGGCCAGCTGCAGCGCCTCGCCACCATCGGCGCCCTCACCGACCACCTGCAGGTCAGGGGCGGAGCTGAGGATCTTGGAGACGAACGCGCGCGCCATCGGCTCGTCGTCGACCACGCCCACGCGAACGGTGGCCCGCTCGGTGGTCAGACCGTCCACATCGAACTGCGCCGTCACGGCACGCCCCTTTCAAGGTTCTCTGGCAAATAGGACCTGACCAGGCACGTTCTCGGCTACCGACGTTCGTAGGTTCTTCAGCGGGCGAGGTCCTCGATGACCTCCGCGCCAGGCAGCGCGGCGAGCACGTCGCCCGGGACGAACAACTTGCTGCCGCGGATTCCGCTGCCGATGACAAGCTCGGGTGCGGCGGCGACGGCGGCGTCGATGAGCAGCGGCCAGTCGGCGGGCAGGCCGATCGGGGTGATGCCGCCGTGGGCCATGCCGGTCGCCTCGACCGCGCGGTCCATCGGCGCGAACGACGCCTTGCGCACGTCGAGCCTGCGTCGGGCGACGCCGTTGACGTCGGCGCGCGTGGTGGCGAGCACCAGGCAGGCGGCGAGTTTCTCCTCGCCGCCGCGCTTGCCCAGGACGACCACGCAGTTGGCCGACACGGTGAGCGGCGAGCCGTAGGCGTCGCAGAACGCGGCGGTGTCGGCGAGGTCGGGATCGATGCGGGCCACGCCGACGCGATCGGCCCCGTCCACCGTGGCAAGCGCTTTCGCCACCGGCTCGGCGAGTAGATCCGCGTGGTCCAGGGCGGGCACGACGGTCAGGCTTCCGGCGATGTTCCAGATCACCCATCCAGATTAGCCACGCCATTGCCGGTGATCGGCAAATTGGCCGGTCGGGGACGTATCCAGGCACGGCAACCCGCCTCTTGCAGGTGACCGGAGAAATACTCGGACCGCGAGGAGTGGCGATGAACCCCGACCGACTGAGGGTGGCCGCCGCCGAGACAAGGCCGCGACCGCAGCTCGGCGCCTGCCCGGCCGCGGTCTGATCCCATGTGCAGAGGAGCCACCGATGGCGCTGGTTCACCTGTCGGCGACAGACGCCGACGGGCCGACGGAGCTGCACCGTGGCGACACGGTGGAGCTGCGGTTGCCGGAGTCGCTGAGCACCGGTTACCGCTGGCGCTGGCGACTGCCGGTGACGCTGCGGATGGTGGCCGACGAGCACGTCACGCACGCTGGTGCGAAGGTGGACATGCCGGGCTCGGCGGGTGTGCGCAGGCTCGCGTTCGACGTGACCGCGGCGGGGCTGCACGAGCTCCGGGCCGAGCTGGCCCGACCGTGGGAGGGCGAGGCGCAGCAGGCGCTCACGTTCGTCCTCCACGCACTGTGACGAATGTTCGGGATGGGTTCATCAGTTTGGGTGAGGTCAATTCGGATGCGACGCATCAGCCCACTTCACAGCGATGTAACCATTGGCACGAGAATGCACAACCCCGGCAGACGGAAGATGGGGTGGGAGCGGTGAGCGAGCTCCGCACGGTAGGGACCAATCCGCCCTGGGAAGGGCTGGAAGGGTCAGACCGGCATGCGGCCTGCATGATCGCGGCACGCAGCGGCAACAAGGGCGCGCTCGACGTGCTCGTGGCCGAGCTGACGCCATTGGTCTGGCATGTCGCACGCGGCACGGGCCTTGACCGGACCGCGGCAGAAGACGTCGTGCAGACGGTGTGGCTGGCGCTGCTGCGCCACGTCGACCGGCTCGCCGAACCCCGCGCCCTGGTGGGCTGGCTCATCACGACCGCACGCCGCGAGGCGAACCGGACCCGGCAGCGCGGGAACGGGCAGATCGAGCTGTCGCCGGAGATCGCCGAGCACGTGCTCAGCACCGAGCCGATGCCCGAGGCCGAAGTCCTGCGCGGTGAACGCGACCACAAGCTATGGGCCGCTTTCCGCAAACTCCCGCCGCGCTGCCAGGAGCTGCTGCGCCTGACCGTGCTGGCGGGCCGGGCCGAATACCGAGTGGTCGCCGATCGGATGGGGATGCCGCACGGCAGCATCGGCCCCACCCGCGGTCGGTGCCTGAGCTCGTTGCGCGACTTGTACGACAATGGGGACGGGGTCAAATGAGAACCAAAGACGAGTACGAGATGGAACCGGCCGAGCGGGACTTCTGGCTGGCCCAAGTCGCCCATCTGGTAGATGACCTCGACCCGGTGCCCGTCGGCCTCGTCGCGCGGGCCCAGTTCGCCATCGCCATCGAGGACATCGACGCCGAGGTCGAACTGGAGGCCGCGCGCTGGGCCGACCAGCGGCCGCTGGTCGGCGTGCGCAGCGGGGCGCCGGGGACGATCACGTTCTTCGTCGGCGACCTCACCGTCATGGTCAACGTGACCCGCACCGGTGAGCGTCAGCGCATCGACGGCTGGCTTGTGCCGGCGGGCGAGCATGGTGTCGAGGTCCGGGTCGCCGACCACGGGTCGACGGCGACGACCGCGGATGTGGGCGGCCGGTTCGTGCTGACTGAGGTGCCGCGTGGGACCACGCAGATCCTTGTCCGGATGAACGGCGGCAAGCCGCGCACAGTGGTCACCCCGACCGTCGTCCTGTGATGGCTTGAGCTCGCCTATGGCAGCTTGGCCAGGGATGGCGGCAGCGCGTCGGCGTGGATCACGCCGACCTGCTGGGTTGCCCTGGTCAGGGCGACATAGAGGTCGTTGAGGCCGCGCGGGGATTCCGCGACCACCCTCGCGGGTTCGACCAGCAGCACCGAGTCGAACTCCAGACCCTTGGACTGCCGGACGGTCAGCACGACGACCTTGTTCTCCAGGTCGGGCTGGTCGCCCACCGCCGCGTCCGGGACCGAGACCACCACGGCCGCGCCGATGCCGGCGACCAGGGACTCGGGGGCGAGGACGGCCAGCGTGCCAGGGCAGGCGTTCTCGGCGGCCAGTCGCGCCACCAGTCCCGGTATGTCGCTCGCCCGCGCCCTTCGCGTCCACGGTGGGACCCCGGTCTCGCGGACCGAGCGGGGCGGCTCGACGTCGGCGGCCAGCTCGGCGAGGACGTCGGCGGCGACCGCCATGACCTCCGCGGGCGTGCGGTAGTTCACCGTCAGCTCGGCCAGCCGCCAGCGGTCCTCGACGTACGGGGCCAGGGTGTCGGACCAGGAGTCGGCACCCGCCAGGTCGCCGGTCTGGGCGACGTCGCCGACCAGGGTCATCGACCGCGACGGGCAGCGGCGCATGAGGACCCGCCAGGCCATGGCGGAGAGTTCCTGGGCCTCATCGACGATCACGTGGCCGAACGTCCAGCTGCGGTCCGCGGCGGCGCGCTCGGCGGCGGTGCGGTGGTCCTCGCCGTCGTGGCGGGCGGCGAGTCGGCCCGCGTCGATGAGGTCGTAGGCGGTGAGGATGTCGGGGTCGGCATCGTCCTCCAGCTGCAGGATGTCGAGGACGCCCTGGGCGTAGTCCTGTTCCTCGCGTCGGCGGCGGGCGGCCTCGGCCCGTTCGGCGGCGTCGTCCACGCCGAGGAGTTCGGCGGCCTCGTCGAGCAGGGCGGCGTCGGCGGCGGTCCAGCCGAGACGGGGTTCGCGAAGCAGCAGCTCACGCTCGGGGATGTCGGGCATCGCCACGGCGAGTCGGTCGGGGCTCGCGTAGAGGTCGGACAGGAACCGCTGAGGGCTCAGCTGGGGCCACAGCTGGTCGATCGCGTCCTGGACGGCCTGCTCCTCACCCAATTCGCGGCGGATGTCGGCAAGGTCGGCCTCGTCGAGGAACTCGGCGCCGAGCCGCTCGGCCTCCTGGCGGGCCAGCGCGGCGACGATCTCGCCCGCGAAGATCGGACGGGCCTCGTTGTGGGTTCGGCGGGAGCGTCTTGCGCGGGTACGTGCGGCGGCGACCGTGTCGCGGTCGAGGATCAACTCTTCACGCTCGACGATCAGGACCATGGGCTCGTCGGGCAGTTCCTGCCGGTCTTTGACAGCTCGGCGCAGCGCGTCGACCATCGCGAGGCGGCCCTTGATCTCGCCCGCCGCGGCGGGCTCGGGGCGGGTGCCGTTCTCGCCGGGGTAGAGCTCGCCCACGGTCTGGAGCAGCACGCCGGTCTCACCGAGCGACGGGAGCACCTGGCCGATGTAGCGCAGGAAGGTCGCGTTGGGGCCGATGATCAGCACGCCGCGGCGGGAGAGCTGCTCGCGGAAGGTGTAGAGCAGGTACGCGGCGCGGTGCAAGGCCACCGCGGTCTTGCCGGTGCCCGGACCGCCTTGGACGACGAGGACGCCGTTGAGGCCGGAGCGGATGATCTCGTCCTGCTCGGCCTGGATCGTCTCGACGATGTCGCCCATCCGGCCGGTGCGGCTCGCATTGAGGGCGGAGAGGAGGGCGACCTCGCCGGTCACGCCCTCGTGGACGTGCTGCTCGCCCGCGCCGAGGTCGAGGACCTCGTCGTCGACGCCGGTGACCTTGCGGCGGCTGGTCCGGATGTGGCGGCGCCTGCGCACGCCGTCCGGGGAGGCGGCGGTGGCCAGGTAGAACGGCCGGGCGGCGGGGGCGCGCCAATCGAGCAGGAGCGGCTCATAATCGTCTTCTTCGTCGAAAAGACCGATCCGGCCGATATAGCTGCGGCTTTGATCGGAGAAGTCGAGCCTGCCGAAACACAGGCCGTTCTCGACGGCGTTGTAATGCGCCAGCCGCTCACCGTAATGAACGGTGGCGGCGTCGCGCTGGGTCATTGCCTGCGGGTTGCTGCTGGTCTCGCACAGGGTCTTGGCCAGGCGAGTGTCCGCGTCATCGCGGAGATCGTCGAGGTGCGCGTAGAGCAGGGAAACGTATTCCTGCTCACCGTCGATCTCGGTTGACAAACGTCCTCCACTTGCCATATAATTCATTTCATCGGCGCCCCATTGGGCGTCATTTTTTGTACGAAGGTCAAATATAGCGCACGGAAAGCGCGGGCGATTTCAGCCGCCGGGTCGGGCCAATCCGTCCGTGGCAGCGTCCCGGCTCAGGACGACACCGTCGGTCCGCTTGAGAGCCTGTTCCTTGCGCGCGGCCGATACCTCGGTGTCGCTGGTGAGGTCGCGCAGCCGGATCGGCGGGCCGAGGTCGACCAGCGTGGGCAGGTACTCCGCCTTGTCGACAGTCCAGCCTTGGCCCGACTTCACGAAGCGGAACCGCGCGAGGACGCCTTCCTCGGTGGTCCCCTTGGGCTCCTCGTGCTTGGCCACCTGGTTGCCGAGCCCGTAGGTGACCCACTTGCCGTTGATCCGCTCGAACGGCTGCACCACGTGCGCGTGGTGGCCGATGATCACGTCGATCGACGGGTCGCCGAGGAGCCGCTGGGCGATCTTGCGCTGGTCGGCCGTCGGCTCATGCTTGCCCTCGATGCCCCAGTGGATGCTCGCGACGACCACCTCGGCGCCCGCGTCCCTGGCCCGCTTCGCCTCGGCGATGACCGCCGCCGGGTCGAGCAGGTTGGCCATCCAGGGCGTGGGGCGGGACGTGCCCTTGTTGAAGGCGAAGGTGTAGGAGACGAAGCCGACCTTGACCCCGGCGACGTCCCGGACCAGCGGTTTCGCCGCCTCGGCGGCCGAGCGGGCCGACCCGGTGTGCTGGATCTTGGCGTCGCCGAGCGCGTCGAGCGTGTTGGCGACCCCCTCGGCGCCCTGGTCCATGGTGTGGTTCGAGGCGGTCGAGCAGACGTCGAAACCGCTGTCGGCCAGACCGGTGGCGACCTCGGGCGGGGCGTAGAAGGTCGGGTAGCCCTTGAATGGTCCCTTTGCGGTGGCGATGGGGACTTCGAGGTGGCACAGGGCGAGGTCGGCCTGCTCAAGGACCGGCTTGATCCCAGCGAAGAGCGGCGCGTAGTCGCGCTTGCCGTTGCCGTCCTCGGTGGCCTGCTCGGTGAGGGCGGGGTGGATGAGCACATCGCCGCCGGCGATCAGGGTGAAGGAGTCCGCCGGAGCGGCGGATGTCGGTGTTTGGAGCGAAGAGGAGGGGACGGAGGCCGCGGAGGGGACCGGTGCGACCTCGGTGCAGCCCGCGGCGGCGGTCAGCAGGACACAACTGACCACACCAGCGTTGACTCGGCTCATGCGCACGGTCGGCACGGTACTGGACCTGCGGTCGCGCTGGACGATGCCGGTCCTTGGTCGATGCCCGTGCGGTTGGGTCGGCCAGGCGGGAGGTGTGCCTGCCCTACCGTGGTCATCGTCTGCGGCGGAGGATCACCACCAGAGCCGCCACCACCGCGGCGAGCAGGGCGGGGAACAGGCGTTTCTTCAAGGAGTGGCTCGCGATCTCCATGAGGTCGATGGGTTCGGCCTCGAACTCCGGGACCGCGCGGAGGACACGGGACGGGGTTGGCTGGGTCGGGATGCCCGGGATCTCTTGTCGCTCGTCGGTCGTGACGGGAGCCGAGGAAGCGGTCCGGGCGGCGGTGGGACCGGGCGAGTCGGCGGATCGCGTGGGTGTATCCGGTGGGTTGCCGGCCGGTGGTGACCGCCGTGCGGTCGACGCCGCGGCGGTTGTGTCGGCACTGGGCGCGGTGTCCGGGGCGAGCTTCGTCGCCAGGCAGTCGGCGAAGGTGTTGAGGATCTTGGCGCCTACCTCGGAGATCAGGCCGCGGCCGAACTGGGCGGGTTTGCCGGTGATGGCGAGGTCGGTGCGGACTTCGCCTTCGGTGTTTGAGCCGTTGTCGATGAGGGTGACGGTGACCGTCGCGGTGGCGGTGCCGTTGCCTCTTGAGTCCTTTCCGGATGCCTTGATGGTGGCCCGGTGGGTGTCCTCATCGGTCTCGACGAACTCGCCGGAGCCCTTGTACAGCAACGAGATCGGGCCCACCTTCACCTTCACCGTCCCGGTGAAGGTGGTGCCCGAGTACTCGGTGAGGGTGGCGCCTGGCAGGCACGGCGCCACCCGTTCCGGGTCCATGAGGGCGGCCCAGACGGTGTCTATGTCGGCTGGGACCGTGAACCGGTGCTCCAACTGCACGGGACTTCCTCCTAGACGCCCGCTGCGGCGGTCAGGGCACGCGACGTCAGGACGCGGGCCAGGTGTTGGCGGTAGGCGGGGTCCGCGTTGCCGTCGGTGGTGGGTGAGGTGCCTTCGGCGGCGTGTTCGGCGGCGGCCTTGATGGTTTCGGCGGTGGCCGGTTTGCCGATCAAGGCGTCCTCGACGGCGGTGGCGCGGATCGGGACCGACGCCATGTTGGTCAAGGCGACGCGCGCTTCGGCGATCTTGCCCGCGTCGGCGCGGACCGTGGCGGCGACGCCGACGATGGACCAGGCCTGGGCGACGCGTTGGAACTTCTCGTAGTGGGCGGTCCAGCCGGTGTGTTTCGGGACGTGGACCTCGATGAGGATCTCCGCCTGGTGCAGGGCGGTGGTGAAGAAGTCGACGAAGAAGTCGGCGGCCGACACCGTGCGCCGACCGTCCATTCCGGACACGATGAACCGCGCGTCGAGGGCCAGCGCGGGGGCGAGCAGGTCCCCGGCCGGGTCGGCGTGGGCCAGTGAGCCGCCGAAGGTGCCGCGGTGGCGGACCTGCGGGTCGGCGACCGTGTCCGTCGCGAGCTTGATCAGCTCGGCGTGCTCGGCCACCAGCGGATCGCTCTGGATGTCGTAGTGGGTGGTCATCGCGCCGATCACGATGTGGTCGCCGCCGTCGCGGACACCACGCATCTCCGGGATCCGGCCGAGGTCGATGAGCTTGGTCGGCGCGGCCAGGCGCATGCGCAGGACGGGCAGCAGGCTCTGGCCACCCGCGATGACCTTGGCCTCGTCGCCCGCCTCGGCCAGGGCGCGCACCGCACTGTCGACCGTGGTGGGTGCGACATAGTCGAAAGCCGCCGGGATCATCGCGAGCCTCCAGCCGTGTCGATCGAGCCGAGTCCGCCGCCCGCTTCACCGCGGATGCCGCTCTCGGCCGTGGACGCGCCCTGGATCGCCGACCAGACGCGCATGGGGGTGCAGGGCATCGGGATGTCGCGGACACCCAGGTGCCGGACGGCGTCGATCACAGCGTTGACCACCGCCGGTGTCGACGCGATGGTGCCCGCCTCGCCGACTCCCTTGACACCCAAGGCGTTCGTCGTCGACGGGCTCACCGTGCGGTCGGTGACGAACGCCGGAAGGTCGGCCGCGGACGGGACCAGGTAGTCGGCGAACGTGCCGGTGGTGAGGGTTCCGGTCTCGTCGTGGATGGCCTCCTCGTACAAGGCCTGCGCCAGGCCTTGGGCGAGACCGCCGTGGACCTGGCCGTCGACGATCATCGGGTTGATCACCTTGCCGATGTCGTCCACGCACACGTACTTGCGGATCTTCACGAGCCCGGTCTCGGTGTCGACCTCGGTGGCGCACAGGTGGGTGCCATGCGGGAAGGAGAAGTTCTCCGGGTCGAACGTGGCCTCGGCGTCGAGGGAGGGCTCGATGCCGTCGGGCAGGTCGTGGCCCGCGAACACGGCGAGCGCGACATCGGTGATTCCGGTGGACTTGTCGGTCCCGCGGACGGTGAACTGGCCGCCGGCGAACTCGAGGTCGTCCTCGGCGCACTCCATCATGTGCGCGGCGATCTTGCGGGCCTTCGCGATCACCTTCTCCCCCGCCTTGAGCACGGCCATCGCGCCGACAGTCAGCGAGCGGGAGCCGTAGGTGTCCATCCCCCTGGCCGAGATCTGGGTGTCGCCGTGCAGGACCTCGATGTCGTCGAACGGGACGCCGAGCTGGTCGGCCACGATCTGGCTCCACGCCGTCTCGTGGCCTTGGCCGTGCGGCGAGGAACCGGTGACGACCTCGACCTTGCCGCTAGGCAGCATGCGGATGGCCGCGTGTTCCCAACCGCCCGCCGCGTAGGCCAGCGCGCCGAGGACCCGCGATGGCGCGAGGCCGCACATCTCGGTGAACGTCGACGTGCCGATGCCGAGTTGGACCACATCGCCGCGCCGGCGCCGTTCCCGCTGTTCGGCACGCAGGCCGTCGTAGTCGAAGAGTTCCTTCGCGCGGGCGGTCGCCGCCTCGTAGTCGCCCGAGTCGTATGTCATCCCGGCGACGGTGGTGAAGGGGAACTCGTCCTTCTTGATCCAGTTCTTCTCACGCAGCTCGATCGGGTCCAGGTCGAGTTCGGCGGCAAGTTCGTCCATCAGGCGTTCGATGGCGAAGGTCGCCTCCGGCCTGCCCGCGCCGCGGTAGGCATCGGTGGGGGTCTTGTTCGTGAAGACGTTCGTGCACGCGAACCGGTAGGCCGGGATCTTGTAGATCGCGTTGAACATGAACGCGCCCAGGATCGGCACGCCCGGCGTGACCAGGCGCAGATAGGCGCCCATGTCGGCCAGGAGTTCGACCTTGAGGCCGGTCACCGTGCCGTCGCGGCGGGCGGCGAGGGTGAGCTTCTGGATCTGGTCGCGGCCGTGGTGGCCCGAGACCAGCGACTCCGAGCGGGACTCGGTCCACTTCACCGGTTTGCCCAGCCGCTTGGCGGCGAGCAGGCAGACGACCTCTTCCGGCGTGACCTGGAGCTTGCCGCCGAAGCCGCCGCCGACGTCGGGCGCGATCACGCGGATCTTGTGTTCGGGCGTGTTCGTGGTCAGCGCGAGCATCAGCCGCAGGATGTGCGGGATCTGCGTCGAGGACCACATCGTGAGCTGCTCGCCGGTCGGGTCGACCATGACCGAGCGCGGCTCCATGAACGACGGGATCAGCCGCTGCTGGCGGAAGGTCCGCTCGATCAGCACCTCCGCGTCCGCGATGGCCTCCTCGACGTCGGACCCGGTGCCCGCCTCGGCCGAGTCGAACACCCACAGCGCGGACTTGTTGGTGCCCAGGTCGGGGTGCACGAGGTCGGTGTCGTCGATGGCGGTGGCCATGTCGAGGACCACGGGCAGCTCGTCGTAGTCGACGTCGATGACCTCCAGCGCGTCGTGCGCCTCGGCCTTGCCGCGGGCGATCACCACGGCGATCGCCTCACCGGCGAAGTTGACCGTGTCGATCGCGAGGGACGGAGCGGGCGGGGCCTTCATGTCCTCGGTGATCGGCCACGCGCACGGAAGGCTGCCCTGTTCCTCCGCGAGGTCCGCGCCGGTCAGGATCGCGATGACCCCCGGCTTGGCCTTCGCCGCGGAGGTATCGATTGACGCGATCCGCGCGTGGGCGGAGGTGCTGCGCAGGAAGGCCACATGCAGCAGCCCGGGCAGCGCCAGGTTGTCGGTCCACCGGGTGCGGCCGGTGATCAGGCGGGCGTCCTCCTTGCGGAGCCGGGACCGGCCGACCTCCGGTTCGACTGTCGCGGTCATCGCTCGCCCCCGGAGACCTGGCTCTTCGTGCGGCTGACGTGCGGTTCGGAGACCCGCTCCACCTCGGGTCCGGCGCCCGGCCGCATCTGGTGCGCGGCGTCGCGGACTGCCTTGACGATGTTCTGGTATCCGGTGCAGCGGCACAGGTTTCCCTCAAGGCCGTGGCGGACGGCGGCCTCGTCGGGGTCGGGGTTGTCGGCGAGGAGGTCGATCGACTGCATGATCATTCCGGGTGTGCAGAACCCGCACTGCAGCGCGTGGTTGTCATGGAAGGCCTGCTGGACCGGGTGGAGCTTGCCGTCGCGGGCCAGCCCTTCGATGGTGGTGACCTCGCTGCCGTGGGCCTGGACGGCGAGAACGGAGCAGGACTTCACGCTGTGGCCGTCCAAGTGGACGGTGCAGGAGCCGCAGTTGCTGGTGTCGCAGCCGACAACGGTGCCGACCTTGCCGAGCTTGTCGCGCAGGTAGTGCACGAGCAGCTGGCGGGGCTCGACGTCGTCGGCGTACTCGATGCCGTCGACGGTGACGGTGATGCGCATCGTGCCTCCAAGCGAACACGCCCGCTGGGGCTGGGCTGGCGGAGAACGGACCGAACCCAGGTGTGCGTGACTGGGCTCACATCCGAGCGTGCCCCTCTTCAGTCGCCGTCACAACCCCACCCGCCCCGGCTGTGGACAACTCCGGGCGGTGTCACCGGATCGAGCGGCCCGCTAGTGGATGCGGCCGGACAGTTCGGCGAGGCGCCTGCCCTGCCTGCCCCAGCGCAGCGCGATGATCTCCGCCGCGATCGAGACCGCGGTTTCCTCCGGGGTGCGGGCGCCCAGGTCGAGGCCGATCGGGGAGGACAGCGCGGACAGCTCGCTCTCGGTGAGACCCGCTTCGCGTAGCCGGGCCAGGCGGTCGTCGTGGGTGCGGCGTGAGCCCATGGCGCCGACGTAGGCGAGCTTGCCGCGCAAAGCGACCTCCAGCACCGGCACGTCGAACTTCGGGTCGTGCGTCAGCACCGTGACAACCGTCCGCGAGTCCACTCTGCCCGCGGCCAGTTCCGCCGCGAGGTAGCGGTGTGGCCAGTCGACGACCACTTCGTGCGCGCCCGGGAAGCGGGTCGTCGTGGCGAAGACCGGGCGGGCGTCGCAGACGGTCACGCGGTAGCCGAGGTACGTGCCGAGCCGGGCCATCGCGGCGGCGAAGTCGATCGCGCCGAAGACGAGCATCCGGGGCGGCGGCTCGAACGAGTTCACGAACACGCTCAGTCCCTCGCCGCGCCGTTCGCCGTCGGTGCCGTAGACCAGGGTGCCGCTGCGACCGCCGGCGAGCAGCCCGCGCGCGTCGTCGGCTATCGCGTCATCGATACGCGGGGACCCCGTAGAGCCCTCTACGCGATCCGGCCAGACCACGATGCGCGCGCCGACCAGAGTCGGGTGAGCCACGATGGTCGCCACCGCCACCGGCACCTCGGCGTGGACCGACTCGGCCAGCGCGGGCAGCTCCGGGAAGCTGTCGCGGTCGATCCGCTCGACGTAGATGTCGATGATCCCGCCGCAGGTCAGCCCGACCGCGAAGGCGTCGTCGTCGCTGACCCCGTAGCGCTGCAGCACCGGCTGCCCGGTCTCGAGCACCTCGCGGCCGACCTCGTAGACCGCGCCCTCGACACACCCGCCGGACACGCTGCCGGTCACCGTGCCGTCGGTGGCGACCATCATCGACGCCCCGGCCGAGCGCGGCGCCGAGGAGAACGTGGCCACGACGGTCCCGACCGCCACCGCCTCACCGGCTTCGTAGCGACGCATGACCTCGTCGAGCACGTCACGCACGGCGCACCTCCTGGAGCAAACGGTCCAATGTGGCCAGGCTATGTCCCGCGAGCAACCGGTGGACATGGGGCAGGGCGACAGCGATCCCGGACTGCACCGGCTGGTACGCGTCCGCGCCCGCGTGTGGGTTCACCCAGAACACCCGGTGCGCGAGCCTGCCCAGCCGCGCCATCTGCTCGCCGAGCAGCCGCGGGTCGCCGCGCTCCCAGCCGTCGGAGAACAGGACGACGACCGCTTGGCGGGCGACACCGCGCTGTCCCCAACGGTCCAGGAACGCTCGAAGGGTCTCGCCGAGGCGGGTGCCGCCCGCGAAGTCCGGGACGGCCCGCGCGGCCGCGGCCAGCGCGAACTCCGGGTCGCGCTGGCGGAGCTGCCGGGTGAGGCGGGTCAGCCGGGTGCCGAGGGTGAACACCTCCACCGGGGACCGCCGGGCCATCGCGTGGGCGAAGCGCAGCAGAGCGTCCGCGTAGGGCGACATCGAGCCCGAGACGTCGATCAGCAGGACGATCCGGCGCGGGCGGCTGCGCCTGCGTTCGCGGGCGAGGCGCACGGTCTCCCCACCGGCGGCCCGCATCGCGCGAAGCGTGCGGTGGCTGTCGATCGAGCCGCGCCGGTCGGGCTTTTTGCGCAGCGCCCGGCGAAGCGGCGGGTCGGGCCGCAGCAGGGCGATGAGTTCACGCAGGTGGGCGCGTTCCGCGGCGGTCAACTCGGACACGTCGCGGTGGCGCAGGACCTCGGCGTCGCTCGCCATCCGGTCGGTGTCTCGGGCCTCCGAGGAGGAACCCGCTCCTAAATCACCCAACGGGCTCAGACGACTGCGGCGGATCGCGGGTGGGCCCGCCGAACGTGGGCGCGGGGTGGCCCCGGTGAACCAGGCGTGGAACGCGGCGTCGTAGCGGGGGAGGTCGTCGGGCTCGCCGCACAAGGTGACTCGGCCCGCCCAGTAGAGCTGCCCGACCCGCGCGGCGTCGATCTCGGCGACCGCGTCGAGGTAGGCCCGGACCCGGCCGGGACCGCAGGCCACGCCTGCCTCGCGCACCGCGGCGGCGAAGCCGACCAGCCCCGGGAGTGGGTCCACCCGCCCAGTCTGCGCCTCAGGCGACCTCGGCGGCGAGGCCGGTGAGGACGTCGCGGCAGTCGGCGAGCACCTTCTTGCCGCGCTTGGTGGTGCGGTAGAGCCGCACGCGCCTGCCGTCGGCGACCTCGCCGCGCGACTTGAGCAGGCCCGCTTCCTGCATGCGGTGCAGCAGCGGATAGAGCGTGCCGGGCGAGACCCGGTAGCCGTGGTTGGTCAGTTCGGCGGTCAGCCAGGCGCCGTGCACCTCGTCGTTGGCGGCGTACTGCAGCACGCGCAGCCGCAGCGCGCCGTTCTTGAAGTCCCGGACCACATCCATCGGTCCACGATATCGCATCTCGATATCGAGATCCGACTTTTTGGTGATCTGCTTCAGCAGCAACCTGATAAGCATTGAAATCGCAATCCGATATCAGAACCCGAGTACTAAATCACTGCCACGACAGTGTGAAACCCGACACGCGAAGGGGTCAAGAACGCGCCGAAAGATGGTCACCCCGCGTAAAGTACCCAGGTCACAGCCTCGGCGAAAGGTGGAAGATGCGTCCGTCCAAGCGGTGCGAGAAATGACGCTGGCCGACCACTCCCCACCCATGCACTACCCGACAGACCTCCTCGCCGACGCCGCCGTCCGCGGGCTGGCCGTGTTCCGCGCGGGCCCCGAGAGCGCACCGCGGACCCTCCTCGACGTCCTCCACGCGACCGCCGCGCCGCACCCGGACGCCCACGCGCTCGACGACGGCACCATTGTCCTGACTTACCGCGAGTTGCTCGCGGAGGTCGACACGCTGCGCCGCTCCCTCAACGACGCCGGTGTCGGCGTCGGCGACCGGGTCGGCGTGCGCGTCCCGTCGGGCTCCGTCGACCTCTACGTCTCGATCCTGGGCGTCCTCGCCGCGGGCGCCGCCTACGTCCCGGTCGACTTCGACGACCCGCAGGAGCGTGCCGACCTGGTCTTTACCGAGGCCGATGTCGCCGCCGTGCTCGGCGAGGGCCGCGCCTTGACCCCGCGCGGAGCACCGTTGGGCCACCTCGGCACACCGTCGCCCGACGACGACGCCTGGATCATCTTCACCTCAGGGTCGACGGGGAAGCCGAAGGGCGTCGCCGTCAGCCACCGGTCGGCCGCCGCGTTCGTCGACGCCGAGGCCGACCTGTTCCTGCCCGACGAGCCGATCGGCCCGGACGACCGGGTGCTGGCAGGCCTGTCGGTCGCGTTCGACGCTTCCTGCGAGGAGATGTGGCTGGCCTGGCGCAACGGCGCCTGCCTGGTCGCCGCGCCCCGTGCACTCGTGCGCACCGGCGTCGACCTGGGGCCGTGGCTGGTCGAGCGCGAGATCACCGTGGTCTCCACCGTCCCCACGCTCGCCGCGCTCTGGCCGTCCGACGCGCTCGACGACGTCCGGCTGCTGATCTTCGGCGGCGAGGCCTGCCCGCCCGAGCTGGCCGAGCGCCTCGCGGTGCCGGGCCGCGAGGTCTGGAACACCTACGGCCCGACCGAGGCGACCGTGGTGGCCTGCGGCGCTCGGATGACCGGCGACGGTCCCGTGCGGATCGGGCTGCCGCTCGACGGCTGGGAGCTGGCCGTGGTCGACGCCGACGGCGAACTGGTGCCGATGGGCGGGTCCGGCGAGCTGGTCATCGGGGGCGCGGGCCTGGCCCGGTACCTCGACCCGGTCAAAGACCAGGAGAAGTTCGCGCCGCTTCCCGCGCTGTCGTGGTCGCGCGCGTACCGCAGCGGCGACTTGGTGAAGGCCGAGCCGGAAGGCCTGCTGTTCCTGGGCCGGGCCGACGAGCAGATCAAACTCGGCGGCAGGCGCATCGAGCTGGGCGAGGTCGACGCGGCGCTGCAGGCGCTGGCCGGGGTCGCCGGGGCCGCTGCCGCCGTGCGCACCACGAAGGCGGGCAACCAGCTGCTCGTCGGCTACGTCGTGGCGGGTGAGGAGTTCGACCAGGGCACCGCCGTGGAGCGGCTGCGCACCGCGCTGCCCGCCGCCCTCGTGCCGTTGCTCGCGAAGGTCGACACGCTGCCCACGCGCACGTCCGGCAAGGTCGACCGGGCGGCGCTGCCCTGGCCGCTGCCCGCGCTCGACACCACCGCGGTCGACGTGCAGGCGATGTCGCCGACGCAGGCCTGGCTCGCCGGGCTGTGGACCGAGCTGTTGGGCATCGGTGTCGGCGATCCGGAGGCCGACTTCTTCGCCCATGGCGGCGGCAGCCTGTCCGCCGCGCGACTGGTCTCCCGGATTCGGGAGGCGTACCCGACGATCTCGGTCTCGGACGTCTACCAGCACTCGACGCTGTCCTCGCTCGCGAAGCTGATCGACGCCACCGCGGGCACCGTTCGCAGCGACCGTACGGTGGCGCCAACGCCACGAAAAGCGCAGGTCATCCAGGTTCTCGCGACAATCCCGATGCTTTCCGTGGTCGGCGCGCGCTGGGTGGTCACGCTCGCCGCGCTGAACAACCTCATCCAGCTCCCCTGGGCGCCGACGGTCTCGTGGTGGCTGGTTTTCGCGGGGTGGCTGGTGTTCCTCAGCCCATGGGGCCGGATGGCGATCGCCGCCGGAACCGCGCGGACGTTGCTGCGTGGCGTGCGGCCGGGCCGCTACCCCCGCGGGGGCGGCGTGCACCTGCGGCTGTGGGCGGCCGAGCGCATGGTCGAGCTGAGCGGCGCGACCAACCTGGCGGGCGCCCCCTGGATGACCCACTACGCGCGCGCTCTGGGCGCACGCATCGGTGAGGACGTCGACCTGCACTCGCTGCCGCCGGTCACCGGCCTGCTCAAGCTCGGGCGCGGCGCGGCGGTCGAGCCGGAGGTCGACCTGTCCGGGCACTGGCTCGACGGCGACGTCCTGCACATCGGCCGCATCCGGATCGACGCGGACGCCACGGTGGGCTCGCGCAGCACGCTGTTCCCCGGTGCGCGGGTCGGTAAGCGCGCCGACGTGGCACCCGGTTCCGGTGTGCAGGGGTCGGTGCCGACCGGTCAGCAGTGGTCCGGGTCGCCCGCGAGCCGCACGGGCAAGGCGTCGCATCGCGCGAACCGCCCGCCACGACGGAAGCGCTGGGTCGCCGCCTACGCGGTCGCGTCGTTCGCGTTGAGCCTGCTGCCGGTGCTCGCCGCGGCGCCCGCGTTGCTGATCCTCGCGTCGTTCGTATCCGGCACGCCCACCCTCGGCGCGGCGCTCGGGCAGGCGCTGCTCGCGGTCGCCCCCGCGACGGTGTCCTGGCTGGTGGCCTACGCGCTGCTGATCCTGGTGTCGGTGCGGGCGCTGAGCATCGGCCTGCGCGAGGGCCGCCACCCGGTGCACAGCCGGATCGCGTGGCAGGCCTGGGCGACCGAGCGGCTGATGGGGATCGCGCGCGTCGGCCTCTATCCGCTCTACGCGAGCCAGCTGACCCCGGTCTGGCTGCGCGCGCTGGGCATGAAGGTCGGCCGGGGTGTCGAGGCGTCCACGGTGCTGGCGCTGCCCAGCCTGACCACGGTCGACGACGGCGCGTTCCTGGCCGACGACACCATGATCGGGTCCTACGAACTCGGCGGCGGCCGGCTGCGGATCGCGCACGCGCGGGTTGGGAAGCGCGCGTTCCTGGGCAACTCCGGCATGACGGCGCCCGGGCGCAAGGTGCCCAAACGCGGCTTGGTCGGCGTGCTGTCGTCGACGCCGAAGAAGGCCAAGGCGGGTTCGTCGTACCTGGGCATGCCGCCGATGAGGCTGCCGCGCACGGTCGAGGCGGGCGACGAGAGCACGACCTTCGACCCGCCGACCCGGTTGAAGATCGCGCGGGGTCTTGTCGAGCTGTGCCGGATCGTGCCGGTGATGGCGTCGCCGGCGCTCGCGGTGCTGGTCGCGGCCGGGTTCGAGGCGCTCGCGGCTTCGATGGGATTCGGTGTCGCGCTGGCGCTGAGCGGGGTGCTGCTCTTCGGGGCGGGGATTGCCGCGTGTGCTGTCGCGGTGGCGGCGAAGTGGATCCTCGTGGGCCGGTTCACCGCGATCGAGCGGCCGCTGTGGAGCGGGTTCGTGTGGCGCGACGAGCTGGCGGACACGTTCGTGGAGATGCTCGCCGTGCCGTGGTTCGCCACCTCCGCGCAGGGCACGCCGCTGCTGACCCTGTGGCTGCGCGGGCTGGGCGCGAAGGTCGGCCGGGGCGCCTGGGTCGAGACGTACTGGCTGCCGGAGTACGACCTGGTCCGCATCGGCGACGGCGCCACGGTCAACCGGGGCTGCGTGCTGCAGACCCACCTGTTCCACGACCGGATCATGAGCATGTCCGCGGTGGCCGTCGGCGACGGCGGCACGATCGGCCCGCACGGCATCGTCCTGCCCGGCGCGTCGATCGGAGACCAGGCCACCGTGGGTCCCGCGTCGCTGGTCATGCGGGGTGAGTCGGTGCCGGACGGGACTCGCTGGCTGGGCAACCCGATCTCGGCGTGGCCCGGCTGCTGTTGAATGGGGCTAGTGAGCGAGCTTGCGAGCGAATCATCGACACAGTGCCTTCGCGAGTGGAGCCACCGAACCTGTGAGGTGGCCGCATGAGCGCCAAGGCTGATCCGGCTCGCGCCGGGGAGCCCGGCGCCACGACGTCGGCCGACGCCTATCTCCCGCAGCACGGAAACGGCGGCTACCGGGTCACGCACTATGACCTCGAACTGGACTACCGGGTCGGTCCGGGCAGGCTCGACGGGCTGGCCCGGCTGACGCTGGCCCCGACGCACGCGCTGACCCGGTTCAGCCTCGACTTCGGCAAGCTGCGCGTCATCAAGGTCACCGTCGGGGGCAAGGCCGCCCGGTACGCTCAGCGCGGGTCGAAGCTGCACGTCACGCCCGCCAAGGCGCTGCCCGCCCTGAGCCCGGTGGCCGTGGAGGTGCGCTACGTCGGCGCACCCGAGCCGGTCCCGACCGTGTGGGGCGAGTTGGGCTGGGACTACCTCGACGACGGGGTGATCGTCGCGAGCCAGCCGATCGGGTCGCCGTCGTGGTTCCCGTGCAACGACCGCCCGAGCGACAAGGCGACGTACCGGATCGCGGTGACCGTGGCGTCGCCGTACCAGGTGGTGGCGAACGGGGTGCTGGAGTCGCGGCGGACGTCGGCGTCGACGACCACATGGGTCTACCGGTTGGCGCAGCCGACTTCGGCGTACCTGATCAGCGTCCAGATCGGCCGGTACGTGCTCAGCGGCGCCGGAACCGTCCACGCGGCGGTGCCCGCCCGGCTGATGGTGCCGTTCCAGTACGACTTCGGCAGGCAGCCGAAGATGCTGGCCGAATTCAGCGAGATGTTCGGGCCGTACCCGTTCGACCGCTACGGCGTGGTGGTCGTGGACGCGGAGCTGGACGCGCCGGTGGAGGCGCAGGCGCTGTCGATCTTCGGCTCGAACCACGTCGACGGCAAGCGCGGCTCGGAGAACCTGGTGGCGCACGAGCTTGCGCACCAGTGGTTCGGCAACAGCCTCACGGTCGCCGAGTGGCGGCACATCTGGCTCAACGAGGGGTTCGCGACGTATGCGGAGTGGCTGTGGACGGAGGTGTCCGGCGGTGACAGTGCCGACACCCATGCGCGGCGGTCCTGGCGGGAAACCGTTACGCAGCCACAAGATCTGCGGCTCGCCGATCCGGGCGCGCAGAGAATCTTCGACGACCGCGTGTACGCACGCGGCGCCATGACGCTGCACGCGCTGCGGCTTCGCTTGGGAGACGGCGCTTTCTTCGCGCTGCTCCGTGAGTGGACGTCCACGCACGAGCACGGCGTGGTGACCACGGAGGCGTTCACAGCGATGGCGCAGCGGCACACGCCGTGGCCGCTCACCGAGCTGTTCGCCCGATGGCTCTTCGACACCGCTTTGCCGCCGCTGCCGAGTAAGTAGCGGAGCCGCCTCACCGAGCGGCTCCGCTCCACATCCCGTTCGACGCCGCCACTCGTCGTCCGGGCCGGTCTGGGTCAATGGTGCGCCGGCGGGGCCGCGAAAGCGACCGATTTAGGACGACAGCAGCGCGTCGAGCCCGGCGGCGACGACTCGGTCGGCGTCCTCGCGGTACTTGAGGACCGCGCCGAGGGTGGCGGCCGCGCTCGCGGCGTCGAGTTCCGTGCGGTTCAGCGCGAGCAGCGCCTGCGCCCAGTCGATCGACTCCGCCACCCCAGGCGGTTTCAGCAGCTCCGCCGACCGCAGTTTCCGCACCGCCGAGGCGACCTGTGTGGACAGACGCTCGCCGATACCCGGCACCCGGCGGCGCAGGATGGCGACCTCGCGGGCCAGATCCGGGTGTTCGAGCCAGTGGTAAAGGCACCGCCGCTTCAGCGCGTCGTGTACCTCACGGGTGCGGTTGGAGGTCAGGATCACCAGGGGCGCAACGGAAGCGCGGATCTCGCCGAGTTCGGGGATGGTGACGGCGTTCTCGCTGAGGACCTCCAACAGGAACGCCTCGAACTCGTCGTCGGCCCGGTCGACCTCGTCCACCAGGAGCACGCACGGCGCCTCCTCCAACGCCCGCAGCAGCGGCCGGGCGAGCAGGAAACGGCGGCTGTACAGGGATTTCTCCGCCTCGTCGGGGTCGAGTCGACCCGGCGACGCGGCCTCCAGGGCGCGCAGGTGCAGGAGCTGGCGGGGGAAGTCCCAGTCGTAGAGGGCCTGGGTGGCGTCGATGCCCTCGTGGCACTGCAGGCGGATCAGCTCGACGCCCAGCGCCTCGGCGAGGGCGGTGGCCAGCGACGTCTTGCCGGTGCCGGGCTCGCCTTCGCAGAACAGCGGGCGGCCCATCCGCATGGCGAGGAACGCGGCGGTGGCCACACCCTCGTCGGCCAGGTAGCCGACACGGTCGAGCGCGGCGGCGACGTCACGCGGCTGCTCCATCCAGCCACAGTATCCGCGCGGGCACCCGGGGACACCCCGAGAGGAAAACCAGGGTCGTTCCCCGATGTCCGGGCGGCCGCGGTCGCGCAACCTTGAGGTATGACGAACTACAGCGATGGAGACACCAAGACCACCCGCACCCTGCGCCGCAGCCGGACCGACAAGATGCTGGCGGGCGTGTGCGGCGGTATCGCCAAGACGCTCGGGATCGACGCCGCGCTGGTGCGGATCGGTCTCGTCGTGGCGACGATCCTCGGATTCGGCACCGGTGTGCTGATCTACCTGGCCTGCTGGATCCTGATGCCGGAGGAAACCGCCTAAGATCTTGAGGGGTGACCGATCGGACGGGAACCGCCAAAGCACTGGTCCTGATCGCCTCCGGGGTGCTGTTCGCGGCGGCCGGGGTGGTGTGTTTCCTGGTCGCGCTCTTCGCACCCAGGCTGCGCGGCTGGCCGTACTCGGGGGCTGTCGCGTTCATGGTGATCACGGTGCTGACCGTGGCCCTGGCGATCTTCCTGACGCTGCGGGGGCGGACCCCTCAGCGGGTGGTCCTCGGCGGCTGCGCGACGCTGCTGATCGGGGCCGCCATCGCGGTGGGGACGCTACTGGTGCTGATCACCTAGGAAGCCGGTCAGCAACGTGCGGACCTCCTTGCGGTGCGTGAGCAGCGGATACGCCGACGGCAGCACTTCCAGCCGGGAGTCCGGGAAGGCCTCGGCGGCTTCGTGGGCGACTTCGACGGGGTGCAGCGGGTCGTGTTCGGCCGCGATGACCAGGACTTTCGCCCGGACGTCACGCAGGGCGTCCGGGTCCGGCACCGGCACCTGCGTCGCGACGGCGCGCAGGGCGGGGCCCAGTCGCATGAGGGCGTCAGTGCGGTCTTCGAGGTAGGAGCCCGCGGCGGGGAGGACGCCGATGAGTTCGCGCAGGCGGGCACGGTCCCCGGTGTCGACGGCGGCGGCCATGGCCTCAACCAGGTGCGCGTTCGTGCGCGCGCGGGACAAGGCGGCGGGGAACATCAGAACGAGCCGGTCGAATCGATCGGGCTCGGTGCTCACCAGCGCGCACAGCGCGGCCGCGCCGAGCGAGACGCCGACGGCCTGAGACGCGGCGGTCTGACCGATGTCCTTGGCCAGCGTCGGGTAATGCCAGTAGTCGGGGGTCGGGTCGGGGGCGTCGGCGTGACCGGGCAGGGTCAGCACGATTCGCGTGCCCGGCAGGCCGGACGCGGGGATGCGCGCCTCGCCCGCGGTGGCGCCGAGGCCGGGAACGATCAGGGTGACCGGATCACCGGACCCGTAGGCCCGGCGGATCACCAGCGTGGGCCGCGCTGGACCTCGATGAGCTTGGGGCGCACGTCCACCAGGTACACGAGCGCGGCGACCAGGCCTGCCATCCAGAAGATCCAGCCTCTGCCCGCGAAACTGAACAGCAGCAGCGCGACCGTGGACGCGGCCGTGATGCCGACCCAGGCCACCTTGGTCATGCGGTCGGCGGCGGAATAGGCGTCCGGCCGCTGCATCAGCGCGTGGACGAGCGCGAACACACCGACGGGGACGGCGGCCCAGTCGATGACTCGCAAGATCCAAAGAGCGGTCTCCGGCACAGCCCCAGCCTACGTGCGAAACCGGGTCGTCCACCACATGCCCGGCTTGTTAGCGCTTCCCGCCAGTTGGGTAACCAGGAGTTGTGACAGACCGCACCAATCGGTTGCAAGCAGAGTGCTTGCAACTGCTAGCGGTAGCGCGTAGCGTTGGAGCTGTCACAAGGAGGCTGGATGGACGAGGTCGGAACCGGCGAGGCCAGGGCGATCGACAAGGTCGCCGACCTCGGACGCGACATCGGTGAATACATCAAGCACCAGCGCAATTCGGCGAAGATCTCGCTGCGGCAGCTCTCGAAGCTCGCTGGTGTGTCCAACCCGTACCTCAGCCAGATCGAACGTGGTCTGCGCAAGCCCAGTGCCGAGATCTTGCAGCAGATAGCCAAGGGGCTTCGGATCTCCGCCGAAGCGCTCTACGTCCAGGCGGGGATCCTCGATCTCCCGGCGGGCGGCCCCGTGGTCGACGCCGTGCGGGCAGCCGACGAGCTGACCGAGCGGCAGAAGCAAGTTTTGCTTGACATCTATGAGACTTTCCGGCGCGAGAACGCCAACCAGTCCACAGTGGAGGGGTCTGATGTGGACGACGAAACCCTCAAGACGGACCCCACCTCCCAAGGAGTGAATCCGCATGACCAAGAGCACTGACGTCCGCAAGGCAGGCGAGCAGGCCGCCGCCGCGGTGAACACCGCCGTCGAACAGGTCCGCACCCCGCTGCTGGCCGCCCTGGGCGCCGGTGACCTGGCTGCCAAGGCCGTCGCCGACGCGGTGAACAGGGCCAAGGTGCGTGCCGAGTCCACCAAGACCGCCGCCGCCGACCTCCCGACCGAGCTCTCGGGCCTGCGCGAGAAGCTCGACCCCGCCGAGCTTCGCAAGCTGGTCGATGAGTACACCGAGGCCGCGGTGAAGCTGTACCAGAAGCTGGCCGACCAGGGCGAGGACGCGCTGGACAAGATCAAGGCGCAGCCGCAGGTCAAGAAGGTCGTCGAGCAGCTCGAGGAGGCCATCGAGGCCGCCCAGCAGCGTGCGGGCGACGCGGCGGGCGACGCCCGCGCCCTGGCCGAGGACATCCTGGCCAAGGTGACCCGCAAGACCCGCTCGGTCGGCGAGAAGACCGCCGTGCGCACCCAGAAGGTCGCCGCCGAGGTCGCGGAGGCCATCGAGGAGGCCGGTGACGAGGCCGCTTCCGAGGTCCGCAGCACGACCCGCAGCGTGGCGAACAAGACGGCGCCGGCCCGCAAGCCGGCGACCCGCAAGACCACCACGGCTTCCACCACGAAGACCACCAAGTAAATCCCCCGACGGCGAGGCCCCGGTTCGAGAAATCGAACCGGGGCCTTGACGTCTGTGCTGGTTGGTCAGTCGCGGGGTGAGGTCATGAACGTCTCCCAGAGGTCGACTGCCTGTTCGAGATCGAGAGCGGCGACCCGCTCCGCTGGAATCCCGGCCGAGTGGACAAGTCTGTGCGCGAGCCAGTCCGGCACCGGCTCACTTTCCCGGACCTCTTCCACAGCCACGTCTCCGACCAGCCTGCCCAGCCTGGTGATCACATCGGCAAGGCGGGCAAAGGCAGGATTCTTGTGCGCGACATCCGCGACTCTCGCAGTCGCCTCCGCGTAGACCTCGGCGTCGGATCTCGCACCGACACACCACACCTCGCACACCTCGACCACCCCGGCGTCGTCTATGCGATAGACGACGCGCCAGTGGTTCCGGCCGACGACAAGCTTGCGAAAACCGGTCAGCTTGCCGCCCAGCGGCTGTCCGGCCGCGGGGTTGTCGAACAGGATTTGGATTTTCTTGAGCACCCTGGGTGCCACATCGGGACCGAGCCGACGCAGGTCATCGATGGCCGAATCGGTGAAGACGACGTCTGACATTCGATCAGTCGTCGTCTTCGATCGCGGTGAGGGATTCCCGCGTGTGCCCGAAAGCCGCCAACACGTTGTCGAAGGATGTGCGGCGCCCACTGTCGGTGGCCGAGCGGGCCAGCACGAGTGCCAAATCGCGAAGGTCCTCGGCCGCGTCCTCGATCTCAGCGAGGCGATCGACACTGACAAGGGCTGCCACGCGGCGGTGATGACGGGTGACCACCAGGGCCTCACCGTGCTCGGCGTCCGCGACGAGGCCGGCGACACCACGTCTGCTGGCCTCGGTCACGGTGATCTCGCGTGCGTGTTTCAAAACGGCCATGACAAAACTATACAGAAATCCGCACAGATTATCGGCCGTGTCGTCCCAGAAACCCCCACCCACCACTGGGGGGCTGCCCTTGGCCAGTCTATCGGCAGCCAAGGGGTAGAGGCAGAGGTGCGCGCGGGCTGTGGATAACGAGTACCCACCTGTGGATAACCCGAGAGATGATGTTGACAACCTGGCGGAAGCTGTGGGCAACCAGGGACTTTGGCTGTGCACAGCTCCAGCCGCCGTTGTGGACAACTGTGGATAACTCGTCAGGGGAGGCGGGCCAGGAGCCAGTCCGCGACGGCCTTGGTGGTCTCTTCGACGGTGGCCGTGGTGGTGTCCAGGAGGTCCATCGGCGGCGACGTGGTCGCCGCGTTCTTCTTGATCCAGCTGTTGAAGTCGAGCATGTCGGTGATGCGTTGCTCGTTGTCCCAGCCGCGCCAGGGCGGGCGGGCTCGCAAACGTTTGCTGAGGACGTCGTCGTCGGCTACCAGGGACAGGTAGTGGATCTCCGAGAACAGGACGCGCTCTGGGCGGTGTTCCAGTTGTGGGGGTGCGACGGTTCCGCACAGCACCACCGGGCGGCCGCTCTGGTGGATGGTGGCCGCCATGCGCAGCCAGATTCGGCGGAACGACGCGTAGTCGTCGTCCGGCTCGTGAAGGGCGTCGATCCACAGGAGGTCCTGCTCGAGCACGACCGCGCGGTCGCCGAGCAGTTTCGTCAGACCCCGGCAGACCGTGGACTTGCCCGTCCCGCTCGGTCCGGTCACGGCGAACATCGGGAGCCGCCGGAACGGCTCCCGATGCCCACATCGCGCGCAGACGAGGACGTCGTCTTCGACCACCGGTGCGTCGGCCCACTCACCGCAGGCAGCGCAGATCATCGGGTTCAGTCGAAAAGCTCCTCGAGGAAGCTCTTGCGCTTCTTCTTGTAGTGGCCGCCGTAGCCTGCGTGGCCGTACCCGGGAGGCGAGTCCCGGTAGCCGGGAGGCGAGTCCCGGTAACCGCCGTGCTGCTGCACGGGCGGCGGGTAGTGCTGTGCGGGCGGCACATGCGGGGCAGGCGCACCCTGGTAAGGCGGCGGG
The DNA here is from genome assembly GCF_050699995.1 of Actinokineospora sp. Lineage (GTDB taxonomy): Bacteria > Actinomycetota > Actinomycetes > Mycobacteriales > Pseudonocardiaceae > Actinokineospora. The sequence continues at coordinate 16,204 of NZ_JBOHGC010000134.1, read as the reverse complement.
GCCGCAGCCGTCGTGTATCGCTGCTCGGCACCGACGATCTGCTCAAGCTCGCCGCGGTCCAGGAAGATCCCGCGGCAGCCGTCGCACTGGTCGATGTGGATGCCGAGACGATCCACCGTACGCATCGCGTTCTGACACTTCGGACAAATCACGTCGCCAGCCTACGCAAAGTTGCATGCCACTGTCCGCATAGCTTGATCAGACACCCGAACGTGCCGCTTTGTGGCCTGCCCGCACATGGTTCCGGCCCGCCCGCCGAACCTAACGTCGACGCCCATGAGCAGTGATCCCCTTCACACCCTCGATGGTCGCTCCGCGCTGGTCACCGGCGGGGCGAGCGGGATCGGCCGGGCGTGCGCGCGGGTGCTGGCGGCGGCGGGCGCGAAGGTGCACGTCGTCGACCGGGACCTGCCGGGCGCCGAACTGGTCGCCGCCGAGGTCGGCGGCTGGGCGCACGGGGTGGACCTGTCCGACCCCGACGCACTCGACACCCTGCCCACCGACGTCGACGTGTTGGTCAACAACGCCGGGCTGCAGCACGTGGCCGCCCTGCACGAGTTCCCACCGCGGCGGTTCGACCTGATCCAGCGGGTCATGGTGACCGCGCCGTTCCTGCTGATCCGCCGGTCCCTGCCGCACATGCACGCCCGCGGCTGGGGCCGGATCGTCAACATCTCCAGCGTCCACGGCCTGCGGGCCAGCGCGTTCAAGTCCGCCTACGTCGCGGCGAAACACGGGCTGGAGGGGCTCTCGAAGGTCGCCGCCATCGAGGGCGCCCCGCACGGCGTGACCAGCAACTGCGTCAGCCCCGGCTACGTCCGGACCCCGCTGGTGCAGAACCAGATCGACGCCCAGGCCCGCGAACACGGGATCGGCGCCGACGAGGTGGTCGAGCGGGTGCTGCTCGACCGCGCGCCGGTCAAGCGGCTGATCGAGCCCGAGGACGTGGCCGAACTCGTGCTCTGGCTCTGCGGACCGCACTCGGGCCACCTGACCGGGGCCTCGGTCCCGGTCGACGGCGGCTGGACCGCGACGTGAGCCGACCTGATCCCCGCAGTCCCATCCCCCAGTCTCCCGGAAAGAGGTGACTCCCTTGGCATCCGACAAGTCGTTCGTGCGCATCGTGAGCGCGAGCCTGATCGGCACGACTATCGAGTGGTACGACTTCTTCCTCTACACGTCCGCCGCCGCGCTGGTGTTCAACAAGCTGTTCTTCCCCAACACCGACCCGCTGACCGGCACGCTGCTGGCGTTCCTCACCTACGCCATCGGGTTCCTCGCCCGGCCCATCGGCGGGCTGGTGTTCGGCCACTTCGGCGACAAGATCGGCCGCAAACAGTTGCTGGTGGTGAGCCTGCTGCTGATGGGCGGCTCGACGTTCGCGATGGGTCTGTTGCCCACCTACGCCGCCATCGGGGTGGGTGCGCCGATCCTGCTGACGCTGCTGCGGCTGATCCAGGGTTTCGCGCTGGGCGGCGAGTGGGGCGGCGCGGTGCTGATCGTGTCCGAGCACGGCGACGACAAGCGGCGCGGGTTCTGGGCGTCGTGGCCGCAGTGCGGCGCCCCGGGCGGAAACCTGCTGGCCACAGCGGTTCTCGCGGTGCTCGCGGCGGTGCAGACCGACGAGGCGTTCATGTCCTACGGCTGGCGCATCCCGTTCCTGCTCTCCGGTGTCCTCGTGGTGATCGGCCTGTGGATCAGGCTCACCGTCACCGAGTCGCCGGTGTTCCTGGCCGCGCAGGCGAAGGCGGCGGAGCGCGAGGAGAAGCACGTTCCCGTGGTCGAGGTGTTCCGCGGCCACTGGCGCCGCGTGCTGATCGCGATCGGGGCGCGGATGGCGGAGAACGTGTCGTATTACGTGATCACCGCGTTCATCCTGGTTTACGTCACCACCGGTCTGGGCATGGCCAAGGGCGTCGGACTCAACGCGGTGCTGGTCGGGTCGGCCGTGCACTTCGTGTCGATCCCGTTGTGGGGGGCGCTTTCCGACCGGATCGGCCGCAGGCCGGTGTACCTGATCGGCGCGGTGAGCATGGCGGTGTGGAGCTTCGCGTTCTTCGCGCTGCTGGACACCAAGTCCCCCGCGACCATCATCCTGGCCGCCACCGTGGGCCTGGTGCTGCACGGCGCGATGTACGGGCCGCAGGCCGCGTTCTTCGCCGAGCAGTTCCCGACGCACGTGCGCTACACGGGGATGTCGGTCGGCAGCCAGTTGTCCTCGATCGCCGCGGGAGCCGTCGCCCCGCTGATCGCGGTCGCGCTGTTCCGGGAGTACAAGAGCACCATTCCGGTGTCGCTGTACGTGGTCACGATGTGCGTGATCACCACGATCGCGGTCCTCGCGGCCCGCGAGTCCAAGGGCGAGTCGCTGGGTGAGCGGGCCGGGAGCACGGCCCGCGAGCCGGTTCCGAGCGCGTCCTGACCAGCCCCGGGGCCATCCGCCACCACGGGTGGCCCCGGGGTTTCCACCTGGGGATTGCGTGAGGTGCGACCATGGCGACCGTGATGGCCGACGACGCCGTGCGCACGCTGCTCGACCTGCTCGCCCGCGGGGCGGGCGGGGACCAGTTGGCGCAGGTGGCCGCGACGGCGAGAGCGTCGGGCCTCGACGGCGCGGAACTCGCGCTGATCGAGCAGGCCACGGAGAACGCGCTGCGGGTGCGGCACACCGTCGCCGAGCACCGGCGGCGCGAGGCCGAGCTGACGGCCCTGTTCGACACGGCGAGCGACCTGGCCCGGCTGCGCGACACCGACGCCGTGCTGCGGTCGATCGTGCACCGGGCGCGGATGCTGCTCGGGGTGGACGTCTCGTACCTGTCGATGAACGACGAGGTCGCGGGCCGCACCTACATGCGGGTGACCGACGGCTCGGTGTCGGCGCTGTTCCAGGAGGTCACGCTGGCCATGGGCGAGGGCCTCGGCGGTCTCGTCGCGCAGACCGCCCGGCCCTACGCGACCCGCGACTACTTCGCCGACGTGCGCTTCCGGCACACGAACCCGATCGACACCTCCGTGCGCGACGAGGGTCTGGCGGCGATCCTGGGTGTGCCGCTGCTGTTGGGCAGCAAGGTGATCGGCGTCCTCTACGCCGCCGACCGGACCCCTCGGGACTTCGCCGCCGAGGAGGTCGCGCTGCTGGCGTCACTGGCCGACCACGCCGCGATCGCCATCGACAACGCCCACCTGCTCGACGAGACCCGACTCGCGCTGGCGGACCTCAACAGCGCCAACGAGACGATCAGCGCGCACAACGCCGCCATGCGCCGGGCCGAGGAGGCCCACGACAAGCTGATGGACGTCGTCCTGCGCGGCGGCGACGTCCCCGATGTCGCCGCCGCGGTGGCCGAGGTGCTCCACGGCGGCATCGCCGTGTACGACGCCGCGGGTGTCGAGCTGGCCCGGGTCGGCGCCGGGTCCGCCCGGTTGTCGGTGAAAGCCGTGGGGAAGTCACGCTCCTCCGGCCGCGCGGTGTCCACACAGGACAACTGGGTCTGCGCGGTGCACGCGGGCCAGGAGCTGCTGGGCAGCCTCGTGCTCACCGGCAGGCCCGAGTTGGCCGACGCCGACCGGCGCCTGTTCGAACGGGCGGGCGTGGTGACGGCCCTGCTGCTGATCCTGCGCCGGTCGGTGGCCCAGGCCGAGGACGAAGTGCGCGGCGAGCTGCTGACCGACCTGCTCACCGCCCCCGACCGCAACCCGGGCGCGCTGTTGGCCCGTGGCAGGCGGTTGGGCGTCGATCTCACCGAGCCGCACGCGGTGCTGGTGGCCACCGCCGACCAGGTTCCGCGCCGACGGCTGGCGCTTGCCGCCGCGCGCTATGGCGCGCTGGTCGGGGTGCACGCGGACCAGGTCGTCGTGTTGAGCCGGGAGTCCGCGCCGGGGAAGGTGGCGGCGCGGATGGCGACGGCGCTCGGGTCCATTTTGGACACCGAGGTCACGGTGGGCGCCGCGGGTCCGGTGGCGGGCGTCAGCGCCCTGGTCGAGGCGCACGCGGAGGCGGCCAGGTGCCTGCGGTCGCTGCTCGCGCTCGGGCGGTCCGGGCAGGGCGGGTCGATGGTCGATCTCGGCTTCGTCGGCCTGCTGCTGGGCGAGTCCACCGATCTCGAAGCCTATGTGCGGTCCACGCTCGGCCCGGTCCTGGACTACGACGAGCGACGCGGCACTGAGTTGCTGCGGACCCTGCGGGCGTACTTCGCCAGCGGCTCGAACCTCACCAAGGCCAAAGATGTGCTGCATGTACACGTGAACACCGTGGTGCAGCGGATGGAGCGGATCGGCTCACTGCTCGGCGAGGACTGGCAGACCCCCGAGCGCTCACTGGAAATCCAGCTGGCCCTTCGGTTGCACGACGTCATGCCCTAGACAGCCCAGAGGGGCCCGTCACGATGACGAGCCCCCTCCGGAAACGGCCGGCCGCCTCACACAGCCGGCCGTCAGCGCCTTACTTGCCCGCGCGGTAGGCGGCCCAGGCGTCGGACATGCGGGTCGACTGTCCCGGGGTGAACTGGTTGTAGCAGTCGTCGTAGGAGTAGTCCATGTAGTTGTGGATCGGGTCCAGGCCCGGCAGCGCGCAGGAGTCGCGGCCGACGGGGCAGCCCGAGGTGGAGCTGGACTGCGCCGGGGTGTCGGCGACCGAGTCGTTGGTCGTGGTGCAGCCACCCTGGAAGGTGTGCCACAGGCCCATCCAGTGACCGGCCTCGTGGGTCAGGGTCTTGCCCTTGTCGAAGTTCGTCGCGCTGCCACCGGGAACGCTGGCGTAGTCGATCACGACGCCGTCCAGCTTGGGGCTGTTGGTGTAGTTGGACGGGAAGTACGCCCAGCCGAGTCCGCCGATGTCGGCCGACCAGACGTTGAGGGTGCTCGCACCGCCGACGCGGGTCGCGGTCTTCATCTGCTTCTCGACGTTGGAGCGGTCCAGCTTGGAGAACCAGGTGGCGTTCGACCAGCGCTTGGTCTCCTGCAGGGTGAAGGTGAAGCCGGTGTTCGCGGCGACGCCCGGGGCCTCGGCGCCGGCGAAGCCGTCGTTGAGGACCTTGATCTGCTCGGCGACCGTGGCGTCGGACATCGAGCCGACGCCGCCGTTGCCGGTGATGATGTGGAACACGACCGGGATGGTCGCGCCCGCGGCGTAGGCGCCGCTCGACTTCAGCGCCGCGACCTTGAACTTCAGCTCACGGTTGATCCGCAGCGCCTCGTCCTGCGAGATCTCGTTGCGCTCCACGCCGGGGGCGGTGCCCGGCTTGACGCGGTCGGAGGAAAGGTTGCCAACACACAGTTCCGGGCGCAGCGCCGCGGTGGCGGTACCGGTGTCGGCGACGGCACCGCCGGCGAGGGTCAGGCCACCGAGCGCGAGCGTCGCCGCCAGCATCACAGTGCGCGCACGCATAGAACGATCCTGAGTCATGTGTCCTCCATGCAGGGGAGTGGGACGTCAGGATCCTCACCGGGGGCGCATGCGCGACGGGGCATTTGTGACCTGGGTCACTTGTAAACGTATTCCCATATATTCGCTCAGCTTCCGGAGTACCCGCAGGTAGAAGCCGATATCGGCACAAGAGTTCCGGTCGGCGGGGTGCCATCCAACCAACTCTCCATGGCGTCGAACGCGGTCCGGAAGCACGGGCCGAGCGGTCGGAGCCGGTCCGGGTACACGTCGTAGAGACCGTCCACATGGGTCCCGCCGTCGATCCGGTAGTAGCGGTGCAGCGCGCCTCGGTCCTGTGTGGTCACCAGGTCCGCGTAGACGTCCGAGGTCCGCGAAATCGGCAGCAGGGCGTCGAGTGTGCCGTGCAGGGTGATCAGTGGCTTGTGGATCCGGCCGGTCAGCGAGATCCGCTCCACCGCCCGGTGCACCGACTTCGGTCGGGCCGCGTAGTCGTAGTCCGCGTCGCAGTTCGGCGTTCCGGTGGCGCAGAAGGGGATCCCGGCCTGGAGGTCGCCGTCGAAGGCGGGGTCGAACTCCTCGCGGTAGACGCGCTGGGTGAGATCCCAGTAGACCTGGTGGTGGAACGGCCACAGGAATTCCGATCCCGGAGCGAAACCGGCGTCCAGGATCGCCTGGTGCGCGGCGGGATCACCCGCCGCATAGGCGGGGTAGTGGCGGATCGCGGCGGGCAGCGAGGTGAACAGGTTCGGCCCCTCGTCCGTCCACAGTGTCCCTTCCCAGTCGACACCGCCGTCGTAGAGGCCGGGCCGGTTCTCCAACTGCCAGCGCACCAGGTAGCCGCCGTTGGACAGCCCGGCCATCAGTGTTCGCGCGGGTGGGCGGCGATAGTGTTGCGTCACAACGGCTTTCGCCGCGATCGTCAGCTGGGTCACCCGCGTGTTCCACTCCACCACCGCGTCACCCGGACGCCGCCCGTCGGTGTGGAAGCCGACGCCGGTGTTGCCCTTGTCAGTCGCGGCGAACGCGTATCCGGCCGCGAGGACGTGGTCGGCGATCGCCCGGTCGTTGGCGTACTGCCTGCGCACCCCGGGGGCGCCGGAGACGACCAGCCCGCCGTTCCACCGGTCGGGCAGCCGCAGGACGAACTGGGCGTCGGAGTTCCAGCCGTGGTGGGTGTTGGCGCTGGAGGTGTCGGCGAAGTGGCCGTCGACCTGCACGCCCGGCACAGCCGATGGCCTGGGAAGACCCGCGGAGGTCAGACCGGTCCAGTCGGCGACGACGGTGTGCCCGGTGACCGCGGTGCCGGTGGTGGTGAGGTCGTCGAGGCAGGCGGCCAGCCGGCGCTGCGCGCCGGGCACGTGCAGTCGGTCGGCCGCGCAGTGTCCACTGTGTTCAGTCGCGGCGGCGGGTGCGGCGGTGAGCGCCAGGCAGACCAGGCCGACCAGGGTCAAGGCGATGCGGGCGAACATCGGGAGGCCTCCACGTCGTCGGGGTGGAGGCCAACGTAAGGACCGAGGGTCGACCGGCGATATCCCGGTGATCCACACAATCCGGCGGGCGCTTGTAGTGGTGATCACCGTGAGCGTCGAGTCAGCCGAAAGTGTGGTCCCGGACACAGAATGACCTTGGGCGATGGAGCCAACAGGTGAATCCGGTGGCGGGGCGCCGATCACTGGGCTACACCTGAATTCGTGCATGAGGTGCTCGCCGAACTGGGAGTCCGTGCCGACCTGCTCGCGCCGCAACAGCTCAGCGAACTCGACGAACTCGGCTACTGCCGGTTCGACCGATTCCTGTCCCCGGACCAGGTCGCCGCGGCGCTCGCCGACGTCGAGATCCGGCTCCGCGAGAGCGGCAGGCAGGGCGGCACCCTGCACCTGCGCGGCCTGCTCGAAGCGGGCATGGTGTTCGATGCGTTCTGGCTGCGCCCACACCTGCTCGCGGCGGTCCGGCACCAGCTGGGGCCCGAGTTCCGCATCAGCGAGATGCATTACCGGGCGAGCACCCCCGACCACGGCGGCCAAGCGCTGCACATCGACACCATCGACCGCGCGGGCCCGGGCCGGTGGCAGGTCTGCAACGCGGTGGTCGCCCTGACGGACTTCACCGCGGACAACGGCGCGACCCGCGTGGTCCCCGGCTCGCACCTCGACCACGGCTTCGTGCCGCCGCACGGCCACGACGACCACCCCGACCAGGTGACGCTGGTGGGCGCGGCGGGGACGTGCTGGCTGTTCAACTCACACCTGTGGCACTCGGGCACGAAGAACGAGACTGGGCAGATCCGCCACGCCGTTCTGACCAGGTTCCAGCGCCGGGGCGCGGCGGCCCTGCTGGACACCTCGCCATCGGACGGAACTATCGAGCGGTTGGGCAGCGCGGCCTATTTGTTGATGTGAGCGGTGAGCGCACGGAAAGCGCCGACAGGCACGGTCATGACCGGGCCGCTGGGATTCTTGGAGTCCCGCACACCCGCGCGGTCGATCAAGATGCCGATCTCCACGCAATTGGTGCCATCGGATGAGCTACGGCTGCTCTTGCGCCACTCCACTGCAGACACCTCTATGTTCCGCCATCCGCACCAGCAGGTCCACCGAGTCGTGCTCGCCAAGGGCCACGTCGGCAAGTTCGGCGAACAGGCGGCTGAACCTGCCGGTCCGCTCTCTGCTGTCGATGAAGATCTCGCTACCCGCGAACTGATGATAGACGACGTCGGGATAGTCGGTGCGAGGCCGAAAGCGCATGACGGTGAATGAGCCCTCCATGCCAACGTGTTCGCCCGCATCCAAGGGGAGGATCTGGATCTTGATGTTCGGCAGCTCGGCCATCCCCGCGAGGTAATCGCACTGGGCTATCCGTACCCGTTCCCCGCCAATCGGTCGAAGCAGGCTCAGTTGATCGATTACCACGTGCAAGGGCAGCGGGTCATCGGCGGTCAACCGCTCTTGCCGGGCAAGCCGAAACTCGACCTGGCGGTCGATCGTGGCCGCTGTGGCGCCGAACTTGATGAGAGTGGCCCGAGCATAGGCCGGGCACTGAAGAAGACCTGGCAGGAGCCCGAGAGAGAAATCGAAGACCGCACTCGCCTCCGTCTCCAGACTCACATAGGTGCCTTTCGCGTGTGGAACGCCGAAGTCGGTCCACCAGCCCTTCTTGCGTGCCTCCAAACACAGGTCGACCAGGTCCGGCCACCGGTCCGCAGGCACGCCGTAGAGATCGAGCATGGACTTGAGGAAGTGCGGGTCGATGCCCTGCTGGCCGAGTTCGATCCGGCTCAACGCCCGGTTGGAGGTGAACAGCGGGGCCGCAACCTCCTCGAGGGTGAGTCGGGCCTGCAGCCGGTACGACCGAAGGATGCGCGCCAGTCGGGCGCGCTTGAACGTTGGGCTGACCCGCTCATCCACCTGATCACCATGCCCGCGCGAGTCGGGAACCGGGAATCCCATGCCCTGATCGAGTGACAATGTCAGCTGGGGACCGCCCCCGAAGCGGTCCCCAGCTGACCACCCCCGGCTATTCGGTTCGCATGGAGCTCAACCTCGTGGCGCCGCGCAGGAACGGCAGCGTCACCAGGGAGACGAGCAGGCCCAACACGACGGCGGCCAGCGACATCGTCGCCACCCCCGCCCAGTCGACGACCAGCGTCGACGACCCCGAGAGCCGCATCACCAGCGCGGCGAGGACAACCCCGATCGCCACCGCCAACACCATCCCCAGACCGATCGGCACGGCGATCTGCCAGAGCAGCGAGCGGGCCAGCGCCCCGGTCGGCACCCCGCTCGCGGCGAGGATCCCCAGCGGGCGGCGGCGTTCCCGGATGTGTTCCAGCGCCAGCACGAGCAGGCTGGTCCCGGCCAGCAGCAGCGTGAAGATCGATCCGATGAGCAGCCCGCGCCGGGCGGCCACGAACATCTGCTGGTTGGGATCCTGGTAGCGGGTCTCCGTCCACTGATTCATGTGCACGTCCCAGCGAGTCAGTGCCATCGCCGTACGGAGCCGTTCCACCGAGTTGGGATCACTGGTGTCAACGCCTATCCCGGACGTCATACCGGACGGCGGCGCTGCCGGGCCGGATGCCGGAGTGGTGATCAACCCCCACGACAGCGTGGCGGGCCAGTACTTGAGCTCCCTGCGGGTAGGCGGCACCGTCCATCTGCTGTGCACCCGCTGCGTGCCCTGCTGGTCGTAATAGACCACGGAGAGCACTCGGCCGGGTGTCATGCCGTCGTTGTCGTTCTGACCCCGAAACGGATGAACGAAGACCTGACCGTCCGCACAGTCGGTGATCTTGAGCTGGCGCTCGATCGTCTTGCAGTCGACGATTCGCACGTTCGTCGTGAAGCCAGTGTCAGGGAACATGACCTCGACCTCCCGGAATCTCGCGACCGGGAGATCCGGGTCCACCCGCCGCAGGTGATCGACCACCTTGTCGATCCCCTCAGGGGTGCCGATCACCGTCGCGGTGGACTGGGTCGGGGCGGGCGTCGGCTCTGGCGGCATGTCGTAGCGGACCGAGAGTGACATCAGCACCGATTGCAGCGCGATCGCACCCGCGAGCACCACGGCGACACCGCCGACGACCCTGGCCGACGTCCCGCTGTCGAGTTGCAGCCTGCGGATCGCCAGCTGCCACGACGACGGGCCACCACGCAGCCCGGAGACCGCGCGCTCGACGACCCAGGGGAGCAGCAGCGGGACGCCGACTAGCACGAGCGTCGCGCCGGTCGCGATGACGTAGGACCAGAGTTGGCTGCTGGAGCTGAGTTCGTCGGCGAACAACAGCAAGGCCACCCCAAGACCGACGGTGGCGAACCGCCACACCATTCGCCTGCGGACGGGCTTGCTGAACCGCACGACGCCGAGCGGCTCGATGATGGTGCGGCGCAAGGCGAACTGGGCGGTCAGCACGGCGAGGACCGGGATCGCCAGCACGATCAGGACCACCATCCACCACACCGGCATCATGTCCGAGGGGTAGACGCTGACATCCCTGATCCGGACGCCCGCGGCCAGTTCCCTGCCGATCAGGAACAGCCCCGCGCCGAACACCAGGCCCGCCGCCGCGCTGACCAGGCTCTCGGCCGCGGCGATACGCCGGACCTGGCCGCTGTCGGCGCCCACCAGCCGCAACGCGGAGAGCCTCCGGTCCCGTTCCGCGCCCGCGATCCTGGTGCTGGACGCGACGAAGATGAACACGGGCACGAGCAGTGCCACCGATCCCAGGAGCAGCAACAGAAGCAGGCCCGGGTCCAGCGGCGTGCCCCACGACGGGCCGCCGAACGCGTAGACCTCCTGGCCGTGGCCCACGATGTCCGGCCCGACCCCGACGATGGCGCGGGTCTGGTCGGGTGAGATGACCGCAGACTCGTCGATCACACCGGCCGTGCGATACGGGAGCCGCTCGCGCAACAGCTCTGATCCCGGTTCGGCGAGCAGGTCGGCCAAGGCGGGCGACACGTACATGTCGCCCTCCGCGGGCACCGATCGCAGACCCGGCGGCACCGGCGACGTGGGCCCACTCGGCCAGACGTACCCGACCTCGATCGAACGGCCGCGGAAATCGTCGCTGCGGTAGTGGTAGATCAGCGGGTCGACGCCCTCGATCTTGCCGTACTCGCTGGTCTCGGAGAGCTTTCCCCGCTCGTAGCGGGCGTCGATCATCGGGCCGACCGAGGACGCCAGGAGCAGGACCGCGACGGCGATCCCGATGCCGACCGTGCTCAGAACCAGCCTGGCCACCGAGGTCCGGCCACCCCCGACGGCCAGCCGGACCCCGATGAACAGGTCGTTGAACCAGGCCCTCACTGCACCATCTCCACCTGGCGGGCGCGGCCGTCGCGGACGATGACCTCGCGGTCGGAGTACGCGGCGACCCGCGGCTCGTGGGTGACGAGGACGATCGCGGCGCCGGTTTCCCTCGCGGTGTCGATGAGCAGCCGCATGACCTGTTCGCCGTTGAGCGAGTCCAGCGCGCCGGTCGGCTCGTCGGCGAAAATCACCTTCGGGCCGGTGACGAGCGCCCTGGCGACCGCGACCCGCTGGCCCTGTCCGCCGGAGACCTCGCCCGGGCGCTTGGCCGCGGCGCCGTCGACTTCCAGGCGCCCCAACCATTCCCGGGCGGACTCCTCGGCCTTCGCGCGGGCCAGGCCGCCCAGGCGCAGCGGGAGGGCGACGTTCTCCAGGCAGGTCAGCTCGGGGACGAGCTGACCGAACTGGAAGACGAAGCCGAAGTCGGTGCGGCGCAACGCGCTGCGGTCCTTGTCGGACATCGCCGACAGCGTCTGTCCCTTGTAGACGACCGTGCCGGACTCGGGCGCGACGATCCCCGCCAGGCAGTGCAGCAGGGTCGACTTGCCCGAGCCGGACGGTCCCATGACCGCGACGATCTCCCCCGCGCCGACGGTCATCGACGCGCCGTCGAGCGCCGCGGTCTGGCTGTAGGTCTTGCGGAGATCGGCGCCGACCAGGAGCGGCTCGGTCACGAGGCCACCTGCTTGCCGAGGTCGGCGAGCCTGGCCGTGGTCAACTCCAGCCAGCGCAGGTCCGCCTCGAGGTGGAACAGCGCGTGGTCGCAGATGAGCTGGTCGGCCAGGTCGCCGCGCTGTTTGCGCACGGTCAGCTCGCGCATCGCCCGCAGGTGCGCGACGCGCTGGGCGTCGAGCACGTCGGCGGCGTTGCGGCCGGACATGAGAGCCAGGATGACCTTCGTGTAGAGCGCGCTCTGCAGGTAGATCTCCGGCTTCTCCGGCGTCACGAGCCACTCCGCGACGTCGGTAACGCCCGCGTCCGTGATCGCGTACCGCCTGCGTTCCGGACCGCCCCCAGGTTCGACACCGCTCTCCTCCACCAGTCCGTTGCGCAGCAGCCGCGAGAGCGTCGAGTAGACCTGCCCGTATGCCAGCGGGCGGTCGGCGCCGAAGTGCTCGTCGTAGGTGCGCTTCAGGTCGTATCCGTGCCTTGGCCCTGTTTCCAGGAGCCCCAGCAAGGCGTGGCCGATTGACATGACCCGAACTGTACCGCATGTGTATACACAGTGCGAATAGAGGAGTGACCTGCGGAGATCAACAGGCGCAGAGGCAGAACGGGTGCCCGGCGGGATCGGCGTAGACGCGGAACGTCTTCTGCTCGTCGAGCAGCTTCGCACCGATCCCGAGGGCCCGCTCGTGCGCGGCGGGCAGGTCCTCGACCTTGAGGTCGAGGTGGAACTGCTGCGGCCGGTCGCCTTCCGGCCACGTCGGCGCCTCGTAGTTCGCCACCGCCTGGAACTCGATCAGCGTGCCGCCGTTGCCGATGGTCGACCACGAGTTGTCCTCGGCGGCGTCGGGCTCGGGCCAGTCGAGCAGGCGTGCGTAGAACTTCGAAAGCTCCAGCGGGTCGGGACAGTCCAGGACGACCGAGCCGAGTGTGGGTACGGACATGATTTCCTCCCAGATGCGTAACCAGTGATATGAGCATGTAGGTTAGGCGCGGACCCGTCAACCGGTAAAGGGCCTACAGTGGTTTTCGTGAGCTCTACCCACGACGTCGAGTTGGTCCTCGACTTCCTGAACACCCTTGACGTCGAAGAGAACGCCGACCTGCTCGACGACGACCTGAAATGGCACGCCTGGCTGGCCTCGCGCGGACTGACCGCGGGCGATCCCACGCAGGTCAGGGCTGTCCGCGACGGGTTGCGCGGGCTGGTCGGCGGCACGCCCGCGGATCCCCCACCTGCCGCCGACGTGCGGATCTCGCTGGTCGGGGGCGTGCCACAGGTGTCCGCGCCGGACGCGGCGGGGGCGGTGCTGGCGGCGGCGAGCAGGCTGGCGGTGCTCGGCGAGTGGGAGCGGGTGAAGATCTGCCCGGCGGACGAGTGCCAGTGGGCGTTCTTCGACCGGTCCCGCAACCGGTCACGGACGTGGTGCTCCATGCAGGTCTGCGGAAACCGGGAAAAAGCCCGCGCCTGGCGAGAACGCTCCAAGCTCGGCTGACCAACCCGCGAGGGGTCAGCTGATCAGCTGGGCGACGGTGTAGATCACCAGGCCCGCGAGGGCGCCGACGACGGTGCCGTTGATTCGGATGAACTGCAGGTCGCGGCCGACCTGGAGTTCGACCTTGCGCGCGGTCTCATCAGCGTCCCAGCGTTGGACCGTGTCGGTGATCAGGGTGGTGATCTCGTCGCGGTAGTTGAGGACGATGTGGGCGGCGGCGCCCTCGACCCAGCCGTCGGCCTTGGTGCGCAGGGACTCGTCGTTCATCAGGCGGGTGCCGAGGGTCATCAGGCCCGCGCGGACGCGGGTACGCAGTTCGCTCGACGGGTCCTCGGCGGCGTCGAGCAGCATCTTCTTGGCGGTGCTCCACGCCGAGCCGATGAGGGTCTGCACGTCCGGGTGTTCGAGGACCTGGTGTTTGACCTGCTCGGCGCGTTCCATCACGCGGGGGTCGGTCTGCATGTCGCCGGCGAACTCGGTGAGGAACTTGTCCAGGGCCAGCCGCATCGGGTGGTTGACGTCGGTCTTGACGTTCCAGGCGAAGGACAGGACCTCGCCGTAGACCTTGTCCGCCACCAGGGCGTCGACGAACTTCGGCGACCACGTGGGCGCGCGGCCGGAGACGACGTTGAGGACCTGCGAGTGGTTGACCTTGACCCAGTCGTAGGCCTGGTCGCACATGAGGTCCACGAGCTTGTGGTGGGCGCCGTCGCCGATGACCCGTTCCAGCAGCTTGCCCATCGGCGGCCCCCACGGCGTGCCGATGATCCGGCTGACGACCGCCTGCTCCATGACGGCCTGCACGTCCTCGTCCCGCAGGACCGTGACCGCGCCGCGGACGACCGTGGCCAGCTCGGAGGTGACCCGCTCCGCGTTGTCGCGCTGCGCGAGCCAGCCGCCGAGGCGGTTGGCGATGCCGACGCGGCGCAGGCGTTCGCGGACCACCTGTTCGGAGAGGAAGTTCGTGCCGACGAAGTCGCCGAGGCTGTCGCCCAGGACGTCCTTCTTGTTCGGGATGATCGCCGTGTGCGGGATGGGCAGCCCCATCGGCCTGCGGAACAGCGCGGTGACGGCGAACCAGTCCGCGAGGGCGCCGACCATGCCCGCCTCGGCGGCCGCCTTCACGTAGCCGACCCACGGGGGCGCGTCCGGCCAGAGGGTCAGGCCGATGAAGATCGCCGTCGCCCCCAGCAGGAAACCCAGGGCGACGCGCTTCATCTGTCGAAGGGCGCGCCGCTTCTCAAATTCGCCGGGTACTTGCTCCACGACGTCATTGTCCGTGAGGATCCATATCCGTGCCTCGAACCACGCTCGTACCCAGGCTGCGTCCGTTCACGTCGACGATCTTCGCGGAGATGACAGCTCTCGCGGTGAGCAACGGCGCGGTCAACCTCGGCCAGGGCTTCCCGGACACCGACGGTCCGCCCGCCATGCTGGCCGAAGCCCAGAAAGCCATCGCCGACGGGATCAACCAGTACCCGCCGGGCCCCGGCCGCCCGGAGCTGCGCGCGGCCATCGCGGCGCGGCGGGCGCGGTACGGGACGGCCTTCGACCCGGACTCCGAGATCCTCGTCACCGTGGGCGCCACGGAGGCCATCGCGGCGTCGCTGCTGGCCCTGGTCGAGACCGGCGACGAGGTGATCCTCTTCGAGCCGTACTACGACTCCTACGCCGCGTCGGTCGCCATGTCGGGCGCCACCCGGCGGGTCGTCTCCCTGGCGGAGGAGCCCTCGGGCCGCTTCGGCCTCGACGCCGACGCGCTGCGGGCCGCGGTCACGCCCGCGACCAAGGCGATCCTGGTGAACACCCCGCACAACCCGACGGGGACGGTCTTCACCCAGGCGGAGTTGGAGGCGATCGCCGAGGTCTGCGTCGAGCACGACCTGCTGGCGATCACCGACGAGGTGTACGAGGACCTGCTCTTCGACGGGCTGGCGCACGTGCCGCTGGGTTCGCTGCCGGGGATGGCGTCGCGGACGCTGACGATCTCCAGCGCGGGCAAGAGCTTCAACTGCACCGGGTGGAAGATCGGCTGGGTCTGCGGGCCCGCCGAGCTGGTCGCGGCGGTCCGCGCGGCCAAGCAGTTCCTCACCTTCGTCGGCGGTGCGCCGTTCCAGCCCGCGGTCGCGCACGCGCTGAACCACGAGGGCGCGTGGGTCGAGGAACTGCGGGACTCGCTGGCGAACAAGCGTGATCGACTCTCCGCGGGACTCGCGGAGGCCGGGTTCGGGGTGCGGCAGACGGCGGGCACGTACTTCGTCTGCGCCGACGTGCGGCCGCTGGGCTTCACCGACGGTCTGGAGCTGTGCCGCGAACTGCCGGGTCGGATCGGGGTGGCGGCGGTGCCGGTGCAGGTCTTCACCGACAACCCGGACCGCTGGCGCCACCTGGTCCGCTTCGCCTTCTGCAAGAAGGACGACATCCTGGACGAGGCGATCAGCAGGCTGCACAAACTCGGCTGACTCCCGTTGGTTCCCGGTGTCCCCCGTTGGTGGGTCACCCGGATCCGGCGCCCGGTGATCGTCGTCCGACCGGCGATGACGATCACCGGGAGGACCCAGTGGACACAGCCGAACTCGTCCGTCGGGCGGGCACAGGCGACCAGGCGGCGTGGCGCGACCTGGTCGACCGGCACGCGGGCCTGGTCTGGCGGGTCGCCCGCGCCCACAAACTCGACGACGCGGACGCGGCCGACGTCAGCCAGAGCACCTGGATCGCCCTCGCCGAGAACCTGCCCACGCTCCGCTCGCCGGAGCGGCTGTCGGCGTGGCTGGCGACCACGGCCCGGCGCGAGTGTCTGCGGATGATCGCCGACCGCGGCCGTGAGGTGCGGGCGCCGGAGTGGACC